>NZ_JAVRFJ010000003.1:0-356935 GCF_031845845.1 Streptomyces gottesmaniae
GGCCCCGCCGCCCCCCCACCCCATGAATTCCGCCCCTCGTCGACCCGAATTCCATTTCCTCAAGTCCGCACCAGAAGTCGCGGTGTGCGGGGACAGAAATACTCGGGCCGATGAGGAAGGAAACGCCGGATCATTTCGTCCGGAAGTCGGCGAACGGGCCGGCGGTCGGTGCGCCGGTCAGCACACCCAGAGGCCGTCGGCCTTGTCATTGTTGGCGCTGCCGACGTTGGAGCTGGACGACGGAGCCGTGGACGTCCACAGCAGGGCCCAGGACGAGCCCGTCCAGTTGTACACGTGGGTCTGGGTCCCACGGCTCTGGTTGTTGTGCCAGGACGTCGTCTGGTCGTTGAAGCCCCAGTCGGCGAGGTTCTGGAAGTCGCAGTCCGACCAGGTCAGGCGGCGCCCGTCGAAGTTGGAGTGCTGGTAGAGGCACGTCCACAGGTAGCTGCAGTTGGGTGTGCCGAGCGTGCCCATGGGCTCGTTGACGGCCCGGGCCTTCTTCTCGCCGGGCAGGGGGAAGGTCATCACGGCCTTGCCGTCCCGCCAGGAGACCTGGTTGACGCCGATCTGCTCGCCGCCGGGGGTGAGGGCCATCTGTTTGTCGATCTGCCGTTGCAGATCGGCGACTTCGCTCCTGCTCAGATCCGCTTGCTGGGCCTGGGTGGCGATGGTGCGCTGGAGTTCGGTCGACGCGGCGGACGGTGCCGCCATTCCGAGCGCGGCCAGGGCGCCGGCGGCGATGGTGACGCCGATCTTGGTTCTCGTGCGCATGGGATCTGTTTCCCTTCGGTCACGAAGCTCCGGGAATTCCCGAGCGCAGGAAACGCTAATTGATCCAATGATGGCGAGGCAGGGTATTTCCGGCTGTTGATTGACTGAAACATGTCACGATCGATCATTGGGGGAATGGACTGGACTTTCCCTCTGCCTGGGGGGCGGTAATTCCCTCGATCGATTTCGCGAGTTCGTCCGGTGCGTCAGCCGCCCGTGCCCGAACTCGCGAGGGCCTCCGACAGTTCCACCGCCACGTGCTGCAGCACCGGCACGATCCGCTCGGTCGCCGCCTCGGTGACGCGCCCGGCCGGGCCGGAGATCGAAATGGCCGCGGCGGTGGGGGAGTTCGGGACGGAGACGGCGAGGCAGCGGACGCCGATCTCCTGCTCGTTGTCGTCGACGGCGTACCCGAGGCGGCGGACGTCCGCCAGGGCGCTCAGGAAGCCCTCGGGTGTGGTGATCGTCTTGTCCGTGGCGGCCGGCATGCCCGTACGGGCCAGCAGCGCGCGCACCTCGTCGGCCGGGAAATCGGCCAGGAGCGCCTTGCCGACGCCGGTGGAGTGGGGGAGTACGCGGCGGCCCACCTCGGTGAACATCCGCATCGAGTGCTTGGACGGCACCTGGGCGACGTAGACGATCTCGTCGCCGTCCAGCAGGGCCATGTTCGCCGTCTCGCCGGTCTCCTCGACGAGTCGCGCGAGGTACGGGCGCGCCCAGGTGCCGAGCAGCCGGGACGCGGACTCGCCGAGGCGGATCAGGCGCGGGCCGAGGGCGTAGCGCCGGTTGGACTGCTGGCGTACGTAGCCGCAGACGACCAGGGTCCGCATCAGCCGGTGGATGGTCGGCAGGGGCAGCCCGCTGCTCACGGACAGCTCGCTGAGCCCCACCTCGCCGCCGGCGTCCGCCATCCGCTCCAGCAGGTCGAAGGCGCGCTCGAGGGACTGGACACCACCGGAGGACGACTTGGCGGAGTCGGTCATGTGGGCGCTGGCGCTGGACGTCGGCACGGGCGCGGTCCTTTCGAGATGGCGGGCGAGGTCGCAGCCTACCGGGCGGTTCGTTGACTACTCGCTCGTACGTCACTACGTTCTGCTGGGTGGAATAATAATTCCGTCTTGTGAAAACATCCAGGACGGGCGCGCGGGAGGCAGAGTGGAGGGTGTGCTCTTGACGGAGTGGGAGGAGGGGTGAAAACTCCTTCAACAGAACGTTGAATTCCGTTACGTGGAAGTAAATACCGTTACGCGGAAGTGAAGAGCGGTACGGCGAGAGGGGTCCCGGTGTCCGAGGCTGAACTGGTGTTGCGCTCGACGCGCGTCATCACCCCCGACGGATCGCGCCCCGCCGCGGTCGCCGTCGCCGACGGCCGGATCACGGCCGTCCTCCCGTACGACGCGGCCGTACCGTCCGGCGCGCGCCTGGAGGACCTCGGCGACGACGTCCTGCTGCCCGGCCTCGTCGACACCCACGTCCACGTGAACGACCCCGGGCGCACCCACTGGGAGGGCTTCTGGACCGCGACCCGCGCGGCGGCGGCCGGAGGCATCACCACCCTCGTCGACATGCCCCTCAACTCCCTCCCGCCGACCACCACGGTCGACCACCTCCGCACGAAGCGCGAGGTCGCCGCCGACAAGGCCCACGTCGACGTCGGATTCTGGGGCGGCGCCCTGCCCGACAACGTCAAGGACCTGAGGCCGCTGCACGACAGCGGGGTCTTCGGCTTCAAGGCGTTCCTGTCGCCGTCCGGTGTCGACGAGTTCCCGCACCTCGACCAGGACGGCCTCGCCCGCTCCCTGGCCGAGATCGCGGGCTTCGGCGGACTGCTGATCGTGCACGCCGAGGACCCCCACCACCTCGACGCGGCTCCCCGGCAGGGCGGCCCCAGGTACGCCGACTTCCTCGCCTCCCGCCCGCGTGACGCCGAGGACACCGCCATCGCGGCCCTCGTGGCCCAGGCCCGGCGGTTCGACGCGCGCGTCCACGTGCTCCACCTCTCCTCCAGCGACGCCCTCCCGCTGATCGCCGAGGCCAAGCGGGAGGGCGTACGGATCACCGTCGAGACCTGCCCGCACTACCTCACCCTCACCGCCGAGGAAGTCCCGGACGGGGCGAGCGAGTTCAAGTGCTGCCCGCCCATCCGGGAGTCCGCCAACCAGGACTTCCTGTGGCAGGCTCTCGCGGACGGCACGATCGACTGTGTGGTCACCGACCACTCCCCGTCGACCGCCGACCTCAAGACCGACGACTTCGCCACCGCCTGGGGCGGCATCTCCGGCCTGCAACTGAGCCTCGCGGCCGTCTGGACGGAGGCCCGCGGGCGCGGCCACGGCCTGGAGGACGTGGTCCGCTGGATGTCCACCCGCACGGCGGCCCTCGTCGGGCTGGACCGGAAGGGGGCCATCGAGCCGGGCCGCGACGCCGACTTCGCCGTCCTCGCCCCCGACGAGACCTTCACCGTCGACCCGGCCGCACTCCAGCACCGCAACCACGTCACCGCGTACGCCGGGAAGACCCTGTACGGCGTGGTCCGGTCCACCTGGCTGCGCGGCCGACGCATCGTCGCGGACGGCGAGTTCACCGCACCGAAGGGACAACTCCTCACCCGCATCCCCTGATCACCGCGCACCCGCGGCGGCCGGACAACCGAAAGGCAGACCTGATCATCGTGACGGCGCAGCACCACTTCCCGCCCGCCGGCTTCACCGGCGACGCGAAGCCCTACGTCGGCGGCGACCCGTACGCGGACTACCGCACCGCCGACTTCCCCTTCACCCGGTACGCCGACCTCGCCGACCGCAGGCTCGGCGCCGGTGTGATCGCCGCCAACGACGAGTTCTTCGCCCACCGTGAGAACCTGCTGGTGCCCGAGCGCGCCGAGTTCGACCCCGAGCACTTCGGGCACAAGGGCAAGGTCATGGACGGCTGGGAGACACGCCGCCGCCGGGGTGCCTCGGCCGATCACCCCTGGCCGACGGCCGAGGACCACGACTGGGCGCTGATCCGCCTCGGCGCGCCCGGCGTGATCCGGGGGATCGTCGTCGACACGGCCCACTTCCGCGGCAACTACCCGCAGGCGGTGTCCGTCGAGGGCGCCCGCGTGGCCGGTTCCCCGTCGCCGGAGGAACTGCTCGCCGACGACGTGAAGTGGACGACGCTCGTCCCGCGCACGCCGGTCGGCGGGCACGCCGCCAACGGCTTCGCGGTCTCCGTCGAGCAGCGCTTCACCCACCTCCGCCTGAACCAGCACCCCGACGGCGGGATCGCCCGCCTCCGGGTGCACGGCGAGGTCGTGCCGGACCCGGCCTGGCTGGCCGCCCTCGGCACCTTCGACGTGGTCGCCCTGGAGAACGGCGGCCGGGCCGAGGACGCCTCCAACCTCTTCTACTCACCGGCCACCAACACCATCCAGCCCGGCCGCGCCCGGGTGATGCACGAGTGCTGGGAGACACGGCGCCGCCGCGACCAGGGCAACGACTGGATCCGCTACCGCCTGGCCGCCCAGTGCGAGATCCGCGCCCTGGAGATCGACACGGCGTACCTCAAGGGCAACGCGGCCGGCTGGGCCACGGTCTCGGTGAAGGACGCGGAGGACGGCGGGGACGGAGGGGACGGAGGGTGGACGGAAGTCCTCCCCCGCACCCGCCTCCAGCCCGACACCAACCACCGCTTCGTCCTCCCGGCCCCGGTCGTGGCCACCCACGCCCGCGTCGACATCTACCCCGACGGCGGCATCTCCCGCCTCCGCCTCTTCGGCTCCCTGACGGAACAGGGCAGCACCCACTTGTCGACCCGCCACCAGGAACTGGGCGGCTAGCCAGGGTTCTTCAGGGACGCGGGGAACCGTGCGACCGGCCCCGACGCCCCGTCAGGTACGCATCCACGCGAGCCACCCCTTCACCCCCGGACGACCGCCGGGGGTGAAGGGCACCCCTCAGGCCGCGTGCCCCCCGTCCACGACGAACTCCGCCCCGGTCACGTAGTCCGCCCCCGCCAGATACGCCACCGTGGACGCCACCTCCGCGGCCGTGCCGAACCTCCCCAACGCGGTCAGTTCCGCCTGCCCCGCGGCGTACGGCCCGTCCGCCGGGTTCATGTCCGTGTCCGTCGGCCCCGGGTGCACCACGTTCGCCGTGATCCCCCGTGCGCCCAACTCCCTGGCCAGCGCCTTGGTCAGCCCGACCAGCGCCGACTTGCTCATGGCGTAGAGCGTCCCGCCGGGCCCCGGCACCCGCTGCGTCAGACACGTCCCCACCGTGATGATCCGGCCGCCGCTCTCCATCCGGGCCGCGGCGGCCTGGGACGCCAGGAAGACACCCCGCACATTCACGGCCAGCACCCGGTCCACCTCGGCGAGCGGCAGGCTCTCCAGCGGCCCCAGCACTCCCACACCGGCGTTGTTCACAAGCACGTCCAGCCGCCCGCCCAGCGCCTCGGCCGCCAGTCCGACCGCGCCCGCCGCCTCCTCGGGATCACCCGAGTCCGCCCGCAGGGCCACCGCCCGCCGCCCGAGCGCCCGCACGGTCCCTACGACCTCCTCCGCCCCCTCCTTGCCGCGCACATAGGTGACGGCCACGTCCGCGCCTCCCCGGGCCAGCCGTACCGCCGTGGCGGCCCCGATGCCACGACTGCCACCGGTCACGAGGGCGACCTTGCCGCTCAAGTCACTGTTCGAAAATGTCATGCCCTCATCCCACCGCCCACCCGCTCCGGAAGCTCGCGGTGAAACGACGCCGACCTCTCCGGGTCCCCCACGGCCCCGATGTCCCGTCCCACCGATGAGTTGCGGCCCCCGGCAGGGTCTGCCCTGATGACAAGAGACCCGTACGAAAGCAGGTACCGCCATGGGCAAGCTCACCCTCACCTCGTTCGTCACCCTCGACGGCGTCCACCAGGCCCCCGGCGGCCCCGACGAGGACCGCAGCGACGGCTTCGAGCACGGAGGCTGGAGCGTGCCGTTCGGGGACGAGGACTTCGGACGGTTCGTCGACGGGGTCTTCGGCCGCGTCGGCGCCTTCCTGCTGGGCCGCCGGACGTACGAGATCTTCGCCGCCCACTGGCCGAGGGTCACCGACCCGGGCGATCCGGTCGCGGCGAAGCTCAACTCCCTGCCCAAGTACCTCGTGTCGAACACCGTCACCCACCCGGAATGGCACGGTACGACCGTGCTCGCCGGCGACCTCGCCAAGGAGGTCACCGCGCTCAAGGAGGCCACCGACGGCGAGGTCCAGGTCCACGGCAGTGGACGTCTCGCCCAGTCGCTGTTCGCACTCGACCTGGTCGACACCGTGCACCTGCTGACGTTCCCCGTCGTCCTCGGATCCGGCCGCCGACTGTTCGCCGAGGGCGCCCTGCCGACCGCGTTCCGCCATGCCGGGGGCAGCATCACGAGCACCGGCGTCTCGATCCAGAGCTACGACCGGGTGGGGCGGCCCGAGTACGGCTCGTACGAACTCCCGGCGGACGCCTGACCTGCGGCGGGCCCGCCCGCGGTCGACGCTGTGAAGATTCGCGGGCAGCCCCGCCGACTCCGGTTAACTCCCGGAAAACTTACCGGACGTGCCCGGAAAATCATGGAACTTGTCATTGACATGTCACCGTCTACGCGCGTCATCATGTGGCCATGAGATTCCCCCCACGAGCACCACGCATCGGAGCGGCGGCCGCCCTGCTGTCCGCCCTTCTCATCGGCGGCACCGTCACCGCCACCCCGGCGGCCGCGGCGGTCGGCAGCATCTGCTACAGCGACCTGCCGTCGCAGGCGCACACCACGCTCGACCTGATCGCGCGGGGCGGCCCCTACCCGTACACGCAGGACGGCAGCGTCTTCCAGAACCGGGAGCGCATCCTGCCGACGCGGTCCACCGGCTACTACCACGAGTACACGGTGAAGACCCCCGGCTCCTCCACCCGCGGCGCCCGCCGCATCGTCACCGGCCAGGACTACGAGGAGGACTACTACACCGCCGACCACTACGCGTCCTTCGACCTGGTCGACCACGACTGCTGACCAGGGCGGGCCGCACCCGCCCGACCGACCGTCCTCCCCCCACCGGACGGTCGGCCGGGCGGGTGCCGGCCGTTGCGGACGCTCCCGGGACGGTCACCCGGACCTACGGCTCTCCGCCGCCGCGAACAGGGCGATCGCCAGCACGACCAGCGCGATGCTCGCGTAGATCTCGTAGCCGTCCAGGGCGCTCCACCGCTGCGTCACCCCCCACTTCAGCTTGCCGGTGAGTTCGTACACCAGACCGCCGGTGCCCTGCAGCAGGGCGATGAACCCGAGAAACTCCAACAGCTGCTTCATGGTGAGGATCCTCGCCGGGTGGTCCTCGCGCGTTCATCGGCCGCGGGGCGAGGGCCGTGCGACGGGAGTACCGATCCGTCGCGCGGCGGGCAGCCGAAGGTCGACGGCGCCACGACTTTGGTCGCGATTCCCGCCGGAGGGAGGTGGCGGCGGCCGGCTCTGCATAGATTTGTCGACCGTGAGTGCTGACAAGCCGGTACCGGAGTCCCCGACCTTCCCGGGGCGGAGCTGGCTCCTGCCGTCGGCCCTCCTCGACTCCGACGACGACTCCGGGAACGGCCGCCCCGGACGGCCGCCCCGGCGCACCGCACGGGACTGGGCCGTCGACTTCACCTGCTTCCTGCTGGCCGTGCTCATCGGCCTCCTGGGCGTGGACACCGTCAGGAACGAGCCGGACCTGCCGCAGACCCTCGCCGTCGTCGACCAGGTGCTGGGCGCGCTCGCCTGCGCCGCCGTCTGGCTGCGCAGACGCCGGCCGGTCGGCCTCGCCGTGGCGATGGTCCCCGTCTGCTTCGTGTCGACCACCGCGGGCGGCGCCGGCCTGGTCGCCTTCTTCACCCTCACCGTGCACCGGCCCTTCCGGTACGTGGCCTGGATCGGCGGCGCGTCCCTCCTGCTGACCCCGCTGTTCTTCTGGCTGCGCCCCGACCCCGACATCTCCTACCCCTGGGCACTCTTCGCCGCCGTGCTCCTCACCGCCGCGACCGTCGGCTGGGGCATGTTCGTGCGCTCCAAACGGCAGCTCATGCTGAGCTTCCGCGACCGCGCCCGACGCGCCGAGACCGAGGCGGCCCTCCGCGCCGAACAGGCGCAACGGCTCGCCCGGGAGGCCATCGCACGGGAGATGCACGACGTCCTGGCGCATCGGCTGACACTGCTGAGCGTGCACGCGGGCGCACTGGAGTTCCGGCCCGACGCACCACGGGCCGAGATCGTCCGCGCGGCGGGCGTCATCCGGGAGAGCGCCCACGAGGCGCTGCAGGACCTGCGGGAGATCATCGGGGTGCTCCGGGCGGGCGAGCCCGAGGACGCGGGGCGCCCCCAGCCGACCCTGGCAGCGCTCGACACCCTCGTCTCCGAGTGCCGCGAGGCCGGGATGAAGGTCGTCCTCGACCAGCACGTCACCGACCGCGCCGCCGTCCCGACCTCCGTCGGCCGCACCGTCTACCGCATCGCCCAGGAGTGCCTGACCAACGCCCGCAAGCACGCCCCCGGCGCCGAGGTCACCGTCACCGTCACGGGCGCCCCGGGCGACGGACTCACCGTCCGCGTACGCAATCCCGCGCCCCCGGGAGAGGTCCCGCCGGTACCCGGCTCCGGCCAGGGCCTCATCGGCCTCACCGAACGCGCCACGCTGGCCGGGGGTCGCCTGGACCACGGCCCCGAAGAGGGCGGCGGCTTCGCGGTGCGGGCCTGGCTGCCCTGGGACTGACCCCGGGCACCGCCTTCGACCGGAACACCGATATCGGCGTGCGCCCCGCCATCTCGTCCCCCATGATGGCCAGTTGAAGAACGCCTGGCGCGTCTCGGGAGGGGACAGCGGAGTGAGTTTCGGGGGACGCGATCCGTATCAGCCACCCTGGCCGCCACCGGACGGAGGACCGTACCCGCCGCAGCCCCCGCGCGTCCCGCCGTATTCCCCCTACGGGCCGCCGCCCCCCTATGTCCCGCCACCCACCCTCGTGCGGCGGATGCGGGAGGACGAATGGCCGCCGCTCAGGGAGTTCCTCAGCGGGCTCCGGCTGCACGGCTGCCTCTGGGCGATGGCCGCGATGTGCGCGTGGCCGATGGTGGTCGGTCTGCTGGTGGGCTACCCACTGGCCCGCTCGGCCCGCCGCCCGGCCCGGCGGATCTTCCCCTCCCGCTCCCGCCACCGCCCCCTGGACGACGACGTGACGCGGGTACAGCGCAGGCGCGCCTGGACGGCCACCCTCATGTCGCTGCTGATCCTGGCGGTCTACGGCAAGCCCGAGGACGTCGACCAGGCGCAGCAGCAGTTCATGATGCGGCTGACCGTCACCCCCTGGCTGCTGCTCCTGAGCGCGCCGGTGGTCGTCGCGGCGCTGTTCCGCTGGTCGTCACCGGACGCGCGCCGGGCCATGCGCGCCCCCCTGCGCACCTCCGGGAAATCAGCCCTGTGGTACGTCGGCGCCTTCACGGCGGTCCCGCTCCTCGGCGGGGCGGTCTACTACACACGCACCCATCTGGAGAGGGACATGAGCCTGTGGGCGCCCCTCGCCCTGCTCGTCCCCCTGCTCTGGGTGCTGCTCTTCATCGTCTTCGCCACCGGGCCCGCCGTACGCAGCGCCTTCAACACCGTCGATGTGCACCCCGCGCTCCCCGCGCTGCTCACCGGCGCCCTGGTGTGGGAGTTCTCCGCCATCAACCTGGCCGTCGGCGGACTGCCGCCGGGCCCGCCCCTGGTCCAGCTCGCCGCCCTCGTCGGCGGCCCGGCCTCGGTCACGGCCGTCGCGTGGTGGGAGATTCACCGGCTGCGCGTCCGCCACGGCGTACGGCTGCGCGCCTGACGGACGCCCCCGGCCTGGCACCCGGCCCGCCCCGGCCCGGCCCCGGTCAGGCCGTACGCGGCACCACGCGCTGCCCCACCGACCCGTACACCCACGCCGACGCCTCGTCGATGAAGTCCCCGGGGAAGCCCAGGCGGAAGTCGGTGGTCTCCTCCAGCCGGGCCAGGATCTCCTCCGGGAGGACCAGCCGGGCGGCGCCCAGGTTGTCCATCAGCTGTTCGACGCGGCGGGCACCCAGCACAGGGTGCACGGCGGGGGAGTGGGCCATGGTCCAGGCGATCGCCACCTGGGCCGGGGTGGCGCCGAGTTCGTCCGCGGCGCTCTGCACGGCCTCCGCCACCGCGCGCTCGCGCGCGCCGATCGCCTCCGCGGACAGCCGGGTCGCGGTGCCCGGCGCCACCCCGCCCGGGCGGGTGTACTTGCCCGACAGCACGCCGTTCTGCAGCGGGCTCCACGCCGCGACCGACATGCCGAACGCCTCCGCCATCGGCAGCAGCTCCCGCTCGATGTCCCGGTTGAGCAGGCTGTAGGGCACCTGCAGGGCCGACAGCGGCGACCAACCGCGCCATTCGGCCAGGGTGTTGGCGCGCGCCACCACCCACGCCGGGGCGTCCGAGATGCCGACGTACAGCACCTTCCCGGACCGTACGGCGTCGTCGAGGGCGCGCATCGTCTCCTCGACCGGGGTGTTGCGGTCCCAGATGTGCACCCAGTAGAGGTCGATGTAGTCCGTCCCGAGGCGCCGCAGACTCGTCTCCAGCGACAGCGCGAGGTTCTTGCGGTGGTTGCCCGCGGCGTTGGGGTCGGCACCGTCCCGGGACACGGTGTACTTGGTGGACAGCACGAACCGGTCGCGCCGCCCCTTGAGCAGCTCGCCGACGATCCGCTCGCTCTCCCCGCCCCGGTAGTTGACCGCCGTGTCGATCACATTGCCGCCGGCCTCCGCGTACACGTCGAGGATCCGCGCGCACTCCTGCGCGGGCGCCCCCACCCCGCCCTGCTCCCCGAACGTCATGGCGCCCAGGAACAGCTCGGAGACACGCAGCCCCGTGCGGCCCAGGAGTCGGTAACGCACCCGAAACCTCCGTCAGTTGAATGCCGTACCGGCCGACACTAACGGGTCGGCCGCGGCGACGCGGCGGTCCGGGCGAAGCGCCCTACGGTAGTGCTCCATGACCGACATCCGAACGGTGGGCCGATGACCGCGATCCGACTGCTCCTCGTCGACGACGATCCCCTCGTGCGTACCGGCCTCTCCCTCATGCTGGGCGGCGCCGACGACATCGAGATCGTGGGCGAGGGCGCCGACGGCCACGAGGTGGAGGCCCTCGTCGACCGTACGCGCCCCGACGTCGTCCTCATGGACATCCGGATGCCGACCGTCGACGGTCTCGCCGCCACCGAACGGCTCCGGGCCCGCCCGGACGCGCCCGAGGTCGTCGTCCTCACCACCTTCCACGCCGACGACCAGGTGCTGCGGGCCCTGCGGGCCGGCGCGGCCGGCTTCGTCCTCAAGGACACCTCGCCCGCCGAGATCGTCGAGGCGGTACGGCGGGTCGCGGCCGGCGACCCCGTGCTCTCGCCCGCCGTCACCCGCCAGCTCATGGCGCACGCCGCGGGCAGCGCCGCCGACACCCGCCGCACCACCGCCCGTTCCCGGGTCGCCGCCCTCAACGACCGGGAACGCGAGGTGGCCGTCGCCGTCGGCCGCGGCGCCTCCAACGCCGAGATCGCCGCCGAACTCTTCATGAGTGTCGCCACCGTCAAGACCCATGTCTCCCGCGTCCTCGCCAAGCTCGGCCTCAACAACCGTGTGCAGATCGCCCTGTTGACCTATGACGCGGGGTTGCTGGAGGACGACGGGCACTCGTGAGCGACTCGGGGCGTTGGACGGGTGAAGGGGGAGTCATGGGCGATGAGCATGTGATCGATCTCGGGGAGTACGGACCGGGGTTCACCGAGAACCCCCATCCCGTCTACGCCGAACTGCGGGCGCGCGGCCCCGTCCACCGGGTCCGGCTGCCCCAGCACGACGCGCACCACGAGGTCTGGCTCGTCGTCGGACACGAGGAGGCGCGGGCGGCGCTCGCCGACCCCCGGCTGTCGAAGGACGGCTCGAAGGTCGGCGTGACGTTCCTCGACGAGGAGCTGATCGGCAAGTACCTGCTGGCCGCCGACCCGCCCCAGCACACCCGGTTGCGCGGACTGATCACCCGGGAGTTCACCGGGCGACGCGTCGAGCGGCTGCGGCCGAGGATCCAGGAGATCACCGACTCGCTGCTGGACGAGATGGTGCCGCGCGGCCGCGCCGACCTGGTCGAGTCGTTCGCGTACCCGCTGCCCCTCACCGTCATCTGCGAACTGCTCGGCGTACCCGAGTTCGACCGTGCGGCCTTCCGCAAGCTGTCGACGGAGGCGGTGGCACCCACCAGTGGGGAGAGCGAGCACGCGACCTTCGTCCAACTCGCCGCCTACCTGGAGGAGTTGGTCGAGGACAAGCGATGCTCGCCGCCCGCCGACGACCTGCTGAGCGCGCTGATCCGGACGACCGACGAGGACGGCGACCGCCTGTCACCCGCCGAGCTGCGCGGCATGGCCTACATCCTGCTGATCGCCGGCCACGAGACCACCGTCAACCTCATCACCGGCGCCGTCCACGCGCTCCTCACCCACCCCGGGCAACTCGTCGAGGTACGGGCCGACATGAGCCTCGTGGACGCGGTCGTGGAGGAGACCCTGCGCCACGAGGGCCCCGTGGAGAACGCGACGTTCCGATTCGCCGCCGAGGCGCTGGAGATAGGCGGCACGGTCATCCCGGCGGGCGACTCGGTGCTGATCGGCCTGTCCGCCGCCGACCGCGACGGTGCCCGCTATCCCGACCCCGACCGCTTCGACATCCACCGTGACACCCGAGGCCACCTCGCCTTCGGCCATGGCATCCACTTCTGCCTGGGCGCGCCCCTCGCGCGTCTGGAGGCCGGTGTCGCCCTCCGGTCCCTGCTGCGGCGCTGCCCGGATCTCGCGTCGGACGGTCCGCCGGGGGAGTGGCTGCCGGGCATGCTGATACGAGGGGTGCGGAGTCTGCCACTGCGGTGGTGAGACGTCTTCTCGCCCACGCCGCCCCTGTGCCCTGTGCGGCCGAGTGGGGCTTCTCGCGCGGTTCCCCGCGCCCCTGAACCCGCGCCCCTGAAGGGGCCTTCCGCCCTTCAGGGGGCCGCAGCCGCGACTGAACACCTACTCCCGGCCGCCCGGGATCTCGCCCAGGTTGACCGGACGGTGCTCCAGCCGGGACAGCTCGCACGCCTCGGCCACGCGCAGCGCCTGCAGCGCCTCGCGGCCGTCGCACGGGTTCGCCCGCTCGCCGCGCACCACCTCGACGAACGCGGCGATCTCGGCCTCGTACGCGGCGGCGAACCGCTCCAGGAAGCCGGTCCACGGCTTGTCCGCCGGCGGCGGCCCGCTCGGCTCCGTGGACGCGACCGGCGTACGGTCGTCCAGACCGACCACCACCGTGTCCAGCTCCCCGGCCAGCTCCAGCCGTACGTCGTACCCGGCGCCGTTCACCCGCGCCGCGGTGGCCGTCACGAGCGTGCCGTCCTCCAGGGTGAGCAGCGCCGCCGCCGTGTCGAAATCGCGCGCCTCCCGGAACATCGGATGCCCGGCGTCCGACCCGGTGGCGTACACGGACGCGACCTCGCGCCCGGTCACCCACCGCACGATGTCGAAGTCGTGGATCAGGGTGTCCCGGTAGATGCCTCCCGAGATCGGCAGGTATCCGGCCGGCGGCGGCGTCTGATCGGCCGTCAGCGCCCGTACGGTGTGCAGCCGCCCGAGCCGGCCCGCCCGGACCGCCTCCCGCGCCGTGACATAGCCCGAGTCGAATCGCCGCTGGAAACCCATCTGCAGCACCGTCCCGGCCGCGTCGACCTCGGCCAGCGCGCCTAACGTGCCCGGCAGGTCCACCGCGACGGGTTTCTCGCAGAAGACCGGCAGGCCCGAGCGGGCTGCCCGACCGATCAGTTCGCCGTGGGCGGACGTCGCGGCCGTTATCACCACGGCGTCCACGCCCCAGGTGAAGATCTCGTCCACGCCCGGCGCCGCCGTCTCGCCGAGGCGATCCGCGAGGTCATGGGCCCGAGCAGGGTCGACGTCGGTGATGATCAGAGAGCCGACATCACGGTGGCGGCTGAGGGTGGTCGCGTGGAACGTCCCGATACGACCCGCCCCGATGAGTCCGATGCGCATGGGAAACAAAGTGGGGGCGTACCTGCCGCCGTGTCAATGGTTTGTCCGGACAACCGAACTACGCGGCTTCCCGTCTCCCAGCACCGGGGCTACGCTCGGCCCGTGCCGAAACCAGAAGTGGATCCGACCGTGTCGCTCCAGCTCAGCGTCGACCGCAGCAGCCCGGTCCCGCTCTACTTCCAGCTGTCCCAGCAGCTGGAGGCCGCGATCGAGCACGGCGAGCTGACCCCGGGCAGTCTGCTGGGCAACGAGATCGAGCTGGCCGCCCGCCTGGGCCTGTCCCGCCCGACCGTCCGCCAGGCCATCCAGTCCCTGGTCGACAAGGGCCTGCTCGTACGCCGCCGCGGCGTGGGCACCCAGGTCGTCCACAGCCAGGTCAAACGCCCCCTGGAACTCAGCAGCCTCTACGACGACCTGGAGGCCGCCGGCCAGCGCCCGGCCACCCGGGTCCTGGTCAACGCCACCGTCACCGCCTCCGCCGAGGTCGCCGCCGCCCTGGCCGTCGCCGAGGGCAGCGAAGTCCACCGCATCGAGCGACTCCGTCTGGCCCACGGCGAACCCATGGCCTACCTCTGCAACTACCTCCCCACCGACCTGCTCGACCTCGACACCCCGCAACTCGAAGCCACCGGCCTCTACCGCCTCATGCGGACCGCCGGCATCACCCTCCACAGCGCCCGCCAGACCATCGGCGCGAGAACGGCGACCCCGGACGAGGCCGACCGCCTGGGAGAACCGGAGAACGCCCCGCTGCTCACCATGCAGCGCACCACCTTCGACGACACGGGCAGGGCGGTCGAGTACGGCACCCACATCTACCGCGCCTCCCGCTATTCGTTCGACTTCCAGCTCCTGGTGAGGGCATAGGAGATCTCCGTGCCGCGCTCCTGGAAAGCCCGGGGGCGCAGCCCCCGCTTTCCGGGGGCGCGGGGAACTGCGCGACCAGCCCCCACCGGACCCGCACCCGAAAAACAACCCATGGCACCCCCGGCCCCCACGCCGCACCAAGCGGAGCGCTAAGGCAGAATCGGCCCGATGAGCACTTACCGCGACTTCACCCACCGCGGCTCCGCGCGGGCCACCGTCCTGCGAACCGTGGGAACGCGCGAACGCCGCTCCCATCTGACGGCGCCCCGCGTCCCCACCGTCGGCATCGACATCGGCGGCACGAAGGTGATGGCGGGCGTCGTGGACGCCGACGGCAACATCCTGGAGAAGCTCCGCACCGAGACCCCGGACAAGTCGAAGAGCCCCCAGGTCGTCGAGGACACCATCACGGAACTGGTCCTGGACCTCTCGGACCGGCACGACGTGCACGCCGTCGGCATCGGCGCCGCCGGCTGGGTGGACGCGGAGCGCAACCGCGTACTGTTCGCGCCGCACCTGTCCTGGCGCAACGAACCCCTGCGCGACCGTCTGGCCGGCCGGCTCGCGGTGCCCGTCCTGGTCGACAACGACGCCAACGCCGCCGCCTGGGCCGAGTGGCGCTTCGGCGCCGGCCGTGACGAGGACCACCTGGTCATGATCACGCTCGGTACCGGCATCGGCGGGGCGATCCTGGAGGACGGCCAGGTCAAGCGCGGCAAGTTCGGCGTCGCGGGCGAGTTCGGCCATATGCAGGTCGTGCCCGGCGGCCACCGCTGCCCGTGCGGCAACCGCGGCTGCTGGGAGCAGTACAGCTCGGGGAACGCCCTGGTCAGAGAGGCCCGCGAACTCGCGGCGGCCGACTCCCCGGTGGCGTACGGGATCATCGAGCACGTCAAGGGCAACATCGCCGACATCACCGGCCCGATGATCACCGAGCTGGCCCGCGAGGGCGACGCGATGTGCATCGAACTGCTCCAGGACATCGGCCAGTGGCTCGGCGTCGGCATCGCCAACCTGGCCGCCGCCCTCGACCCGTCGTGCTTCGTGATCGGCGGCGGCGTCTCGGCCGCCGACGACCTGCTGATCGGCCCCGCCCGGGACGCCTTCCGCCGCCACCTCACCGGACGCGGCTACCGCCCCGAGGCCCGCATCGCGCGCGCCCAGCTCGGGCCCGAGGCCGGCATGGTGGGCGCCGCCGACCTCGCCAGACTCGTCGCCCGCCGCTTCCGCCGCGCCAACCGGCGCCGGGTCGAGCGGTACGAGCGCTACGCGCGGTACGTGGAGGCCCGTCGCACCACCCAGGACACCGCGTGACCGCCGCGGTGCCCCACCAGGGCTCTTCCCCCGAGGAACCGGAGCGGCCCGCCGAGGACCGCCGCCACATGATCCGCCGCCGGGCGATCACGCTGGCGATCATCGTGCTGCTCATCGGCGTTCCGGCCGGCTATCTGGTGATCTCCGCCAACCAGAGCCGCGACAGCGGCAAGGACAAGGAGAAGAAGTACTCGGCGACCGGCCTCACCGCCCACTGGCCCTCCCGGGTCCAGCAACGCCTCTACCAGGTGCCGATCCCGCCGTACTCCAAGCACGTCGCGTACTACGAGACGAACAACTGGAAGACCAGCCGCCTCTACGTGCAGTTCTATACGAGCAACGAGGGCCTGGAGAGCTTCCTCAACCAGATCGGCGCCGGCACGGGCGACCTGGTCGAGGACAGGGCCGCGATCAACTCCCGCGACCGGGGGATCGTCGGCTGGGACTTCACCGGCCCCGGCCCCTGGTACGGCCTCGTCAACGACCAGAAGAACCCCGCGCCCACCCACGACATCGTCGTGAACCGGTCCAACCCGGACCATCCGATGGTGTACGTGGTGTCGCGAACCGTGCCCTGACCTGCCCGGACACCGACGTGGACAGACCTTCGCCCGCTCGCCGCGGCCGATTGTCAGACCCCGCCCGTAGAGTCGGAGACAACTGATCGAGTCGAAGGCGGCGATCGGAGCCGGACCGGAGACGGCTCATCCGACGGGGGACGGGAGGTGACCGGACGCATGTGGGACACGGCTGTTCCCGAGGCGGACACGGACGTCCCCGCGCGGACGCAGGTCCCCGTCCGGCTGCCCGCCGTGTTCCTTCCCGCCCCGCTGCCCCGGCACGGCAGGTTCGCCTTCTGGGACCCGGCGGGCGCGGAGCCGCCGCCGGGCGCCGTGGAGGACCTCACCGTCGTACGGCCCCACGGCTCCGGTGCCCGCAGGGGCACCGTCCCCGCCCGGTGCCTGCCGGTCGGCGAGGCCCTTCCCCTGCTCACCCGGGCCCGCCGCGACCCCGCCGCCCACCCCGCCACGGCCTGCTGGGGCGCGGCCGCGCTGCACGCGGTGCGCCTGATCGCCCGGGGGCGGCTGCTGCCCGGACTGACCGCCGACGGGTACGACGCGTGGCGGGCGGGCCCCCTGGATCCGGACGACATCGCCCACCTCAGAGCCATCGCGGCGGCCCTGCCGTACGAGGGCCATGCCGTGCCGCTGCCCGGCAAGGGACCGCTCCGGCTGCCCGAGCCGGAAGCCCTGATGCGGTCCTTCCTGGACGCGGTCGCCGACACGCTCCCGCGCGGCCCGGCGGCGCCGTACGTCTCCGGGAAACCGTTCGCGGCGTACGCCGGACAGCGGCTGCCCCACGCGCGCGACTGGGCCGCCGAGGTCGCCGCGGGCATGGACGCGGGCGTACGGATCTCCCTGCGCCTGGACCTGTCGGCGTACGACCTCTTCGACGACGCCGAACGGGCCCCCCGGGCGGGCGCGGCCGTCGTCCAGGTGCACAGCCTCGCCGACCCCACCCTCGTCGTCGACGCGGCGGCGCTGTGGGCGGGCGACGCGGACGCGGCCTTCGGGCCCCGAGCGCGCGTGGACGCCGCCCTCGCCGTCCGCCGCGCCGCCCGTGTCTGGCCGCCCCTGGACCGCCTCTCCGAACAGGACGTCCCCGACGTCCTCGCCCTCTCCGAGGACGAACTGTCCGACCTGCTGGGCGTCGCCGCGACCCGGCTCGGCGCGGCCGGCGTCGCGGTGCACTGGCCCCGGGACCTGGCCCACGACCTCAGTGCCCGCGCCGAGGTGCGCCCCGCGCCCGGCTCCGCCACGGACGGCACCGGCTTCTTCGAGAGTGAGGAACTGCTGCGGTTCCGCTGGCAGTTGGCGCTCGGCGGCGACCCGCTCACCGAGACCGAGATGGACACCCTCGCCGAGGCCCACCGCCCGATCGTCCGCCTGCGCGACCAGTGGGTCCTCGTCGACCCGGCCCTCGTCCGCAAGGCCCGCAAACGCGAACTGGGCCTCCTCGACCCGGTGGACGCCCTCTCCGTGGCCCTCACCGGCCAGGCGGAGGTCGACGGCGAGGTGGTGGAAGCGGTGCCGGTCGGGGCACTGGCGGCTCTCCGCGACCGCCTGACGGCCGGCCTCGGCCCGGTCGAGCCGCCGCCGGGCCTCTCGGCCACCCTCCGCGACTACCAACTCCGGGGCCTGGCCTGGCTGGACCTCATGACCTCCCTCGGCCTCGGCGGCTGCCTCGCCGACGACATGGGCCTCGGCAAGACGATCACGGTCATCGCCCTGCATCTGCGCCGGGACCGCACGGAACCCACGCTGGTCGTCTGCCCCGCCTCCCTGCTGGGCAACTGGCAGCGGGAGATCACCCGTTTCGCCCCCGGCGTCCCCGTCCGCCGCTTCCACGGCACCGACCGCTCCCTGGACGACCTCGGCGGCGGCTTCGTCCTCACCACCTACGGCACCATGCGCTCGGCCGCCCCGCACCTGGCCGCCCAGCACTGGGGCATGGTCGTCGCCGACGAGGCCCAGCACGTCAAGAACCCCTACTCGGCGACCGCGAAGGCCCTGCGCACGATCCCGACGCCCGCACGCGTGGCCCTCACCGGCACCCCCGTCGAGAACAACCTCTCCGAGCTCTGGGCGCTTCTCGACTGGACGACCCCCGGGCTCCTCGGCCCGCTCAAGTCCTTCCGGGCCCGGCACGCCCGCGCCGTGGAGAACGGAGAGGACCAGGAGGCGGTCACCCGTCTCGCCCGTCTGGTCCGCCCCTTCCTCCTCCGCCGCAAGAAGTCGGACCCGGGCATCGTGCCCGAACTCCCGCCCAAGACCGAGACGGACCACCCCGTCCCCCTCACCCGCGAGCAGGCCGCCCTGTACGAGGCCGTCGTCCGCGAGTCGCTGCTCGCCATCGAGACGGCGGAGGGCATCGCCCGCCGGGGCCTCGTCCTGAAGCTCCTCGGCGCCCTGAAGCAGATCTGCGACCACCCGGCGCTCTATCTCAAGGAGGAGGTGGGCCAGGCCGCCGCGGACCGACTCGCCGCCCGCTCCGGCAAACTGGCCCTGCTGGACGAACTGTTGGACACGCTGCTCGCCGAGGACGGCTCGGCGCTGGTCTTCACCCAGTATGTCGGCATGGCCCGGCTGATCACCGCCCATCTCGCCGCCCGCGCGGTCCCGGTCGAACTGCTCCACGGCGGTACGCCGGTCAAGGAGCGCGAACACATGGTGGACCGCTTCCAGAGCGGAGCGACACCGGTCCTGGTCCTGTCCCTCAAGGCCGCCGGAACCGGTCTGAACCTGACCCGCGCGGGCCATGTCGTCCACTTCGACCGCTGGTGGAACCCCGCCGTCGAGGAGCAGGCCACCGACCGCGCCTACCGCATCGGCCAGACCCAGCCCGTCCAGGTCCACCGTCTGATCACCGAGGGCACCATCGAGGACCGCATCGCCGAGATGCTGGAATCCAAGCGCGCCCTCTCCGACGCCATCCTCGGCTCCGGCGAGGCGGCCCTCACGGAACTGACCGACCGCGAACTGACCGACCTGGTCTCGCTGCGGAGGTCGACATGAGCGGGGGCGCGGGGACGCCGGGCGGTGCGCGGGCGTGGACCGGGGACGAGGCCGAGGTGAAGGCTGTGTCGGGCGAGTCTGCGGGAGCGGAGGCGGTACCGACGGCGCCGAAAGCCGGAGAGCCTGCGGTGGAGGAGCCCGAGGGGGCGGGGGGTGTTCCGGCGGAGACCGGCGGGGCCGGGCCGTCCGACGAGGCGGACGCGGAAGGGACGTCGGGTGCGGGCGGGCCCGCGTCCGGCGCCGGGGCCCGACCCGCCGACGCGGCTCGCCGGGCGTTGCGGGCGGCACGCGACCGTGACGGCCATGGGGCGGAGGCCGGTGAGCGTCGGGGCTCGGGCTCCGTGTCGGGTACCGCTGCGGCCGGGCCGAAAAGGGCGGCCGGGGTCCGGGCGGCAGCGCAGTCCGCCGCCCGCCCTGGAGACGTGGCACGGGAGGCCCTGCGGAGGGCCGCGGAGGCCCGGGCGAGGTCGGCGGGTCAGGAGGAGGAGCAAGAGCCGACGGGGGAGCGGGGCGCCGCCGGGACGGCGGGGGCGGGCGCGGCCGAGGCCGAGGCGGGCGCACGCAGCGCTTCCGGGGCACGGGCAGCCGAGGACGCTGCGGCGCGGGGGCGCCCGTCGGACGCTCTCACCGCCGGTGAGGGGGGCGGTACGTCCGGCGCTGAGTCCGGGGCGGCACGTGTCGTCGGCGCACACCCCGGTTCGGAGGATACGCCGAGGGGTGGCCCGGGGGCGGCCAGTGCCTCGGGTGCGCACTTCGGTGAGGCTGCTGCTTCGGGTGCGCACTTTGGTGAGGCTGCTGCTTCGGGTCTTCGCTCCGGCACGGGCACTGCCTCTGGTTCTCGTTCCGGCGCGGGCACTCCCTCGGGCTTTCACGCCGGCGCGGCAGATGCCTCCGGCGCTCACGCACGTGCGTCCGAGGCAGATGTCTCCGGCGCTCACGCGCGAGCGTCCGAGGCAGATGTCTCCGGCGCTCACACGCGACCGTCCGACGCGTCGGACGGTCGCTCCGGCGCGGCAGATACGTCCAGCGCTCGCTCCGGTGGGGCCCACGCGTCGGATGCGCCTTCCGGTGCAGCGAGTACCTCTGGTGCTCACGCCGGGGCGGCGAGTGCTTCCGGCGCTCGTTCAGCGGAGGGCGTTGCTTCGAAGGCTCGTCCGGGTGAGGCGAGCGGGGACCCTGTGCGTCCGGGGGAGGGTGTCGCCTCGGAGGCTCGCCCGGGTGGCGCGAGCAGGGACGCCTCGCCTTCCGGTGAGGGTGTCACGTCGGAGGGGCGGCCCGGTGGGGCGAGCAGGGTCGGCGGGCGGCCCGGTGACGTCGCCAGGGAGGCCTTGCGGGCGGCGCGCGATGCCGCTGAGCGGGCCCGGGCCGAGGCGGAGGCAGCAGGCACCCGTGCCGGGGGTGCGGGCAGGGGCGGCCGGACTGGGCGGCGGGGCGCCCCGTCGTCGGCCCGGCTGCGGACCGAGCGGGAAACGCCATTCAGCGCTGGCAGCGCTGCCAGCGGCGAGGGTGGCGAGGGTGGCGAGGCGACGGGACGCCGGGCCCCGGGGGACGCCCCGCGCCGCCGGGCCGCCGGAGGGGCCCACGAGGAGCGCCGCTCGGGAGACGCCGCCGGAGACCGGCCCCTACGCAACCGGGCGCGCGACCTACGCGAACTGCTCGCGGGTGCGTTCGAGTTGCCGGCCGAGGAGCCCGAACTCGGGGAGACCTCCGCCGTGGAGCCGTACACCGACACCGGGTGGGACGAGCAGGCCGGTGAGCCGTCGCCGTCTCACGCGAACACGCCCGGCGACCGCGCGTCACGTGCCCAGGCCGCCCAGGCCGCCCAGGCCGACCCGGAACCGGGATCCGGACCCGACCTGCCCGGCACCCCACGCCAGGACCCCGCCTCCTCCGCAGCACACCTTCCGGACGCCCCCACCACGCCCCGCGTCCCCCGCACGATGGCCGCGCCCTCTCGGGACGGTGAACTGCGGCGCACCTTCCGCCCGTTCGCGCCGCGAGCCTCCGCCGGGGAGGCGTTCGCGGAGAGTTGGTGGGGCAACGCGTGGGTGACGGCGTTGGAAGAGGGCGCGTTGGACGCGGCACGGCTGGCGCGCGGACGGGCGTACGCCGACAAGGGGAACGTCGACGCGATCACCGTCACGCCGGGGCTGGTGCTGGCGTATGTGCACGGCAGCAGGCCCCGGCCGTACCGGGTGCAGCTGCGCCTGCGGACGCTGGACGACGCCGAATGGGACCGCTTCCTGGACGCGGCGGCGGAACAACCGGGCCACATCGCCGCGTTGCTGGACAAGGAGCTGCCCCACACCCTGGCAGGGCCGGGCCACCGACCCGGAGCCGGCGGGGGCGTGAGCCTGCTGCCCGGCGCGGGGGAGCTCGAACCCCGGTGCAGCTGCCCCGACTTCGGGCACCCCTGCAAGCACGCGGCGGCGCTCTGCTACCAGACGGCGCGGCTGCTGGACGAGGACCCCTTCGTGCTGTTGCTGCTGCGGGGCCGGGGTGAGCGGGAGCTGCTCGACGCGTTGTCGCGGCGGAACGCGGCCCGTGCGGCGCGCGCCGCGCTGGAGCAGGAGCCCGCGCCGCTTCCGGGTGTGCGGGCCCGTGACGCCCTCGCGCCGCGCACCCTCCCGCCGTTGCCCGCTCCGGCGCCCCCGCCGCCGCACCCGGAACAGCCGCCGGTCTACCCGGGCGCGCCCGGGGGCCCCGACCCGTTCGCGTTGGACCAGTTGGCGACCGACGCGGCGGCTCGCGCGCACGCGTTGCTCACCACGGGACGAGACCCGGTAGCCGAACTGACGCTGTGGCAGGACGCGGTGCGACTCGCCGCCGCACGCCCCGGCTCCGGTCTCACCGCCACCACCCGCGCCCTCTACTCCTCACTCGCCGCGGCCACCGGTCGCACCCCGGCCGACCTGGCCCGCGCGGTCGCCGCCTGGCGCCAGGGGGGCTTGGAAGGGCTGGCGGTCCTGGAGGAACCCTGGGACCCGCCGGCCGGCCGCTTCGACCGCGCCCGCCCCCTGCTGCTCGCCGCGGACCTCCCGGCCTTCCGCCCCTGGCGCAACCACCTCACCCATCCCCACGGCCATATGCAACTCCGCCTCGGCCACGACGGCCTGTGGTACGCGTACGAGTCCGAACCGGGCCGCGACGACTGGTGGCCGAGAGGCACCCCGGACCTCGACCCGGTGGGCGCCCTGACCGGCCTGGGCACCCCCGACGACTGACGAGGAGCGCCCGTCGTACCACGGCGGGCAGTGTCCGGCGAGGGCACCGTTGCCCTCCCCGGCACTCCGGCGCTCCGGCACCCCGCCTCCCGCCTGCGGTCGTACGGTCGATGCGCACCGGGACGGAGACCGGAAAGCGGGTGGGCGAAGCGGGGGGTGCCGGCTGCGCGAGTCCCGTGCTCGTCGCTGCGCCAGTGCGCGTCGTCCCGGGGTCGGCCGCACGGTCCGCCGGCGTGCCGCCACCCGTCGCCGTCCGCGAGGACGCGTCCGTGGCTGAATCGGCCGCCGTCGGCTCCGCCGAGCCGAGGCGGCGGGGCGCGACGAGCGTGGCGAGATCCTGCCGCAGGGCTCCCGTTAATGGGCGACCATGGTTTGGGGAAGTACAGGCGCGGGCATGGTGCGGCTCTTCAGCACCTCAGGTTTTCGGGTGTCTAAAGGAACGGAAGTTGCGGTCCGAAAAGGGCTTGATTCGCACTCCGATATGGCGTGAACCATCCCGAATCCGCGATAAAAGACGGCGGGGCCAAGCTTCTTTGCAGCTACTTCCGGGCAAATTTTGCTCAAGTTCCGTGGAGCGGCCACGCAGGCTTTGTTAAGCTTCTGACTAACCGGCTGGGGATCGTTTCTGCCTGCCGTGGAAGCGCTTACTGTTCCTCTTCGCGTGACCGGCCGAAGAGGGATTCGAAGGGGGAACTGGGATGCGTGTCCTAGTGGTCGAAGATCAGGAAGAGGAATCGAAGTCGCTGGTCAAAGGGTTGCAGCGACACGGCCACGACATCACGGCCGTCAGATCGGGAGCGGAAGCGCTCGCCGAGCACCCGAGTGTCGATCTGGTACTTCTCGATTTGGGTCTGTCTGATATGGACGGTCTTGAAGTTTGCCGACGTATACGATCCGCGAGCGATACACCCATCATATCCTTCACCGACCGGTCGGCTGCGGTCGATAAAATTCTAGGGCTCCAAGCGGGCTCTGACGACTGTCTCGACCGCCCTTATGTCTTTCGTGAGCTGATGGCTCGAATCGATGCTGTCATGCGAAGAAGTAGAACGCGACGGATGGCCGCAGTCGTCCGTGGTGGACTATTGATCGACAGCGATGCCCGGGAAGTCAGGCTCGACGGGAAACTCGTCGAGGCGACTCGCAGGGAATTCGACCTGCTGCACTATCTCGCCAGTCGGCCCGATGTGGTGGTCTCCCGGCAGCGGCTGATGGTCGACGTGTGGGGCCACCCTTCGCAGGTCGAGTTGGGTGCGCAGGCCAGCCGGACCATCGACACGCATGTCAGTTCTCTGCGCGGCAAACTGCGCGACCCCGACTGGATCATCACGGTGCGAGGCGTGGGCTTCCGGTTCCGGCCGAACTGACCGGACCGACGCCCCGCACCGGTCGTGGACAGCCGGTGTCGGGCGGCGCCTTCAGGCTCGTGGCGTGCCCTCCAGCAGGCCGGCGAGGACAGCGGGATCCTGGATGAGGGAGACCGGTGGACCTTCGCCGGTGACGAGTGTGGGCACGCCTCGGATCCCGCGCTCGACGGCACTGCGCTCATCGGCGCGCACGTGCTGGGTGAACGCGTCTCCGGCCAGCGTCCGGCGGACCTCGGTGGGATCGAGGCCCGCCGAGACGCCGAGCGCCGCGAGGACGTCGGGGGCGGCGATGTCGAGGCCTTCGGTGTGATAGCCGTGCAGCAACGCTTCGAGGGTCTGGTCGGCCAGGTCGTGGGAGGCGCCCAGACGCACCAGCCGATGGGCGTCGAAGGAGTTGACCGGCCGCGCCTTGTGGAGGTTCAGTTCCAGCCCCTCCGCCGCCCCGAGAGCCTGGATGTGCTCCACGCGAGCGGCTGCCCGCTCCGGGCTGCTCTGGTACTGGGCGATCACTTCCGCCGCGGTCGGACCGGCCACGGCGCTGCCGTCGGGGTCGAGTTCCAGACTGCGCCAGACGACCTCCACGTCGCCCCGGTCCGCGAGGGCCGTCGTCAGTCGTCGCTTCCCGATGTAGCACCAGGGGCACAGGATGTCGAAGTACACCTCGACGCGCATGAGGAGTCGTTCCTTTCAGTCAGTGACCGGGGCGGGGGCCGCTGCCTGATCGGTCCGGACGGCCTCCTCCGGCTGGTGGCGGCGGCGGAGTGTCAGAGTCAGGAGCGCCAGGGCCACGAGGAGCGGGATCAGGATGAAACCGTGCACATGGACGCTCTGGGTGAACGCGTCTCGTGCGGTCTCCGCCAGCGCGGCTCCCTGCTCTCCGGGAAGCCGCTGGGCGGCCTCCAGCGCCCCGGCCAGCGTCTCGTGGGCGGATCCGGCGAGGTCGGACGGTATGCCCTTGGGCGTGTGGTCGGCCATGTAGCCGCCGTAGACGGCGGTGGCGACGCTGCCCAGGATCGCGATGCCCAGGGCACCGCCGAGCTCCGCGCCCGTCTCGGATATGGCGGACGCGGCCCCGGCGCGCTCCGGCGGTGCGGCCCCCACGACCAGGCCGGTGCCCAGGGCCATGAACGGCGTCAGACCGGCGAACAGCAGCACCGACCCGGCCACCAGGACGCCCGGACTCCGGTCCACCTGGGTGAGCATGACCGGCCCGAGGACGGCGAAGGCCGCTCCCGCGCTCATGAGCACCGCCGGATGGAACCGGGCGGCCAGACCGGACACCCACAGTGCCACGACGGTCCCGCTCACCGCGCTGGGCAGCTGCCACAGCCCCGCCTCCAAGGGGCTCAGCCCCAGCACCAGTTGGAGGTACTGCGAGGTGAGCAGGCTGGTGCCGAAGAGCAGCACACCGACCACCACCATGCCTCCGGCCGAGACCGCGAAGGAGGGGATGCGGAAGAGGCCCAGATCGAGCAGCGGTGAGGTGAGCCGTCGCTGGCGGCGCACGAACGCCGCGCCGACCACCAGTCCGACGGCGATACAGCCCAGGGAGGTCGGTCCGAAGCCGTCGACGGCCAGGCTCTTGATCCCGTACACGATCGCGAGCGGCGTCAACAGGGACATCGCCACACTGGTCAGGTCCAGCCGGCCGGAGTCCCCGGAGCGGAACTCGGGCATGAGGAACGGGCCCGTGGCGAGCAGCAGGGCCATGGTGGGGACGGCGACGAGGAAGACCGCCCCCCACCAGAAGAAGTGGAGCAGTGCCCCGCCGACGAGGGGGCCGAGCGCCCCGCCGCCCATGAAGCTCATCATCCAGATCGTGATGGCGAGCGTGCGCTGTCCCGGATCCCGGAACATGTTCCGAATGACCGAGAGCGAGGACGGCGCCAGCGAGGCGGCGGCGACGCCCTGGACGGCGCGCGCGGCGATGAGCATGCCGGCGCTGGTGGAGTACGCGGCGAGCACCGAAGCGGCGGTGAAGGCCACGGCGCCGATCAGCAGGATCCGCCGGTGCCCGAGCCGGTCGCCCAGCGTGCCCATGGTGATCAGGGAGCCCGCGACCATGAACCCGTAGATGTCGGTGATCCACAGCAGTTGGCTCGCGCTGGGATCCAGATCCTTGCTGAGGGTCGGCAGCGCCAGGTAGAGCACCGACATGTTCATCATGACCAGAACGGCCGGAACACCCAGGACGGCGAGTGCGATCCACTCGCGGGCGCCGGCCCGCTCCGGTGGCTCAAGCGCCCGGGAACTCATCGGGTGCCGCCGTTCGGACCGGCGACGAGCAGCGTCTTGCCGACGGTGGAGCGGCTCTCGATCGCCGCGTGGGCCGCAGCGACCTCGGAGAGTGCGTAGGTCTGGCCCACGATCGGCCGCAGTGCGCCGTCCGCCGCGAGGCGCAGCGCCTCTCCGATGAGGGCGTGGGTCTCGGCCGGGCTCGGTGCCGAGAACAGTCCGAGGACCCGGATCGACCGCTCGTCCAACTGCTGGGTGTCGAGGTCGGCGTCCGCGCCGCTGGCCATCCCGTACACGCTGATCCGGCCACCGGGCCCCAGAGCCCCGGCGGCGTCGGTGCCGATCGCACCGCCGACACCGTCGAACACGACGTCGAGACTGCCGTCGGCCGAGTCCCGGACCCGCTGGAGCCAGTCGGGCTCGGAGTAGTCGACGAAGGCAGCGCCCAGCGAGGTGATGAGCTCGGCCTTGTGGGCTCCCCGGGCCGCACCGATCACCCGCGCGCCCGCGCCGACCGTCAGCTGGAGGAGAAGACTTCCCACGCCGCCGGCGGCCGCCTCGACCAGGACGCGCTCACCCGGTTTGATCTCCGCCTGCTTGAACAGCAGCAGCGCTGTGCGTCCGTCGGCCAGCAGCGCGACCGCGTCCTTGAGGTCCACGCCCGGGGGGACCGGGACCGCCTCCTCGGCCCGCGCCAGGGCGAGTTCGGCGTACCCGCCCTCGCCGCCCGTGGTGGTGACCACGACGGTGCCCGTCAGGGCCGGGTCCACATCGGGACCGACGGCGACGACACGGCCGCCCACGCCGTTGCCCGGTACCCGGGGCAACGGCGGCTTGCCGAAGGGGCCGTTGCCGGAACGGACCTGGGTCTCGACGAACGTGACACTCGCGTACGCGACCTCGACGAGTACCTGCCCGGGGCCGGGGACGGGATCCTCGACCTGCTGGACGCGCAGGACTTCAGGTCCTCCGAACTCCTCCATCACCACGGACAGCACGGTTCCTCCAAACGGATAGTTTCGCTTCGTTTGAAAACTATAACGGAGCGATTCGCTTCGCAAGCGGTTAGGGTGGGCCGCATGGCTCGAAAAGCACCCCGGCACGCAGAAGCCGAACGCAACGACCGCGCCCTGCTGGAAGCCGCCAGGAAGGTGCTCGCCAGGGACGGTGTCCATGCCTCGGTGGCGTCGATCGCCGCTCGCGCGGGAGTGGGTATCGCCAGCCTCTACCGGCGTTACCGCACCAAGGAGGAGCTCTTCCAGCACCTGTGCGTGCTCTCGCTCGGGCGGTGGATCGAGGCGGCGGAACGAGGCCTGGAGCACGACGACCCCTGGGAAGGGCTCGTCCACTACGTCACCGCGACCATCGAGTTCGGCGGCGGCGCGCTCGGGCCACTGGCCGGCACGATCTCCGTCACCGACGAGATGGCGGAGAAGTTCACCAGGTCCGACCAATTGATGCAGGCGCTGGTGGCCCGCGCGCACGAGGCGGGCGTGCTCCGCGCGGACGCCATGGCGGTGGACATCTCGCTCCTCATCGAGCAACTCGGCAGGTCCTCGCTGGTGGACCAGTTCGAGGAGCGGGGCGCCGAGGGTCTGGCCGGCGAAGCCGCGAACGCCCGCGACCGCACCATCGCCATCGCCCTCGACGGCCTGCGGGCGGGGCACCCACCGCTGCCGGGGCGGGTGCCCGGTGCCGATCTGCTCGCCGAGCGCTGGGAGCACGCCCCCGGGCAGTGAGCCCACGGCCCGGGGGCCCGACGCTCAGGCGGAGCGGGGCTCCAGCCCGCCCAACGCCCTGACCACATCGGTCTCGTGATAGCGCGTACGGCCACCATGGCTGCGGCGCCGCCAGTCGCGCTGACTGGCGAGCCGGTAGACGCTGCCCGACGGCACACCCCACAGCCGGGTGATGTCGGAGGCCGTGAGCCACACGGTCGAAGCCGCGTACGCGCCGCGCCGCGCCGTCGGCGGGGGCGATCCCGAGGGGGCGGGAACAACGGTGTGGTCCGACCGCATCCGGCTCTTGAGCAGTATCAGTTCGTGTCCGGCCCAGCGATGAGCCGACTCCGTGCGGCAGCGCACCTCCACCGGGGGCTCATCGGCGTCCGGACGGATCGGCGCCTGCAACGCCCCCGCGCATCCGGGTTCCGGGCACCTGCCGACGGTGATCAGGCGACGGCCCGCCGGCTCCGACACCCGGGCGGCACGACGAGTCAGCCGCGCGATCTCGTGCGAGGCGTCCCGGACGGCGCCGTGGGTGATGAGCCACCCCGCGTGCCGCAGCAGGAAAGCCGTCAGGCCCTCCACCGTGCGCGGGGGAGGCGGCAGCCGGCGGCTCTCGGCGACCAGGCCGGCCCATGAACCGAGAAGCGCGAGAATCTCCGAACGCACCTCCGCCGCGGCGGTGTTGAGGGGTATGCCGGGCGATGACCCCCCTGAGGTGCGCTCGCGTGGACCGCTCACCGTCCCGCTGCCGTCGAGGGCGTGCCCGCAAGCCCGGTAGAGCGACGGAAGCCGGCGGAGGTCGGCGAGGAACTCCTCGCGGCAGTCCGCGCAGAGGACGGACCCGTCCGCCGCTCTTCTCCTTCGTCCGGGTGCTGCGCCCTGTCGCCGCCGGCACCCGGGGCCCGCGCAAGGATGAGGTGACCGGGTTGTGCGACCCCCGCCGGAATTCATGTCCGCTTTCCTCCCGTATGGATTCCGCTCGTTCCACTTGGCCGGCGCTGGAAGCCTAAAAGGCATGGGTGGAAGGGGCAAGAGGATTCCGGTGCCGTGGATCCGTCGGCGTCCCCTTATTGTCGTGATTCTGTCGACTTAACATTCGCTTGACATGCTCTTGTTGGTAACTTTTAAGTGATGGCTTGACGTCGGGGCGGTGCGGCGAAGAAGCTGTTGGCTACGTTCCACAGGAATGTGCCCAGCCCCCGGCCCCTCGGTGAGCCGATGCGGGCGGCGCGAGGCGTAGGCCTCTCGGTTCCGGCGTATCCCCAGTTCAGAGAAGTGCGGTGCGGCTCCGTCGGCAGTACGGGCGCCGCAGGAGGACGTGCGCCGGGGAGAGGCGACCCCCCGGGGAAAAGCAGCCCCATCCGAACCCGTGAAAGGACGAATATGTCTTCCGAAGTCAAAACCTTCGACGTGGGTGACCTGAGGAGAATTCTGCGAGAAGGGGCCGGTGCGGACGAAAACGTCGACCTCGAGGGGAACATACTCGATCTCGACTTCGAGGACCTCGGGTACGACTCGCTGGCGAGGTTGGAGACCGGTGGCCGTATAGAACGCGAGTTCCGGATCAAACTCGCCGACGAGACACTCACCGAGGTCGCCACCCCTCGCGCGCTGATCGAGGCCGTGAACGCCCAACTGCGTTCCACGCCGACCGGCTGAGGGCGTCGGTGGCCTCGACGCGGTGCGCCCCCACCGCGCCCGCACGCCGCCGCGGCCGCCCCGCGCAGCCGCGGTGCCGCGGCGGGGTGGTGCTCCTCCCGGCCGCGACGGGCGACGCCTCGTGACCCGGACACGCCTGGAAGTGTGGCTGGTACGGCCACAGATGCCGGGGCCCGGTGACACACCGCTCGCCCTCGCGGAACTGGATCACGCGGAACGCCGGCAGGCGGACCGGTTCGTCCACCTGGGCGACCGGCTCCGCTATCTCTCGGCCCGCATCGCGCTCCGGCGGGTCCTCGCACGCCACACCGGCACGACCCCCGGCCGCGTCCGGTTCAGGCGTGTGCCGTGCACTCGCTGCGGCGGCCCCCACGGGAGACCCGAACTCGCCGACTATCCACCGCCCGTGCGTTTCTCCCTCTCGCACAGGCATGGGCTGGTCGTCATCGCCGTCGCCTCCACCGCGGTGGGTGCCGATGTCCAGCGGGCGTCCGGCGGCGACACCGTCGATGCCTGCCTGCCCGCCGTTCATCCCACCGAACGGGCGGAACTCCAGGGGCTTCCCGAGAGCGCGCGGCCGAACGCCTTCGTACGTCTGTGGGCGCGCAAGGAGGCGTATCTCAAGGGAACGGGAGCGGGTCTCGTCCACGGGGCGGCGGCCGACTACCTCGGCGTCGGCGCCCCCGGCCGGCCCAGGGGATGGACCGTCATCGATCTGGACCTGGCCGGGGACAGGGCGTACGCGGCCGCGGTGGCGGTCCGGTCGGAGGAGATCGGTCCGGTGGAACTGCGTGAGCGTTCCGCGTCCTTCCTGCACGAGGAGGCCCCCGCCGAGTGACGCCCGGCACGCCGAACGTCGAACGCCCAACAAGGGAGTGAGCATGACCCCGCACACCAGCCGGGCGACCTCGCACGAGATCACCGTGCTCGCCACGGCCGAACGGCTCTACGACCTGATCGTCGAGGTCGGCAACTGGCCTTCGATCTTCCCGCCCTCCGTCCACGTCGACCACGTCGAGCGAGGCGGGACCGAGGAGCGCATCCGCGTCTGGGCCACGGTCGACGGGCAGGTGAAGCAGTGGACATCCAGACGCACACTCGACCGTGGCGCGCTGCGCGTCGATTTCCGGCAGGAGATCCCCAGCCCTCCGTTCGCGGCGATGGGCGGGGCCTGGATCATCGAGCCCACGGGGCCGCAGGAGTGCCGGGTACGGCTCCTGCACGACTTCAGGGCCGTCGACGAGGACGTCGAGACCCTGCGCTGGATCGAGCGCGCCGTGGACGCCAACAGCCGTTCGGAACTCGCGGCTCTCAAACGCCATGCCGAACTCGGGACCGCGACCGCTGACACGTTCATCACCTTCGAGGACACCGTGCGCGTCGACGGACCGGCGAAGGACGTCTACGACTTCATCAACGAGGCCCAGCACTGGGCCGACCGGCTTCCGCACGTCACCGCCGTGTCGCTGACGGACGTCGGCCCCGGGGTGCAGATCCTGGCCATGGACACGCTCACCAAGGACGGCAGCCCGCACACCACGGAGTCCGTGCGCGTCTGCTTCCCGTACCAGCGGATCGTCTACAAACAGACCACCCTGCCGCCGCTCATGTCCATGCACACCGGTGAGTGGCGGTTCGAGGAGGACGGGACCGGCGCCACCGTCGTCACCGCACGGCACTCGGCCGAGGTCGAGCCGCGCAACATCGCCTCGGCGCTCGGAAAGGGCTCCGGCCTGCCCGAGGCGCGCCGCTTCCTGCGCGAGGCCCTGGGCGCCAACAGCCTGGCCACCCTCGACCACGCCCGGAAGTACGCCGCGGCACGCCGCTGACGCGCCCCTGCGGCGGACGGCGGCACCACCCGTATTCGGATTCGGTACTGCAGAAGGAGCACTATGACCACCTACGTCTGGGACTACCTCCCGGAGTACGAGGCCGAGCGCGAGGACATCGCCGACGCGGTGGAGACGGTCTTCCGCTCCGGCCGGCTGGTTCTGGGGGCGTCCGTCCAGGGCTTCGAGGAGGAGTTCGCCGGATACCACGGGCTCCCCCACTGCGTGGGCGTCGACAACGGCACCAACGCCGTGAAACTCGCTCTCCAGGCGGTCGGGGTCGGCCCCGGTGACGAGGTCGTCACCGTGTCCAACACCGCGGCGCCCACCGTCGTGGCGATCGACGGGGCCGGCGCGACCCCCGTCTTCGTGGACATCCGTGAGGAGGACTTCCTCATGGACACCGCCCAGGTGGCAGCCGCGATCACCCCACGGACCAAGGCCCTGCTGCCGGTGCATCTGTACGGGCAGTGCGTCGACATGGCTCCGCTGAAGGACCTCGCCGAGCGCCACGGGCTGAAGATCGTCGAAGACTGCGCCCAGGCGCACGGTGCCCGGCACCACGGCAGCATGGCGGGCACCATGGGCGATGCCGCCGCCTTCTCCTTCTACCCCACCAAGGTCCTGGGCGCGTACGGCGACGGCGGTGCGGTCGTCACCGGGGACGCCGCCGTCGACGCGGATCTGCGGCGGCTTCGCTACTACGGCATGGAGGACGTCTACTACGTCGTCCAGACGCCCGGGCACAACTCCCGGCTCGACGAGGTGCAGGCCGAGATCCTCCGCCGCAAACTCCGACGGCTCGACGCCTACATCGCGGCCCGGCGCACCGTGGCCCGGCGCTACGAGGAAGGGCTGCGGGACCTCGTCGCACCCGGCGGCCTGCTCCTGCCGTCCACCAACGATGGCAACGAGCACGTCCACTACGTCTACGTCGTACGGCATCCGCGCCGCGACGAGATCATCGAGCGGCTCAAGGCCTACGGCATCGCACTGAACATCAGCTACCCGTGGCCGGTGCACACGATGACCGGATTCCGGCACCTGGGGTACGGCAAGGGTTCGCTGCCCGTCACCGAGAGGCTGGCCGGGGAGATCTTCTCCCTGCCGATGTACCCCTCGCTTCCCCAAGACCTCCAGGACAAGGTGATCTCCGCTCTGAGGGACGTCCTCGCCACGATCTGACACCCACGAGCCACGCACCGATGTGAGAGAGGACTCCGCATGAAGGCTCTGGTTCTGGCCGGCGGGGCAGGTACCCGCCTGCGCCCCTTCAGCTATTCGATGCCCAAGCAACTGATACCGATCGCGAACAAACCCGTGCTCGAACACGTCCTGGAGAACATCCGGGACGTGGGCGTGACCGAGGTCGGCGTCATCGTCGGCGACTGGGCGCAGGAGATCTCCGAGGCGATCGGCGACGGTTCGCGCTTCGGACTGCGCGTCACGCTGATCCCGCAGGACAAGCCGCTCGGCCTCGCCCACTGCGTGGCCATCGCGCGGCCCTTCCTGGGAGACGACGACTTCGTCATGTACCTCGGGGACAACATGCTGCCCGGCGGTGTCGTCGACATCGCGGCCGACTTCGCCGCCCGGCGTCCCGAGGCCCACATCGTGGTGCACAAGGTCAGCGATCCACGGGCCTTCGGTGTAGCCGAGCTGGCGCCCGACGGGGTCGTGCGGCGGCTGGTGGAGAAACCCCTCCAGCCACAGAGCGACCTCGCCCTCATCGGGGTGTACTTCTTCACCGCGGCCATCCACCGGGCCGTGGCCGCCATCGAGCCCGGGGAACGCGGCGAGTTGGAGATCACCGACGCGGTCCAGTGGCTCGTCACCCACCGGGCCCGGGTCACGGCCAGCGAGTACGACGGCTACTGGAGGGACACCGGCCGTGCCGAGGAAGTGCTGGACTGCAACCGGCAGTTGCTGGGCGCGCTGAGCGCACGGGCCGACGGAACGCTCGACGGGGCCAGCGAACTCACGGGCCGGGTCGTGGTCGAGGCCGGAGCGCGGGTCGTGCGCTCCCGGATCGCCGGCCCCGCTGTCATAGGAGCCGGAACGCTGGTCGAGGACAGCGCCATCGGCCCCAACACCTCCGTCGGCCGCGACTGCACCCTGCGCCGCACCACACTCATGGACTCCATCGTGATGGACGGCGCCTCGATCACCGCCGTCACGGGGCTGCGCGGCTCCCTCATCGGCCGCAACGCCGTAGTCGACACCGGAGCCGAGGGCGAAGGGCACCGGCTCGTCGTCGGCGACCACACCCGTGTCGAGGTGGCGGCATGAGAGTGCTGGTGACCGGCGGCGCCGGATTCATCGGATCGCACTATGTGCGTTCGCTGCTGGCGGGCCGCTACCAGGGCTTCGAGGACGCACGGGTCACCGTCGTCGACAAGCTCAGCTACGCCGGCAACCGCGACAGCCTCCCGGCGGACCATCCGCGCCTCGACTTCGTGCACGGCGACATATGCGATCTCCCGCTGCTGCTCGATGTGTTCCCCGGACACGACGCCCTGGTCCACTTCGCCGCCGAGTCGCATGTGGACCGCTCAGTGGAGTCCGCCGCCGAGTTCGTCCGCACGAACGTGGGCGGCACCCAGACCGTTCTCGACGCCTGTGTGGAGAGCGGCGTCGGCAGGGCCGTGCACGTCTCGACCGACGAGGTCTACGGCTCCATCGACGTGGGTTCCTGGACGGAGGACTGGCCGCTGCGGCCGAACTCTCCCTACGCGGCGTCGAAGGCGGGCGCCGACCTGGTGGCCCGCTCGTACTGGCGCACCCACCGGCTCGACGTGTCCATCACCCGGTGCTCGAACAATTACGGCGCCTACCAGCACCCCGAGAAGCTCGTCCCGCTGTTCGTCACCAACCTGCTGGAGGGGATCCCCCTTCCGCTGTACGGCGACGGACGGAACGTCCGTGAATGGCTGCACGTCGACGACCACTGCCGGGCCGTGCAGCTGGTGCTCACCGGCGGCGGCGCCGGTGAGACCTACAACGTCGGTGGTGGGAACGAGATCACCAATCTCTCGCTCACGCACCGGATCCTCGAACTGTGCGGGGCCGACGAGTCGATGATCCGTCCGGTGGCCGACCGCAAGGGACACGACCTGCGCTACGCCCTGGACGACACCAAGATCCGGGATCAGCTCGGGTACGAGCCCCGGGTCCCCTTCGACCGGGGCCTGGCCGAGACGGTCGCCTGGTATCGCGAGAACCCACAGTGGTGGAAGCCGGTCAAGCACCGTTCGCAGTCCGGTCCGGGCCGGGCGATGACCACATGAGCGTACGCACGGGCAGGGCCGCGACCACGGCCGCCGGCACCCCGCTGCGCCGTCGCACGGACGCGGACCTGCCGACACGGCTTGCCCGGTCCGCCGCCGCCCGGGACGGCGCCCGACTGCGTACGTCGGAGGTGTCCGCCTGGCTGGCCGCCCGCCGACGGGCGCACAGCTTCCGCGTGGAGAGGATCCCCTTCGCCGACCTGGACGGCTGGTCGTTCGAGCGGAGCACCGGAAACCTCGTCCACCGCAGCGGCCGCTTCTTCACGGTCGAGGGTCTGCGGGTCGCCGTCGGCCACGACCCCCTCCGGCAGTGGCAGCAGCCGATCATCCACCAGAACGAGGTCGGCATCCTGGGCATCCTGGCCAAGGAGATCGACGGCGTCCTGCACTTCCTGATGCAGGCCAAGATGGAGCCGGGCAACCGCAACCTCCTCCAGCTGTCCCCGACCGTTCAGGCCACCCGCAGCAACTACACCGGGGTGCACAAGGGCGCGAACGTGCGGTACCTGCGGTACTTCACCCAGGCGCGCCCCGGGCAGGTACTCGCCGATGTGCTCCAGTCCGAACACGGCTCCTGGTTCCTGCGCAAGGCCAACCGGAACATGCTGGTGGAGACCGACGAGGAGGTGCAGCCGCACGACGACTTCCGCTGGCTGACCCTCGGACAGATCGGCGAGCTGCTGCACGCCGACAACGTCGTCAACATGGACGCGCGCACGGTTCTGGCGGGTCTGCCGACACCACGCTCCGACGACTCCCGGGCCCCGGCGCTGCATACCGACCTCGAACTGCTGTCCTGGATCACCGCCCAACGCGCCCGGCACGAGGTGCGCGTCGAGCGGATGCCCCTCGACGAGGTCCGGGACTGGCACCGTGGCCCCCGGGCCGTCGAACGGGAGGACGGCCGCTACTTCCGGGTCGTGGCCGTCGCGGTCGAGGCCGGGAGCCGTGAGGTCACCGGCTGGACCCAACCACTGATCGAGCCGACGGGCCGGGGCGTGACCGCCTTCCTCACCCGGCGGATAGGCGGAGTGCCCCATCTGCTGGTCCACGCGCGCGTGGAGGCCGGTCTGCTCGACGTCCTGGAGCTCGCTCCGACCGTCCAGTACACACCGGAGAACTACGCCCACCTCGCTGCCGCGGACCGCCCGTTGTTCCTCGACGAGATTCTGGCCGCCGACCCGCGGCGCACGCGCTACGCGGCGGTCCACTCCGAGGAGGGCGGCAGGTTCCTCAACGCCGAGAGCCGCTATCTGATCGTCGAGGCCGACCCGGACAGTCCGCCGGATCCCCCCGAGGGCTACCTCTGGATCACCCCAGGTCAACTGGGCGCTCTGGCCGGCCACGCGCGGTACGTCAACGTCCAGGCCCGCACCCTGCTGGCCTGCCTCAACGCCGGCGCCGTCCCGGGCCTGTGACCGGCGCGTCCAGCCCCGCCTCCCTCACCGCAAGCCTTCTCCATGCCCCCTTCGCGAAGGACATCCATGTACGGGAACGACTCGTCCGAGGTGTACGAACTGCTCCACCGGGCCCGCGGCAAGGACTTCGGAGCCGAGGCCGCCGAGGTCGTCCGGCTGATCGACGACCGGCTGCCCGGAGCCTCCTCCCTGCTCGACATCGCCTGCGGCACCGGAGCGCATCTCGCCGCCTTCCGTGAGCGCTACGACCACGTCGAGGGTCTGGAACTGTCGGACGCCATGCTCACCATCGCCCGGTCACGGTTGCCCGCCGTCCCCTTCACACGGGGCGACATGCGCGACTTCGACCTCGGGCGCCGCTTCGACGCCGCCGTCTGCCTGTTCGGCTCCATCGGATACGTGGACTCGGCCGACGAACTCGACGCCACGCTGCACTGCTTCGCCCGTCATCTGACACCCGGCGGCGTGCTGGTCGTGGAACCGTGGTGGAGTCCGGAGACCTTCACCCCCGGGCATGTCGCCGGAGACGTGTTCACCATCGACGACACCACCGTCGCGCGTGTTTCGCACGCCTCGCTCGCCGCCCCGTCCAAGGAGGCCTCGCGCATGCAGGTCCACTACGTCGTCGCACACCCCGACGGCGGGGTGCGCACGTTCTCCGAGGACCATGTGTGCCGGCTGTTCAGCCAGGAACGGTACGAGGCCGCCTTCACCCGCGCCGGTTTCGCCATGGAACGGACGGACAGCTCCTTCTCCGCCCGCGGCTTTCTCGTAGGAGTACGCATATGACGCCCGTACCGTCGGTGGAGGGCGGACAGGGGCGGGTCGTCGTGCTGGGTGGCACCGGTTTCGTGGGACGCCGGGTCTGCGCCGACTTCCGTGCGACGGGCTGGGAGGTCACGGCGGTGGCGCGGCGCGCGCCGGCCGAGCCGGACGGGACCCGGTTCCTGCCCCTGGACCTGACCGAGACTCCCGCCGGGGCGCTCGCCGACCTGCTGGACGCACAGCGTCCCGACGTGGTCGTCAACGCCACCGGCAGCATCTGGAGCCGGGACGACGCCGCGATGGAACGGATCTGCACGCTGCCCACCCTGCGGCTCCTCAAGGCAGCGGATTCGATGAGCCGCAGGCCCCGGCTCGTCCACCTCGGGTCCGTACTGGAATACGGTCCGATCCCGCCCGGCGCCACCGTGGGCGCGCGGTGGGCACCGGAGCCGACGTCCGCCTACGGCAAGGCGAAGCTGGCCGCCTCCCGCGCGGTCCTGGAGGCGGTGGCGAGGGGTTCGGTCGACGGGCTCGTGCTGCGCGTCGCCAATGTGGCGGGTGTCGGTACGCCGGACGTGAGCCTCCTGGGCAGGGTCGCCGCGCGTCTGCTGCACGGCGCTGCCGGAGCGGAGCCGGTGGTCGTGGAACTCGCACCCTTGCGGGCACACCGCGACTACGTCGACGTACGCGACGTGTCCGACGCCGTCCTCGCCGCCGCCCGGTCGACGGCGAGTGGCACGGCCGTCGACATCGGCCGCGGCGAGGCGGTGCCCGTGCGTCGTCTCGTGGACCTGCTCGTCGAGGTGAGCGGGGTGCCGGCGCGCATCGTGGAGCAGCCGCTGGAGACCGGTGCCCCGACGGAACCGGACTGGATCCGGGTGGACCTCGGCGCAGCCCGCGAGCTCCTGGGGTGGAGGCCGAGGCGGAGCCTGGAGGAGTCGGTCAGGTCCTACTGGAGGGACGTTCGCGACCGTGCCGTGTGAGAGCGCCGCCGCAGTCACCACTTCCCCCGACCATCTGGAGTGCGCGTGCGTATCGCCGTGACAGGGTCCATCGCCACCGACCACCTGCTGACGTTTCCCGGCAGGTTCAGGGACCAGCTCGTCGAGGGACAGCTCGACAGGGTCTCCCTCTCCTTCCTCGCGGACGAACTGGACGTGCGCAGAGGTGGTGTTGCGGCGAACATCGCCTTCGGGCTCGGCGTTCTCGGTCTGAGCCCCGTACTGGTGGGAGCCGTGGGACAGGACTTCGCCGAGTACGGGCGCTGGCTGGAAGCGCACGGCGTCGACACCGGCTCCGTACGCGTCAGCGAGACCCTGCACACCGCCCGGTTCATCTGTACGACCGACGACGACCTCAACCAGATCGGCACCTTCTACGCGGGTGCCATGAGCGAGGCCCGCCACATCGCCCTGGATCAGGTGCTGTCCAGGGCCGGGGGAGTGGACCTGCTCCTCGTGTCACCGAACGATCCGGCGGCGATGCTGCGCCACACCCGTGAGGCGGTCGCCCTCGGCGTGCCCTTCTGCGCCGACCCCTCCCAGCAACTCGCCCGCATGGGCCGGGACGACGTCCGGGCGCTGCTGAGGGGCCCGCGGTATCTGTTCACCAACGAGTACGAGGCCCATCTCGTCCAGGAGAAGACCGGATGGGCCGAGAACCAGGTGCTGGCACAGGTGGGAACCTGGGTGATCACCCGAGGAGAGCGGGGAGCGCGGATCCTGACCCGGGACCTGACCCCCCTCGACGTGGCGGCCGTTCCGGCCACCGCCCCCCGGGAGCCGACCGGAGCCGGGGACGCCTTCCGCGCCGGGTTCCTCGCCGCCCTGGCCTGGACCGGCGACCGGGAGCACGCGGCGCGGCTCGGAGCCGCGCTGGCCACCATGGCCCTGGAGTCCGTGGGCCCGCACTACCGGGCGACCGGCGATGACCTCCTCGCCCGGCTGCGTGAGACCTACGGGGCCGACGCGGCGGCCGCCCTGGCCCCAGGGCTCGACGCCGTACGTCTCACCGTGCCGCTCTCGGCGGTGAGTCCCTGAGCGGGCGTCGGCCAGGGGTGCCCTTCCCTGGCCGACGCCCCGGTCACGCCGGGGTGCCGAAGTTCCTTCGGTACCAGAACAGGGGAGCCGTGCTGCCGTCCGTACAGACCTCCGTCGGCCGCCCCACCAGCAGATCGTGATCGCCGACCCTGATCCGGTCCGCCGCCTCGCAGCGGAACGCGACGTGCGCGTCCGCGACGAAGGGCAGCCGGGACCCGGGCCAGACGGCGAAGTCCTGACCGTGGAACCGGTCGATGCGGCTGGCGGCGAACCTGCGGGCGAGCCCCCGGTGCTGCTCGGCCAGCACGTTGATGACGAATTCGGGCGCCTCGGCGAACGCGGCGGAGCAACTGGAGGTACGGGCGATGCCGACGATGATCAACGGTGGGGTGAGCGAGGCGGAAGTGACGGAGCTGGCGGTGAGTCCCCACCGGCGTCCCTTCTCGTCCCGTGTCGTCACCACCGTCAACGGCGCCGCGAGCATCGACAGGGCGTTCTTGAACGTCTGGTCGTCGAGTACGGGCTTGATGCCTGCCGGTCCGGTCACGATGCGCCCTCTCCTCGGTCCGCGCACGGAACCGATCGCCCGTTCATCGGGCTGTGCCGGAGGGCCCGGCCGCCGCATCGAGCGCCTGGAGAACCGCGACGTGCCTGCGGTCGCGCTCCTGCGCCAGCTCCGCGTAGCTCTTCGCGCCGAACAGCGCTTCGGCCTCACCACCGAGCGAGGCGATGGTCTCCTCCGTCATCCGCGGCCGCCCGAGTTCGGCCCAGCTCGCCTCCAGACCGACGCCGAGATGGCTCAGCCACTTCAGCAGACCGCCCTCGCCGCCACCGAGGTGGAACGAGTGGAAGGGACCGATCGTGGACCACCGCAGGCCGATCGACTGGGTGACGACGGTGTCCAGTTCCTCCATCGTGACCACCCCCTCCCGGACCAGATGGATGCTCTCCTGGAGCAGCGCCGACTGAAGCCGGTTGGCGACGAAGCGGGCGATCGGCTTGCGCAGGACGACGGGGACCTTGCCCACCGAGCGGTAGAACCCGACGGCCTCGTCCACCGCCTCGGCGGCCGTCCCCGCACCGCCGACCACCTCCACCAGCGGGACGATGTGCGGGGAGTTGAAGGGATGCCCGACCACCAGCCGGCCGGCGTCGGCCATCCTGGCCCCCATCGCGTCGGGGAGCAGCGTGGAGGTGGACGACAGCAGCAGAGCCTTGTCGGGGGCGGACGCTCCGATGGTCGCGAACAACTCCTGCTTGAGTGACAGGTCTTCCGGCGCGTTCTCCTGAACGATGTCGGCATCCTCGACCGCGCGCGCCACATCCGGTTCGAAGCTGACGCGCTCCATGAGTTCCTCGGGGTCCCTCGGGCCGCCGAGGAGCGTGGGGGCGAACGTGCGCAGCCCTTGGGCGACCACGCTCCGCGCGTCGGGGGCACGGCTGTTGACCCGCACGTTCAGCCCGTGCCCCAGGAACAGGGTGATCCATCCGAGGCCGATGGTCCCCGCGCCGATCACGACCACGGTGGGCCGGCCGGTTCCGCTCATCGCTCTCGTTCTCCCGTTCTCGTCTTCCTTCATGGGATCCCGCATGCGGGCATGCTGCGCCGTCGTGCTCGGCGGGTGCTCGACCCGCGCTCGAGGCGTACTCGACCGGAACGACGCAGGGAGACCGACGCACCCTTCTCATCCCGGCACCACGGGATGAGCGACCCGCAGTGACATCAACCCCGCCCCACCGGAAAACGAGACGCCGAGGTCAAAGACGTGAAATTCAATCTGCTCGGCCCATTCGAGATCATCACGGAAGACGGTCGGTCGTACACTCCGCCGACCCCGAAGGTGTGCCAGGTCCTCGCACTGCTGCTGACCCGCCCGAAAGAAATAGTTCCGGTGGACTCGTTCATCGAGGAACTGTGGGGCGACAATCCGCCGCGAAGTTCCCTGACCACCCTGCAGACCTACATCTACCACGCCCGGAAAACCCTCGTCACCGAGGCTCTCGCGGGGCCCGAGGAGAAGATTCTGCTCACCCGCAACCCCGGCTATCTCATCGACCTGACGGGTCATCGGCTGGACACCCGGGAGTTCGAGGAAATGGTCAAGTCCGGGCGGAGAGCGGCGGACCAGGGATCGCTGGAGGCCGCTGCCCGCATCCTGGGTGACGCCCTGGACATGTGGAGCGGGCCCGCCCTGGCCAACATCTCGACGGGCAGGCTCCTCGCGGGTCAGCGGACCTATCTGGAAGAACTGCGGGTCCGCGCCGTGGAAAGGCGCATCGAGACCCTCAAGCTCCTGGGGAACGAGCGCGACCTCATCCCCGAACTGCGCGCGCTCGTCCAGCAGTACCCGCTCAACGAGTGGTTCCACGCCCAGCTCATCGAGTCCCTCAGCACCTGCGGCCGCCGCGCCGAGGCCCTCAAGGCCTACCGCGACCTGTGGCGCTCGCTCGCCGACGAACTGGGGATCGAACCGTCCCCCGAGGTGCAGCGGCTGCACCACGAGGTGCTGAACCCGGTCACGCGGTCCGGACGGGCCGCCTGACCCCGTCCTTTCGAAGGAGAGAAATGCCCGACACCACGACCGCGACTGATCTCTACGCCAGGGTGCAGCAGTTCCACGCGGAACAGATGCAGGCCCTCGACAGCGGTGAGTTCGACAGGTACGCGAACACCTTCACGGAGGACGGGGAATTCCGGCACTCGCCCGGACGGCCCGCCGCACACACCCGGGCCGGCATCGCGAAGGAACTGAAGGAATTCCACCGGGAACGCTTCGCGGGTGAACCTGTGCAGCGAAGGCACTGGTTCAACATGCTCAACGTCCAGGAACAGCCCGACGGCACGATCCACGCCACCTTCTACGTGCTGGCCATTCTGAGCCGCCTCGGAGAGCGCGTGCCCGAGATCGCGCCCAGCTGCCTGGTCCGCGATGTCCTGGTCGTCGAGAACGGCCGTCTGCTCACCCGCTCCCGCCGGGTCGACCACGATCATCTGCCGCCGTCGTGAGCCCCACCCGGGCCTCGCGCCACTCACCCCTTGTCCCAGCCCGATCGTCAGCGGAGGAATGCCATGCGCGCTGTCCGAATCCATGAGTACGGCAGGCCGGACGTCCTGCACACCGAAGAGGTTCCGATACCGGAACCGGGACCCGGTCAGGTCCTGATCGCCGTCGAGGCGATCTCGGTGGGCTTCGCCCAGACCCAGATGAGACGGAACATCTTCCCGGCCCCGATGTGGCGTCCCGAATTCCCGATCACCCTCGGTGGTGACGTCATCGGCGAAGTGGTCGCCCTAGGCCCGGGGACGACCGGTGTAGCGACCGGCGACAGGGTCGGCGCGTTCACCCTCCACGGCGCCTACGCGGAATACGTCGTCGTGGACGCGGCCACGCTGCTGCCCGTACCCGCCGAACTCGACGCGGCCCAGGCGACGGCGCTGCCCGCCCCCGGACCGATCGCCATGGGCACGATGGGGACGGCGGCGCTCGCGCAGGGCGAGAGCGTCCTGGTGCACGCGGGGGCGGGCGGTATCGGCCATCTCGCCGTCCAGTTGGCCCGGTCGGCGGGGGCCGGGCAGGTGATCGCCACGGCCGGCACGGCCGAGAAGTGCGCCTACGTACGCTCCCTCGGCGCCGACGTGGTCGTCGACTACAGCCGGCCCGACTGGTCGCGGACCGTGCGGGAGGCGACCGACGGCCGGGGCGTCGACGTGATCCTCGACGGTGTCGGCGGCGCGGTACTGCGGCAGGGAGTGGGTCTGCTCGCCCCGCTCGGCCGACTGGTCTTCTACGGCTCGGCCGGCGGCGGCACGGCCATCCCCTCCGTATCCCCCATGGACCTCATCGGCCTCAAGTTCGTCACCGGCTTCGCCCTGTCCGCCTGGCGGACCGCACGACCCGAGCGGTACCGCGCGGACCACGAGAGCCTCACCGCCCGACTGCTCGCCGGCACCGTCCGGCACACCGTGCACATGACGCTGCCTCTGGAGGACGTCGCCAAGGCCCACGAGATCGTCGAGAGCCGAGCGCACATCGGACGTCTCGTCCTGCTCACCGGCCGCGCGTCGCGAGCCGCGGGGGAGGAGAACGCATGAGGGTGCTGTTCGTCGCGGGGCCCAGCCCCGCGACCGTCTTCGGACTGGCGTCGCTGGCCGGCGCCGTGCGCAACGCGGGACACCACGTGATGATGGCGGCGACCGAGGAACTGGCGCCCCACGTCACCGGAATCGGCCTGCCCACGGTGACGGTCACCGGCCGCACCTGGCAGAGCCTGATCGGCACGGACCGCGCCGGGCGGCCGGTGCCGCGGATGACCAGGGGGGTGGAGACCGAACGCCTGCACCACGGTGGCTGGTTCGGCCGACTGGCCGCGGAGTGCCTGCCCGCACTGCTGGAGGTCTCCGCGCGCTGGCGCCCGGACCTGGTGGTCGGCGGCAGCATGTCCTACGCGGCCCCGCTGCTCGCCACGCACCTCGGTGTCCCGCACGTGCTCCAGGCCTGGGACACGTACGACACCCGGGGGGTGGACGGGTACGCGGCGCGGGAACTGGCCCCCGAACTGGAGCGCCTGGGAATGTCGGAGCTGCCCGTGCCACAGCTGTTCGTCGACGTCTGCCCGCCGAGCCTCCGGCTGCCCGACGCCGCCCCGGCGCAGTCGATGCGGTGGATCCCGGGGAACCGCCAGGAGCCGCTTGAGCCGTGGATGTACACCCGTGGTGACCGGCCCCGGGTGTGCGTGACCTCGGGCAGCCGGGAGACGGCGGCCAACCAGGACTTCCTGCGCAGGCTGGTCGAGGACCTGGCCACCTTCGACGCGGAGATCCTGGTCGCGGCACCCGAGGAGGCCGTCTCAGGGCTGCGCGGCGTCACGGACCGGGTGCGCGTCGGGTGGATGCCGCTCGACGTCGTGGCCCCCACCTGCGATCTCGTCGTCCACCACGGCGGTGGTGTCACGGGCCTGACCGCGATGAACGCGGGGGTGCCGCAACTGCTGCTTCCCCGCTGGGACATCTTCGCCGCTTCGATGCGCCGGACGGCCGAGTACGGTGCCGCGCGAGTCCTCTTTCCCGAGGACGCCGACAGCGAGGCCCTTCTCAAGGCCTGTCACGAGTTGCTGGAGGATCCCGGGCACCGGGAGGCGGCCCGTGCGCTCGCGGCGGAGATGGCCACCCTGCCCGGGCCGGCGGAGGTGGTCGGCGTCCTGGAGACGCTCGCCACCCGTTGAGAGGCAGGCACACGACGGCCGGGGCGGCCACGGGAACTCCCGTGGCCGCCCCGGCTGTTCTCACCTGCGGGCCGGTTGTGATCAGCCGACGGCCGTCGTGCTGAACACCACGGGCTTCGCGGGGTCGGCGTAGCACTGGAACGGGTCCCACTGGTCGTTCGCCGGGTGCAGACGGTTCCAGCCGAAGGAACGCTGCTCGAAGCTAGACCCGCCGGGACCGGTGGTGACAGCGCCCTGGCCGGGGGCGCGCAGGGTGACGACCAGGCTGGGCAGGTCGAACTCGACCCCGCCGGGGATGCTGTCGGGCGAGGTGACGACGAACTCGGCGCCACGGCGCTCGACATGGAAGACCGCGCTGCCCAGGTTCTTGCCCCCGACCAGCTTGTAGCCGAGGACCCGGGCTTCGGGGGACACCTTGTAGGCGACCTCGATGTCGGTGAGCTCCTTGTTGTACTCGCCGAGCGCGACGATGGGAGCCGGGTCGAACGCCACGTTGAAGCCGGCGCCGGCGGACACCTTCGACGGGGCGGTCGTGGTGAAGCCCCGGGAGTACCCGTTGATCGGGAACCAACTGCCGTCGAAGCGGCTCTGGCACACATAGCCGACGGTCGACGAGGTGCTCACGCTGTCCTCGGCGGCGCTCGCCGGAGCCGCGAAGGCAAGGAGCGCGGTGGCGGCCGACAGACTCACGGCCGCGGCCGTCGCGGCGGTGGCCTTCTTCTTCGTCTTCTTCACTACTTTCTTCACTCTTCGTACTGCCTCTCTCGCTGCGGTGTGGTGACGCCCGTACCCCGCAACACGGAGCAGGGAGAACGGTGTTACCGGTGTGACTGAAAGCATCGCCACGTCGCTCGAACCGTCTTCGACGTCAGGTCGGACGGAACTCGAACCTCCGCTCAGCGCACCCGGCGCCAGCCGCTTTCGAGCGGGCCTCGATCGCTGTTCGAGGCCGAGGAGCGACGGTCGGCCGAGTCCGAGCAGAGATCACACCCCTGGAGGCTCCATGACTGAGGCGACCGGCCGCGTGGCCGTGGTCACCGGCGCGACGAGCGGCATCGGACGGGAGATCGCCGGCCGTCTCGCGGAGACCGGCCACCGTGTCTACCTCTGTGCCCGCTCAGCGGAGGGCCTCGCGGAGACGGTGAAGGAGCTTCAGGACCGTGGCCTGGACGTCGACGGCAGCACCTGCGACGTCTCCGACCCCGATCAGATCACCGCCTTCGTGTCCGCCGCCGTCGCTCGCTACGGGCCGGTCGACATCCTGGTCAACAACGCGGGGCGCAGCGGCGGCGGCATCACCGCCGAGGTCACCGACGAGCTCTGGCTCGACGTCGTCAACACCAACCTCACCAGCGTCTTCCGGATGACCAAGGCCGTCCTCACCACCGGTGGCATGCGGGAGAAGAAGCGCGGACGCATCATCAACATCGCCTCCACCGGCGGGAAGCAGGGAGTGCTGCACGGCGCCCCCTACTCCGCCTCCAAGCACGGCGTCGTCGGCCTCACCAAGGCATGGGGCCTGGAGCTGGCGAAGACCGGCATCACCGTCAACGCCGTCTGCCCCGGATTCGTCGAGACACCCATGGCGGAGAAGGTCCGGGCCCACTACGCGGGCATCTGGGGCACCACGGAAGAGGAGGCGTTCGAGCGGGTGACCGCCCGCGTGCCGATCGGCCGCTATGTCGAGCCCTCCGAGGTCGCGGCCATGGTCGAGTACCTCCTCGGCGACGGGGCCGCGGCGGTCACCGCCCAGGCCCTCAACGTCTGCGGAGGCCTCGGCAACTACTGACCGGCCGCCATCCGCCACCAGCATCCCAGGAGCCCCGATGTCACCGACCCCCCACCTGACACCCTCGCCCTCGGACGCCGTGCGCGAGGCCGTCGCCTCGGCCGCCAAGCACGCCGCCGAGGCCGAGGCCGACCGACGGCTGTCGCCGGACGTCGTCGACCTGGTCGTGGCGGCCGGATTCGCCCGGCACTTCGTACCGGCTCGATGGGGCGGCACCGCGGGCACGTTCGGCACGCTGCTCCCTTCGGTGGCGCTGCTGGGCGAGAGCTGCGCCTCAACGGCCTGGTTCGCCTCGCTCGCCGCCGGTGTCGGCCGCCTCGCCGCCTATCTGCCACCGGAAGGACAGCGCGACATCTGGCGGGACGGCCCCGACACCCTGATCGTGGGGGCCCTCGCGGCGTCCGGCTCCGCCGAACGCGTGCCCGGGGGCTGGCGGGTCCGCGGACAGTGGCCGTACGTCAGCGGAGTCGGCTCCTCCACCTGGGCGCTGGTCTGCGCCCGCGCGACGGACGGCGACCGGCAGCACCCGCGCTTCTTCGCCGTGCCGCGCGAGGCGTACGGCGTGACGGACTCCTGGTTCAACGTCGGCCTGCGCGCCACCGGCAGCAACACCCTCACACTCGACGAGACCACCGTGCCCGACACCCACTCCGTCGCCTTGGCGGACCTCCTCGGCGGTGAGGCCCCCGAGGCGGAGGCGGCCTGTCACCGCGTACCGATGAAGGCGGCCAACGGACTGACCCTCGCGGCCCCCCTCCTCGGCGCCGCACGGGGTGCCCTGCGCCACTGGTCCGCCCTGGTCCGTGCGAAGCTCCAGGGCCCCGGCGCCGCCATCACCGGCACGGCCGACCGGACACCGTACGAACTGACGCTCGCCCGCTCGGACGGGGAGATCGACACGGCGGCACTCCTTCTGGAGCGGGTGGCCGCCGTCGTCGACCGGGGACCGGTGGACCCGTTGCTGACCGCCCGCAACGGCAGGGACTGCGCGCTGGCCGCGGAGACGCTCGCCGGCGCCGTCGACCGGCTGCTGCGCTCCTCCGGAAGCCGGGGGCAGTCCGACTCCGAGGACCTCCAGCGCTTCTGGCGGGACGTCAACGCCGGAGCGGGCCACAGCGGCCTCCAGTTCCCTTCCGGCGCGACCGCGCTGGTCCGTGAGTCGCGTGTCATCGACGCCCCGTGAACGAGTCCGTACGAAGTACGAGGAAGGAAACGCACTCCATGCCGTGCATCCACCGCATGTCGGTCGCCTCCCCGGGCCGCGCCCCGTCCGCGCACACGGAGGGAGGGCCGCGATGACCCGCCGTGTAGCGATCACAGGGCTGGGGGTGCGGGCACCGGGCGGCTCGGGAACGGACGCGCTCTGGGACCTGCTCAGCTCCGGCCGCACCGCCACCCGCAACATCACCTTCTTCGACGCCTCGGCCTACCGGTCACAGGTGGCCGGCGAGATCGACTTCGATCCCGTGGCCGAGGGACTGACGCCCCGCGAGATCCGCCGTATGGACCGGGCCGCCCAGTTCGCCGTGGTCTGCGCGCGCGACGCGGTGGCGGACAGCGGGCTGTCCATCGAGAACCTGCGTCCCGAACGCGTGGGCGTCAGCGTCGGCAGCGCCGTCGCGGCGGCGACATCCCTGGAGAACGAGTACCTGGTCCTCTCCGACCGGGGACGCGAGTGGGAGGTCGACCCGTCCTATCTGAGCCCTCATATGTTCGACCACATGGTGCCCAGCGTCCTGGCGGCGGAAGTCGCCTGGACCGTCGGTGCCGAAGGACCGGTGTCGTTGATCTCCGACGGCTGCACCTCCGGGCTGGACTCCGTCGGCTACGCCTGCCGGCTGATCCAGGAGGGCACCGTCGACGTCATGCTGACCGGCGCCACGGACACGCCCCTGACGCCGATCGTCGCGGCCTGCTTCGACGCCATCAAGGCGACCACACCCCGCAACGACGACGCCGCGCACGCCTCCCGCCCCTTCGACCTCACCCGTAACGGATTCGTCCTCGCCGAGGGGGCGGCCATGTTCGTCCTGGAGGAGTACGAGAGCGCCGTCCGCCGAGGCGCGCCGATCTACGCCGAGGTGACCGGCTACGCCACCCGCCTGAACGCCTACCACATGACCGGACTCAAGACCGACGGCAGGGAGATGGCCGAGGCGATCCGGGTCGCACTGGACGATTCCCGAATCGACCCGAAGGACGTCGACTACGTGAACGCCCACGGCTCGGGCACCAGACAGAACGACCGCCACGAGACGGCGGCGTTCAAGCGCAGCCTCGGCGATCACGCGTACGACGTGCCCGTCAGCTCCATCAAGTCCATGGTGGGTCACTCGCTCGGCGCCATCGGCTCGATCGAGATAGCCGCGAGCGTCCTGGCACTCAAGCACCAGGTGATCCCGCCCACGGCGAATCTGCACACCACGGACCCCGAATGCGATCTGGACTACGTACCGCTGACCGCCCGCGAGGCGCGGCTGCGCAACGTGCTGACCGTGGGGAGCGGTTTCGGAGGGTTCCAGAGCGCCATGGTGCTTCGACGACCCCAGGAGGCAGCGGTATGAGCCGCAGAGTGCTGGTCACCGGCATCGGCGTGGCGGCCCCCAACGGGCTGGGTGTGAAGGAGTACTGGAACTCCACCCTGGAGGGCCGCGGCGGTATCGCGCCGCTCACCAGGTTCGACTCCTCCCGCTACCCGTCGAACCTGGCCGGTCAGATCCTGGACTTCGACCCGGCGGAGCATCTGCCCAACAGGCTGCTCCCGCAGACCGACGTCTCCACCAGGCTGGCGCTGGCGGCGGCCGACTGGGCCCTGACCGACGGCGGGGTGGACCCGGCCGGCATGGTCGACTACGACATCGGCGTGATCACCTCCAATGCCGCGGGCGGTTTCGACTTCACCCACCGGGAGTTCGCGAACCTCTGGTCCAAGGGGCCGGAATTCGTCAGTGTCTACGAGTCCTTCGCCTGGTTCTACGCGGTCGGTACCGGCCAGGTGTCGATCCGGCACAAGCTGCGGGGACCGGGCGCGGCGCTGGTGGCGGAGCAGGCCGGTGGCCTGGACGCGCTCGGGCACGCCCGCCGGACCGTCCGCCTCGGCACCCCCCTGGTGGTGGCCGGCGGAGTCGACTCGGCCTTCGACCCCTGGGGCTGGGCGGCACACCTGTCCAGTGGTCTGACCAGCGACAGCGACGACCCGGAGCGGGCGTACCTGCCCTTCGACGGCGAGGCCCGGGGCCATGTGCCGGGCGAGGGCGGCGCGTTCCTCGTCATCGAGGACGAGCAGGCGTACCTGCGCCGGGGAGAGAGCACCGCCTACGGCGAACTCGCCGGGTACGCCGCGACCTTCGATCCACCGCCCGGTTCGGGCCGCCCCCCGGCGCTGCGCCGTGCCGCCGAACTGGCGCTGGCGGACGCGGGTCTCGCCCCGTCGGACATCGGAGTCGTCTTCGCGGACGCCGCCGGAACGCCGGAACTGGACCGCGCGGAGGCAGCGGCCCTCACCCAGATCTTCGGGCCGCACGGGGTGCCGGTCTCGGCCCCCAAGGCGCTGACCGGCCGCCTGTTGGCGGGTGGTGGGCCCCTGGACGTCGTGTCGGCGCTGCTCGCCCTGCGGGACGGCCTCATCCCGGCCGTCCCCTACACCGGGGAGACTCCCGCGGCGTACGGCCTCGACCTGGTGCGCGCGGTACCGCGGGAGACGACGGCGCGTGCCGCCCTGGTGCTCGCGCGGGGCCGCTGGGGCTTCAACTCCGCCGTGGTCGTCAAGGCGACCGACCGTGGGTGAACCTGCCGTGGGCGTCGCACACGGGCCGGGAACACCGCGGCTGGAGGAGGTCGGCGACGGGGTGTACGCGTACGTGCAGCCCGACGGCGGATGGTGCCTGAACAACGCGGGCGTGATTCGAGCGGGAGACTCGGTGGTCGTGGTCGACACGGCGGCCACCGAGCGGCGGGCGCTGCGGCTGAAGGAGGCCGTCGACTCCCTCGCCGCCGGACCCGTGAGAACCGTGGTCAACACCCACTTCCACGGGGACCACACCTTCGGCAACGCCGTCTTCGGACCCACCGCCACCGTGGTGAGTCATGCCGGCACCCGCACCGAGATGGCGGAGACCGGACTGGGGCTCACCGCGCTGTGGCCTGACGTGGAGTGGGGGGACGTACGGGTCGTCCTCCCCGACGTCACGTACTCCGGCGCCATGACCCTGCACGCGGGCGGCCGGCGTGTGGAACTGCTCCACTTCGGCCCCGCACACACTCGCAGCGACACAGTGGTGTGGCTCCCGCAGGAGAAGGTCCTGTTCACCGGCGACATCGTGATGCCCGGATGCACACCGTTCGTGCTGATGGGGACGGTCGAGGGGTCACTGGCCACCCTGGAACGGCTGCGCGCACTGGGAGCCGCCACGGTGGTCGGCGGGCACGGACCGGTCGCCGGTCCGGAGGCCTTCGACGCCACGGAGGCCTATCTGCGCTGGCTCCAGCGGCTGGCCGCCGACGGGGCCGAGGCGGGCCTCACCCCGTTGCAGACGGCCAGGGAGTGCGACCTCGGACCGTACGCCGGGCTGCTCGACACCGAACGGCTCGTCGGCAACCTGCACCGCGCCTGGCTGGAACTGGACGACACCGAACTCGCTCGTCCCCTGGACGTCGTCGGCGTCTTCCGCGAGATGGTCGAGTACCACGACGGACTCCCGACCTGCCACGCCTGAGAGTGCCGCCCTGAACACGACGTGAGCCCCGGACCTGACGTGAACAGGAAGGTCCGGCTCTCGTGCCGTCACGCCGCCCACCGTCCCGCAAGCCCCCGTTATAGGGGCTCGCGTGATACGTGAGAGGGTCTGAGGCGTGAGTGAGACACCGTCGAACACCCTGCAATATCGCTTTGACGGGCCGGAAGAGGCTCCCGTCCTGATCCTGGCTCCCTCCCTGGGCACCACCTGGCACATGTGGGACCGTCAGATCCCGGAACTGACCAAGCAGTGGCGGATCTTCCGCTTCGACCTGCCGGGCCACGGCGGCGCGCCGGCGTACCCCGGCGGCTCGGTCACCGAACTGGCCGCCCGCCTGCTGGCCACGCTCGACGCCGTCGGGGTGCAGCGCTTCGGCTACGCCGGCTGCGCGTTCGGCGGCGCCATCGGGGCCGAACTCGCGCTGCGCCACCCCGAACGCCTCGCCTCGCTCGCGCTGATCGCCGCCTCGCCCCGGTTCGGCACGGCCGACGAGTTCCGCCAGCGCGGTGTCATCGTGCGGACCAACGGCCTCGACCCCATCGCCCGGACGTCCCCGGACCGCTGGTTCACCGCGGGGTTCGCGGCGGCGCAGCCCGCGATCACCGAGTGGGCCGTGCAGATGGTCCGCACCACCGACCCCGGCTGCTACATCGCCGCCTGCGAGGCGCTCGCCTCGTTCGACGTACGCGCCGAACTCGGTCGGATCGGCGTCCCCACGCTCGTCCTCGTCGGCTCCGACGACCAGGTCACCGGCCCCGCCGAGGCCCGTACGCTCGTCGCGGGCATCCCGGACGCCCGGCTCGCGGTCGTCCCCGGCGCCTCCCACCTCGTCCCGGTCGAACAGCCCGCCGCCGTCACCGACCTGCTCGTCCGCCACTTCTCCACCGCCTGGCAGCCCGCCTACGACTCGGCCACCGGCCAGGTCGCCATCCCGGCGGCCCCGGTCAAGCCGGCCCTCGCCGCCGTCCAGCCGCAGACCGGTCCGGTCGCCGAGATCGCCCCGGCCGCCGTGCAGCCGGAGGCGACGGGCAGACCCGACCCGTACGACGCCGGGCTGAAGGTCCGCCGTGAGGTGCTCGGCGACGCGCACGTGGACCGGGCGCTGGCGTCGGCGGACGACTTCTCCGGCGACTTCCAGGAGTTCATCACCCGCTACGCCTGGGGCGAGATCTGGGACCGGCCCGGCCTCGACCGCCGCTCCCGCAGCTGTGTCACCCTGACCGCGCTCGTCGCCGGCGGGCACCTGGACGAGCTCGCCTTCCACACCCGCGCCGCCCTGCGCAACGGGCTCACCCCGAACGAGATCAAGGAAGTCCTCCTCCAGGCGGCCGTCTACTGCGGGGTACCGTCCGCGAACAGCGCGTTCCGCGTGGCCCAGCAGGTCATCCGCGAGGAGACCACCCCCGAGGAGTGAGCCACCGCCGGCCGCCCGCCCGGGGCAGGATGGAATCATGACCATGAAGCTCACCAAGAAGTCGCACGCCTGCGTCCGGCTGGAGAAGGACGGGCGCACGCTCGTCATCGACCCGGGCGGATTCAGCGAGGAGGACGCCGCGATCGGCGCGGACGCCGTGCTGGTCACCCACGAGCACCCCGACCACTTCGACGAGGGACGGCTGCGGGCGGCCCTGGACGGCAATCCGGGTGCCGAGATCTGGACCCTGCGCTCGGTCGCCGAGAAGATCTCCGCCGCCTTCCCGGGCCGGGTGCACACGGTCGGCCACGGCGACACCTTCACCGCCGCCGGCTTCGACGTGCAGGTCCACGGCGAACTGCACGCCGTGATCCACCCGGACATCCCGCGCATCACCAACGTCGGCTACCTCGTCGACGGCGGCCGCGTCTTCCACCCCGGCGACGCCCTCACCGTCCCCGACCACCCCGTCGAGACGCTGATGCTCCCCGTCATGGCCCCCTGGAGCAAGATCTCCGAGGTCATCGACTACGTCCGCGAGGTCGGGCCGCAGCGGGCGTACGACATCCACGACGCCCTCCTCACCGACCTCGCCCGCCCCATCTACGACCGCCAGATCGGCGCCCTGGGCGGCGCGGAACACCTGCGCCTGGCCCCCGGCACCTCGGCGGACGTCTGAGAACGGCCGCTCCCCGGGCGGGACCGGCGTTGTCAGACCCGCCCGGTAGGTTGTGGGGCATGCGCATCGCCACCTGGAACGTGAACTCGATCACCGCCCGCCTCCCGAGGCTCCTCGCCTGGCTGGAGAGCAGCGGCACGGACGTGCTCTGCCTCCAGGAGGCCAAGATCGCCGAGGCGGGCTTCCCGTTCGACGCCCTGCGCGAGGCGGGCTACGAGGCCGCCGTGCACGCGACGGGGCGGTGGAACGGCGTGGCGGTGATCTCCCGCGTCGGCATCGAGGACGTCGTCAAGGGACTGCCCGGCGATCCCGGCTACGACGGCTCCGTGGAGCCCCGCGCGATCTCCGCGACCTGCGGCCCGGTCCGCGTCTGGTCGGTGTACGTGCCGAACGGCCGCGAGGTCGACCACCCGCACTACGCGTACAAGCTCCAGTGGTTCGAGGCCCTCAAGGCCGCCGTCGCCGGTGACGCGGCGGGCAGCCGTCCCTTCGCCGTCATGGGCGACTACAACGTGGCACCGACGGACGACGACGTGTACGACGTCGCCGCCTTCGAGGGCCTCACCCATGTCACCCCCGCCGAGCGCGCCGCCCTGGCCTCGCTGCGCGAGGCGGGCCTCTCCGACGTCGTCCCCCGGCCCCTCAAGTACGAGCACCCGTTCACGTACTGGGACTACCGCCAGCTCTGCTTCCCGAAGAACCGGGGCATGCGCATCGACCTCGTCTACGGCAACGAGGCGTTCGCCAAGGCGGTCACCGACTCGTACGTGGACCGGGAGGAGCGCAAGGGCAAGGGCGCCTCGGACCACGCGCCCGTCGTGGTGGACCTGGAGGTCTAGGGGCGATGGTTCGACAGCCCCGCACAGGGCTGTCGAACCACCGCCGCCGCCACTGCGCCGCCCTCGCACCCCTGGGCTCCGTGAGCCGTCACAGCAGGCCGAGTTCCACCGAATCGGCGAGTGCCGCGAGCCCCGCCTCGTTCGGGTGCAGATGGTCCCCGGTGTCGTAGGCGGGGAGCAGCCGCGCCGGGTGGTCCGGGTCGCGCAGCACCTCGTCGAAGTCGAGGACCGCGTCGAACGCCTCGCCGCCCCGGATCCACTCGTTCACCGCGACCCGCTGGGCGTCGACGGCCGCCGTGCAGCGTGCCTCGCCCTCGCAGGGCGCCACGGTCGCCACGAGCACGCGCAGCCCCCGTGCGTGTGCCCGCGCCGCGATCTCCCGCAGCCCGGCGACGACCTCGCCCGCCGTGGCACCCCAGCGGACGTCGTTGACGCCCTGGAAGACGACCACGGTACGGGCGGAGGTCTGGGCGAGGACGTCCCGGTCGAGGCGGTGCAGGGCGCTCACGCCGCCGGTGTCGGTGGAGACACCGTCACCGGGGTAGCGGTCGGTGACCACCCGGTTGGCCGAGATCCCCTGATTGAGGACCCCGTAGCGCGGGACCTCGTCCTGGCTCAGCAGCCGCCGGGCCAGCGCGTCCGGCCACCGCCGGTTCGCGCCGACCGTCGTCGCCTCCCCGTCGGTGATCGAGTCCCCGAGGAGCACGACGGAGCCCGGCCCGCCGCCCACGTCCACGCCGGTCAGCAGCGGCCAGGACGAGATCGTGGAGGTGTACGCCGTGGCCGAGCCGTCCCTCGCGTGGTCCCCCGGCTCACTGACGTACGACGTCTGCCGGGCCAGCCGGTGCACGGGGGCGGCCGTCACCGTGCCGGGCAGGTGGAAGCTCACCAGCAGATCCGTGTCGGGCGGCACCTCGAAGCCCAGCGGATCACTGAACGCCTGCGCGCCGGCCGGGATGTCTGTCCCGGCCGCGCCCCGGAAGGACAGGGGCACCGGCGTGCTCCTGGCGGTCGCCCCGGTCGCCCGCAGCGCCACCGTCGCGCTCCCCACCCGTACCGGCGCCGAGGCGAAGGTGTTGTCGAGCCGGATCCGCACCCGGGGCCCGCCGGCCGAGGTGTGCACGACGAGCCGCAGGGTCCGGTCCGTCCAGGGGCCGAGGGCCGAGTAGCCGGAGGTGGAGGCGGCCCAACTGCCGGTCCACGCCGCCGAGTCCGGGCGCACCGACAGGGCGAACACATGGAGGTCCGGGTCGCGCGGCAGGGTCACCGAGGTGACCTCTCGGCCCCGGACGAGCGGCACGGTGACGACGTAGAGCCGCGCCTTCTCGGTGAGTTGGCCGTCGGGGGTGTTGACGTGGGGGAGGGCCACGGCCTTGGTGGCGAGCGGGCCGGTGCGCCAGTCCGGGGCGGTCAGCTCGTAGGGGGAGCGGGAGCCTCCCCGGTAGTGGATCACCCCGGTGCCCGCGGCGTCGGTGCCGCCCGTGGCGGCGACGAGGAAGGCGAGGGCGTCACCCCGGCCCCGTACGCGCACGGACTGGCCGGCGGCGCGTACGTTGTCGGGCTCGCCCGCCGCGCGGCGCGGCCAGGTCAGGCGGGCGCCCTGAACGGTCAGCGTGCGCCCGGGAGTCCATCCGGCGGCGGTCAGGTCGGCGGCGGAGAGGGAGCCGCCGGAACCGTCGAAGTCGGCCTCGGTGGGCCGCGCGTCGTCGCTGACGGCTCTGTTGTCGAAGAGGTGTTCCAATGGCGCCGGCTCGGCCGTGGGGCCGGCGGCTCGGGCGGTGGCGACGGGTGCGACCGCCGCCAGAAATGCCAGGACGACGGCCGTTCTCCAGACGCGTCGGCGCACGCGCGGTCCCTTCTGCTCGCTGAACACCACGAGGGCGACGATGCCGACGGGTGCGACACCGCTACAACGACGAGACGACAGATGTGTCATGACGCCAGAGGTGTCATGACGACGGATGCGCCATGAAGCTAAAGAGGTGTCGGAGGCCCGTCAATGAGGCCGGCGGGAACCACGGCCGAACTCCCGGCGAACAAGCGGTTTCCGCGCGCCTGTGGTGCGAAGGGTGAGGCGGATGACACGCTGAGCGCATGAACATCTCTTTCCTGGGCAACTGGCGCAAGAGGCGTGACCCCGCCTTCGGGGTCGCGGTGTTCACCGGCGGCGACGGTGACGACGACGGTCACGAGGGACTCGCCGAACTCCTCTCCGAATGCGAACTGCTGCGCGCGCAGGCCGCGCGGTCCGGCGTCGAACTCGACGACTCCGCCGCCTCGTTGGAGGCGATCGACCAGTTGGTCCCGCGCTGGCGCGACGACGAGGAGACCGTGGCCTGGCTCGGGAACGACGCGGGGCTCTACCTGGGCACGGTCGTCGTGCGGACCGTGCCGGGCGCCCGCTGGGAGATCTGGCCCAACGGCCAGCCCGTGGTGCGGCTGGACTCCGGCCGTGAGATCGACGTGGTCGAGGCCGGCCAGGCGTGGGCCGCCAGCGGTGCGCCGGAACTCTCCCAGCTCTACGCCGAGGTCGCCGAGCATTGAAGGCCCCGTGCGCGCTCCCTGACGCGGCCGATTCCCGACAATACGGCTAATCCCCGCGAGTGCGTGTCGCGGACGGAGGCCCCCTCCGTCCGGATAGTTTGCGGCACCTGCGACACCACACGGTCGAGGGCGAGTAGGGCGGGCTGGGCATGGCGGTCGATCCGCTGATCGAGATGCAGGACGTGAACAAGTACTTCGGCGAGCTGCATGTCCTCCAGGACATCGACCTCACCGTCGCCAAGGGGGAGGTGGTCGTCGTCATCGGCCCGTCGGGGTCGGGGAAATCGACACTGTGCCGGGCGATCAACCGGCTGGAGCCCATCCGCTCCGGCACGATCCGGATCGACGGGCAGCCGCTGCCGAGCGAGGGCAAGGCCCTCGCGGCGCTCCGCGCGGACGTCGGCATGGTCTTCCAGTCCTTCAACCTCTTCGCGCACAAGACGGTCCTGCAGAACGTGTCGCTCGGTCAGGTCAAGGTCCGCAAACGGAAGAAGGAGGCGGCCGACCGGCGCTCGCGCGAACTCCTGGACCGGGTCGGTCTCGCCGACCAGGCGTCGAAGTACCCGGCCCAGCTCTCCGGCGGCCAGCAGCAGCGGGTGGCCATCGCCCGCGCCCTCGCCATGGACCCCAAGGTCATGCTGTTCGACGAGCCGACATCGGCCCTGGACCCCGAGATGATCAACGAAGTCCTCGAAGTCATGCAGCAGTTGGCGCGCGAGGGCATGACCATGGTCGTCGTCACCCACGAGATGGGATTCGCCCGCTCGGCCGCCAATCGCGTCGTCTTCATGGCGGACGGCCGCATCGTCGAGGACCGCACTCCGGACGGCTTCTTCACCAGCCCGGAGAGCGACCGTGCCAAGGACTTTCTCTCCAAGATCCTCAAGCACTGACCACCGGCGCCGGACCGGCCGCGGGCCTCGACTACGATGAGCGGTTCATCCACTTGGGGTGAGCGAGGCCGTGGACGCCACCCCGGCCGAAAGAGGGACGCTGCTGCCGGGCGCGCAGCGGCCAGGGGCCAGGCCCGCCCGGCGGCAGCCGGAGATCACTGCTCGCGCAGCGGGATCGACACGTACGACGGGTCGTCCGGCGGCGAGGAGAAGGTCAGCTGCGCGCCGGTCGGGTTGTGCTCGATGTAGAGCGGGTCGACCGTGTCGACGACCAGGGCGAGACGGTGGCCCGCCGGAACGTCGTAGGCCGTGGAGAGCAACTCCAGGTCCACGCCGAACGGACGGCCGGGTGTCTCGCCGTGGAAGGTGTACGGCGCGTGGCTGACCAGCTTGCCGAGGCCGAGCGGACCCACGTCGTACAGGTACGCGACGAGGGTGCCGCTCTCCTTGGTGGCCGTCACCGTGGTGTGCAGCTTCGCGGTGCCGCGCACGGCCTGCGGCGTCGGGTACTTCTCCGACTGCCACACGGCCGCCCAGCGACGCGGCAGCAGCGGTATCGAGGCCACGGGCGGGAGTTGGGCCACCTGGTCCAGGATGCTGGAGAGGAAGACGACCCCGCCGTTCGCGCCCGAGTCGACGTTCGCGCGGATCGTGGTGCCGCTCGCCAGGGCGATCTTCTTCCGGGTGGCGGTGACCGACTTCCAGTCCGGGTAGCCCTCGAAGGCGCCGCCCGTACGGGACTTGAGCTGGACGGGCTGCTCACGGTCGATGCCGTTGGCGGTGCCCTTCAGGTAGCGGTCGAACCAGCGTCGGGTGTCCGTCCACACGTCGTTGGGGAGGCCGAACAGGCCGGTGAGTTCCGTGGTGGCGTGGTCGCCGGGGCGCAGCTCCAGCCGCTTGGGGCCGGTGAGCTTCTCGTAGAAGTCGGCGTACTGGTTGGGCGGGAAGATCGAGTCGCCCCAGGCGTTGGCGAGCATGACGGCCGTGCCGTGCGTGTTGAGCTGGTCCAGGTACGTCTCGGGGGAACGTTTCTTCCCCCAGGCGATCATCTCTTCCTCCTTCGTCAGGTCGGAGGCGTAGAAGTTCTTGAAGATCTGCTGGATCTCGGGTCCCTGGCGGCCGGTGACCCGCCCCGCGCCGTCCAGCAGGGCGGCCGCCTGGAGGTGCTGGGTGCGTCCGCCGTAGATGGAGTCGATCAGGTCCGCCCAGCCGCTCAGCGCGGCGACCGCCTTGACGCGCTTGTCCTGCGCGGCGGTGAGCAGACTGATGCCCGCCCCGTACGACAGCCCCGCCATGCCGATGTGCGCGGCGTCGGCCGGGGTGTTGGCGAGCGCCCAGTCGATCACCTTGGAGGCGTCGGCGGTGTCGGGTGGCCCCGCGACCTCTATGTATCCACCGGATTCCCAGAAGCCGCGCACGTTGTAACTGACCACGACGTAGCCCGAGTCGGCCAGCTTCCGGGCCTGGGCCAGATACTCGATCTGAGGCAGGCCCCAGCTCGTGGGCAGGACGAGGAGCGGGTAGGCGCGCGAGGTGTCGGCGGGTGCGACGACATTGGCCTTGAGGACGGTCCCGCCCTCGCCCTCGATGTCGACGAAACGGGTGGTGGGAGCCGCTGCGGAGCTGGACGCCGCCTGGGCGGCGGGGGCGAGGCCGAGGGCCGTGCCGGCGACCAGGGTGGCCGAGACGGCGCCCACGGCGCTCGTCCGCAGAGCCCTGGTCGTACGCGATGTGGTGACGTGCGGGTGTCTCACGGGTCGCTCCTCACTCGTGTAAGTGCAAAGTGACCCGACGGTAACCGGACACCCTTACCGGAAGTAACTCCTCGGTAAGTTACGTGACGGTAACGTTCGGCGGTGAACTATGAGGCGCGGTGCGAGATCTGGGCGGGGGCGGTCGGTGCCGGAGTCTGGGCCGCTCGGGTGACATCCGACACGAGCTCGACCACATCGGGGCCGTATGCCTGGGAGTTGACGACCTTCAGCAGGAGGACGAACGAACCGGTGCCGTACTTGCGGTGCAGGCGCTCGTGGTTGCGGGCCAGATAGCGCGTGGCGGCCTGGTTGGTGATCGCCCGCTGCCCGCAGAAGAGAAAGACGGGCCTGGCCTGGTCCGGCTGGCCGGTGGTGAGGCGGGCCAGGATCACGTGCTCGGTGACGCCGGGGTCCAGGCGGTAGCGCTCGCTGCCGATGTGCAGGGCCGCCCGGTCGGGGCCGGGTTCAGGGTCGAGGTTGAAATGGATGCCCGGCAGCATCGCCGTGATATGAGCGGCCATGCGCCGGTTGGAGCCGGGCCCGCCCACGCAGAACTCTGTCCGCTCGCCGAACCCCTGCTGGGCGGCGTCCTGGGTGATGATCTGGGCGTGCGCTCCACAGTCCTTGATCAACGCGGAGAGCTCCAGTAGCGCGAACACGTCGAAGCGGTGCACCGCCAGATTCGCGCTCGACGGATCACGGCTGACCACCAGCAGGGACTCGGAGTTGTCCGGCAGCCCGAAGAACGCCTGCTTGCGTCGGAGCTTCCGCCTCCACAGATACGTCCGGACGAACCACCCCAGCGAGGCACTGAGCCCCGCCGCGATCACGCCGAGGACGATATTGCGCACGTCGTCATTCATGGCCGCGCATGGTAGCGGGCGTCGTCGAACACTGCTCGAATCCATGTCCGGTTCGGGGCTCCGGAGCGCCTCCTGACGGGACCATGGCAACCGCGTTAGTCTGCGCGGACGGTCCTTGACTGGAGGTACGGATGCGTCTGCGTCGCCCTGTCGCGCGGAAACTGGCTGTACTGGCGGCGACGTCCGCCGTGGTGACGGTGGGGGCGGCCCCGCCGACCTCCGCCGCGACGGACACCGTCCCGAAGGTCCCGGTCGCCGTCGGCTACGGAGGCGCCGTGTCCAGTGTCGACCCGGACGCCTCCGCCGCCGGGATCGAGGTGCTCCGCAAGGGCGGCAACGCGGTGGACGCGGCGGTCGCCACGGCCGCCGCGCTCGGTGTCACCGAGCCCTACTCGGCGGGCATCGGCGGTGGCGGCTACTTCGTCTACTACGACGCCGGGTCCCGGTCCGTGCACACCATCGACGGCCGCGAGACGGCGCCCCTGAGCGCCGACGAGGACCTCTTCCTGGAGAACGGGCAGCCGATCCCGTTCGCGGAGGCCGTCACCAGCGGGCTGAGCGTCGGCACGCCCGGCACCCCGGCGACCTGGCAGACGGCACTGCGGAGTTGGGGCAGCAGGCCGCTCGGCACCCTGCTGAAGCCCGCCGAGAAGCTCGCCCGCGACGGCTTCACCGTCGACGCGACCTTCCGCTCCCAGACCGCCGCCAACGAGGCCCGGTTCCGCAACTTCCCCGCCACGGTCGACCTGTACCTCCCCGGCGGCCGGCTCCCGGTGGTCGGCTCGACCCTCAAGAACCCCGACCTGGCGCGCACCTACGCGGAGTTGGGCCGCAAGGGCGTCGGCGCCCTCTACCGGGGCGACCTCGCCCAAGATATCGTCGACACGGTCAACAAGCCGCCGGTGGACCCGAGTTCGGGCTACAACGCCCGCCCCGGCGACCTGACGACGGCCGACCTCGCCCAGTACCGCGCCAAGCGCCAGGCTCCCACCAGGACGTCGTACCGCGGTCTCGGCGTCTACGGGATGGCGCCCTCCTCCTCCGGCGGCACCACGGTCGCCGAGGCGCTCAACATCCTGGAGCGGACCGACCTCTCCCGGGCGAGCGACGTCCAGTACCTGCACCGCTACATCGAGGCCAGCCGGATCGCGTTCGCCGACCGGGGCCGCTGGGTCGGTGACCCCGCCTTCGAGGACGTACCGACCAAGGAACTGCTCTCGCAGCGGTTCGCCGACTCCCGTGAGTGCCTGATCAAGGACGACGCGGTCCTCACCAGCCCCGTCGCACCGGGCGATCCGCGCAACCCGACGCCCTGCGCGACCGGCGGTACGGCCGCGCCGACGACGTACGAGGGTGACAGCACGACCCATCTCACCGTCGCGGACAGGTGGGGCAACGTCGTCTCCTACACCCTCACCATCGAGCAGACCGGTGGCAGCGGCATCACCGTGCCGGGCCGGGGCTTCCTGCTCAACAACGAGCTGACGGACTTCTCCTTCACCCCGGCCAACCCGGCCGTGCACGACCCCAACCTGCCGGGGCCGGGCAAGCGGCCGCGCTCGTCGATGTCGCCGACGATCGTGCTCGACAAGCACGGCAAGCCCGTGGTGGCGCTCGGCTCACCCGGCGGCGCGACCATCATCACGACCGTGCTGCAGACCCTGACCGGCTTCCTCGACCGGGGTATGCCGCTGGTCGACGCGATCGCCGCGCCGCGCGCCAGTCAGCGCAATCAGACCACCACCGAACTCGAACCGGGCCTGTGGAACAGCCCGTTGAAGGCCCAACTCGAAGCCATCGGACACGGCTTCCGGCAGAACCCGGAGATCGGCGCGGCCACGGCCGTCCAGCGTCTGTCGAACGGCACGTGGCTGGCCGCCGCGGAGACCGTACGACGCGGGGGCGGCGCGGCGATGGTCGTGCACCCCGTCAGGTAGTGCCCTCGGAGGCGGGCGGTGGCGTCGTACGGAACGCCAGCCGCCCGTCCTCCACCTCCGCCGCCACCCGGCTGCCGGACGGCAGTCGCCCGTCGAGCAGCAGCCGGGACAGGGGGTTGTCGACCTCCCGCTGGATCGTGCGGCGCAACGGCCGGGCGCCGTACTCGGGTTGGTGGCCGTGACGGGCGAGATGGTCGACGGCCTCCTCGTCGAACTCGATCCGGATGCCCCGCGCGTGCAGCCGCAGCCGCGTCCCCTCCAGCAACAGGTCGGTGATCCGGCGCAGTTGGTCGTCGTCGAGCCGGCGGAAGACGACGATCTCGTCGATGCGGTTGAGGAACTCGGGCCGGAAGTGCTCCCTGAGCGGCCGCAGGATCCGCTCCCGGCGGTCCTCCTCGTCCGCCTCCGCGCCGCCCGCCGAGAAGCCCAGCCCCGACCCACCCCGGCCGATGGCCTCCGAGCCCAGGTTGCTCGTCATGACGATCACGGCGTTGGTGAAGTCGACCGTGCGGCCCTGGGCGTCGGTGAGCCGGCCGTCGTCGAGGACCTGGAGCAGCAGGTTGAAGACGTCCGGGTGGGCCTTCTCCACCTCGTCCAGCAACAACAGCGAGTACGGATGGCGTCGTACGGTCTCGGTCAGCTGGCCGGCCTCCTCGTGGCCGACGTAACCGGGCGGGGCCCCGACCAGCCGGCTGACCGTGTGCCGTTCCTGGTACTCGCTCATGTCGAGCCGCACCATACGGTCCTCGCTGCCGAAGAGGGCCTCCGCCAGAGCCCGGGCCAGCTCGGTCTTGCCGACGCCGGTCGGGCCCAGGAACAGGAAGCTCCCGATCGGCCGTTCGGGACTGGCGAGCCCGGCGCGTGAACGCAGCACGGCGTCCGCCACCACGTTCACCGCCTCGTCCTGCCCGACGACCCGCCCACGCAGCCGCTCCGCGAGCCCCAGCAGCCGTTCCCGTTCCTCCTGGGTGAGGCTGCTGACAGGGATGCCGGTCTGGCGGGAGACGACCTCGGCGATGTCCTCGGGACCGATCTCCAGGCTCTGCCCGTCGTCGGCCCGCGCCCGATCGCGCCCCGCGTCGATCCGCTCCCGCAACTCCCCGATGCGGTCCCGCAGCCGCGTCGCCTGCTCGTACCGCTCACCCGTGACCGCCTGGTCCTTGTCCCGGGTCAACTGCTCGATCTCCCGCTCCAACGCCCGTACGTCCGTGCCCTTCGTCCGGGCCCGCAGCCGGACCCGGGCCCCGGCCTGGTCCATCAGGTCGATGGCCTTGTCGGGCAACCGGCGGTCGGTGAGATAGCGGTTGGACAGCTCCACGGCGGCCGCCAGTGCCTCGTCCGTGTAGCGGACCTGGTGGTGGGCCTCGTAGCGGTCGCGCAGCCCGCGCAGGATCTCCAGGGCGTCGTCGCTGTCCGGTTCGGGGACCAGCACCGGCTGGAACCGGCGGGCCAGCGCCGCGTCCCTCTCGATCCGCCGGTACTCCTCCAGCGTCGTGGCCCCGACGATGTTCAGCTCGCCGCGCGCCAGGGCCGGCTTGAGGATGTTGCCGGCGTCCATCGTGCTGCCCTCGCCCGAGCCGGCGCCCACGACGGTGTGCAACTCGTCGATGAAGACGACCAGTTCGGCGGAGTGCGCGCGGATCTCGTCGACGATGTTGGTGAGCCGCTCCTCGAAGTCGCCCCGGTAACGGGTCCCGGCGACCACGCCGGACAGATCCAGGGCGACCACCCGGCGCCCGGCCAGCACATCGGGCACGTCCCCCTCGGCGACGCGCTGGGCCAGGCCCTCCACGATCGCGGTCTTGCCGACGCCCGCCTCACCGATCAGCACCGGGTTGTTCTTGCCGCGCCGGGACAGCACCTCGACGGTCTGCTCGATCTCGGCCTCCCGCCCGATGACCGGGTCGATACGGCCCTGGAGGGCGAGGTCGGTCAGGTCGCGGCCGTACTTGTCGAGCGTCGGGGTGGCGGTGGCGGAGCGGCGCGGCAGGTCGGAGCGCGGGAACCCGGACAGGGGGATCCCCACGGGCGGGGTCGGTGCCGACGGGTCCGCCGCGTCCGGGGGCAGCGCGCCGGCCGACAGGCGCGCGGCGCCGAGGATGTGTCCGGCGGCCGAGTCCGGGTTGGCGGCGAGGGCGCTGAGGACGTGTTCGGGGCCGATGTGGCCGGAGCCGGTGACCCGGGCCAGCTCGTGCGCGTCCAACAGCGCACGCTTGACCGCCGGGGTCAGCGCGAGCGACGCGGGCGCCGGGCCCTGGCCGGGTTTGTGCCGCTCCGGACCCGACCGCTCGTCGATCGCGCCGGCCAGCGCGTCGGGATCGGCGCCCGCGCGGGCCACCAGACTCCGGGTCGGCTCGGCGGTCAGCGCGGCGCGCAGCAGATGCTGGGTGTCCAGGTCGGTGCTGCCGTGCCGTGCCGCGTACGCCGCCGCGTCGGCCACCAACTGGCGGGCCTGGCCGCTCATCAGCCGGCCGATCTCGATCCGCTGCGGGCGCGGGCCGCCGAAGAATCGGGCGAAGAACTCAGTGAAGGGGTCCGGACCGTAGCCCTCCGGCCCCGGGAATCCGCTGTTCATTCGCCCCCGGGTTCCCGTGTGTCGGGGGGCTACACCGGGGGTCGGTGGGGGTTTCGGTTCGCGTCCTCAGGCATCGGGCCCCGTGCTTCTCAGGGGCGCGGGGACCTGCGCGAGCAACCCCCACCCACCCGCGGCCGGACAACCGACGGCAGCTCAGCGGTGTTCGAAGGGCACCCTCACCGCGCGGTCAGCACACGCGGCCCCGCCTCCGTGATGGCCACCGTGTGCTCCACGTGCGCCGCCCGGGACCCGTCGTTCGTGCACAGCGTCCAGCCGTCCGGAGCCGCGTGGTACCCGTCCGTGCCCCCGCCGATCAGCATCGGTTCGATCGCCAGGACCATCCCGTGCCGCAGCTTCATCCCTCGCCCGGGGCGCCCCTCGTTCGGGACCCCCGGGTCCTCGTGCATCTTGCGCCCGATGCCGTGCCCGCCGAACCCGTCGGGGATGCCGTATCCGGCGGCCCGGCACACGGTGCCGATCGCGTGTGCGATGTCGCCGATGCGGTTGCCCACGACGGCCGCCTCGATGCCCGCCGCGAGGGCGCGTTCGGCTGTCTCGACGAGCCGGAGGTCGGCCGCGCGCGGCGCTCCCACCACGAAGCTGATCGCCGAGTCCCCGGCCCAGCCGCCCAGCTGTGCGCCGAAGTCGAGGGACACGAGGTCCCCGTCGCGCAGCCGGTACGACGTGGGGATGCCGTGCACGATCGCGTCGTTCACGGAGGCGCAGAGCACCGCGGGGAAGGGCGTGGGCGCGAACGAGGGGTGGTAGCCCAGGAAGGGTGAGGTGGCACCGGCCTTCCGGAGCACCTCGTGGGCCAGCTCGTCCAGTTCGAGCAGCGAGACCCCCACGTCGGCGGCGTCCCGCACGGCCGTGAGCGCCTGGCCCACGACCTGCCCGGCCTCGTACATCGCGTCGATCGACTCATCCGTCTTCAGTTCCACCATGCCAATTACTATACCGCTGGACGTCCAATTCTAATACCGGTCCATCGGCGAGGATCGGTATTAGAATGGGGCCATGGTGCGCACCCCTCTGACCCCCGAAGAGCGCGAACGCGGCGAGCGGCTCGGCCGGTTGCTGCGTGACGCCCGTGGCGGCCGCAGTATGGCGGAGATCGCCGCCGGCGCGGGCATCTCCGCGGAGACCCTCCGGAAGATCGAGACCGGCCGGGCCCCCACCCCCGCCTTCTTCACGGTCGCCGCCCTCGCCCGCACGCTGGGCCTGTCGATGGACGACCTCGTGACGCGGTGCGGACCGGCCGTCGTGGTGCCGACGGCGGCGGTGGCGTGAGGCGGGCCGCCGCCCTGGCCGAAGTCGTTCGCCGCCCTGGCTCGAACCGCTCACGCACAGCCGCCGGGTCGGCGCACACAGCACACTGCGTCCGCTCTGAAAACTTCACGTAGCCCTTCCGTAACACAACTGGTGTTTTCTTTCGGACCGGACCACTCCAGTCTGCCGGGGAGTATGCGATGGCTGTGGATCAACTCCCGGGTCAGGTTCGGGAGTTCGCGGGATACCTGAACAAGCTGATGTCCAAGCTCGACCAGGGCGCCGGTTGGTGCGCCGTCTTCTGGCAGCGTGATCCCGAGGGCATGCGCGCCTGCCTGGACGGTCTGGAGGTGCCGCCCTGGGACGTCGTGGAAGCGCTCATGCACGACCTCGACACCGCGTACGGACCCGCCGCCGCGGCCCAGGAGACCGAGCGGGCCCGCGCACTGCACCGCGCCTCGCTCGCCGCGTACGACTCCCGGCCCGGTGGCCGCGAGGCCCTCGGCGACCGGCTCGACGTCATGCTCCGCGAACAACGCTACGCCGCCGACCGCACCGCCGAACTGACCCGCAGGCTCCAGGCCGCCGGCACCCGGGAAGAGGCCGACTCCCTCCGTCTGGACCTGGCCTGGGCCCACGACGACCACGAACGCGCCACCGCCCGCTGCACGGAACTGCGCACCCGCATCGAGGACGCCGACCGACGCGCCCCGCACGACCCCGTGCGGGGCGCGTCGCGCGTCGCGGGGAACACCGCCGTCGACGGCCGGATGAACGACGGCCGGATGAACGACGGCCGGATCCCGGACGCCTGGACCTCCGACGGCAGCGCTCCCGACGGCCGTGCCTCGGAGGGCCGTGGACCCGAGAGGACGTCCCCGCGCGACGCCCGGCGCGACAGCTCCGCGGGCGCCTTCCCGGCACCCGGCGAACCCGAGCGAGCCCCCGTCGCGCCCGCGCCGACCTGGGACGGCCATCCCGGCACCACCGGTGGGGGAGTCGACGACCGTCGCCCCGCAGCGCCATCCACCTCGACCTCAACCTCCGCTCCCACGCCCACCCTCGAAGCCGACGCCCGGGACCAGGCCCCGGAGACCGCCGCCCCCGCCCCCGCACCGACCAAACAGCGCGGCAAGCGCCGCCCCCGAGGCGGTGCCCGTTTCGCCGGGGCGGCGCAGACCGAGGAGGCTCCCTCCGTGGCCGTGCCCAAGGCCGTGCCGAGTGGGGGCCGCAAGGGGCGTGCTCCCCGGGGCGCCCGGTACGCCGGGGTCGCGGAGCCGGCCGAGGCGGTGGCGCCGAAGCAGCCGCAGGCGCGGCAGGCGCTGGACGACGAGGCGCGGCGGGAGATCGCCGGGGCCGTGGAACGGCTGGTGCGGCTGCGCCAGGAGAGCCGCAGTGGGGAGGCGCACGCCCTCCTCGTGGAGGTCGCGCACTGGCCCGCCGCTCGTTTCCCGTTGCTCGCGGCCGAGTTGCACCGCGCCGGGCTGGGCGCCGACTGGGCGACCCTGCTGTGGGAGGCCGGCTCGTTGCCCGCCGACCGGCTGGTCGCGGTCGCGGACGCCCTGAACGCGGTCGGTCGCGCCGCGGACGGGGAGCAGATGCTGCGGCAGGGAGTCACGCGGCCCGCCGAGGAGATCGGCGAGGCGGTGCTCGGGCTGGTCGCGGAGGGGCGTGAACGGGAGGCGCGTGCGCTGCTCGACGTCTATGTGCGCGTACGTACGCCGGAGGAGGCGGCACGCAGCGCGGAGGCCGATCCCCGGCGGCTCGCGCCCCTGGTCCTGGCGACGGCGCGCGGTGTCTCGGAGGAACGCCACCGAGACGTGGCACACGCCCTGCGCGTCCAGGGCATCACCTGACTCCGCCCGGCACCCCCGGCCCCACCCGCCCCGCCCGGAGGCAGCCCGGCCGTGCGGTCGGCGGTACGACCGGTTCGATGAGCGAAACGCAGGCGTAATCGCCCACTGGAGTGCGAAACGTGATCGACTCGGCCGGTTGACGACGATGGTCTTGCCCAGCCCGTCGACGGGGCTTAGTTTCAAGCCTCTACGGCCTGCGTCTACGGGCGTAGAGGCTCTCTGACGTCCCTGTCGAAGGAGCAGCTGACATGGCCAACGTCGTACGCGCCGCCCTGGTCCAGGCGACCTGGACCGGTGACACCGCGTCCATGGTCGACAAGCACATCGAGCACGCCCGCGAGGCGGCCAGGCAGGGCGCGAAGGTGATCGGCTTCCAGGAAGTCTTCAACGCGCCCTACTTCTGCCAGGTCCAGGAACCGGAGCACTACGCCTGGGCGGAACCCGTGCCCGACGGCCCCACCGTCACGCGCATGCGGGAGGTCGCCCGCGAGACCGGCATGGTGATCGTCGTCCCGGTCTTCGAGGTCGAGCAGTCCGGGTTCTACTACAACACCGCGGCGGTCATCGACGCCGACGGCACCTACCTCGGCAAGTACCGCAAACACCACATCCCCCAGGTCAAGGGGTTCTGGGAGAAGTACTACTTCAAGCCCGGGAACCTCGGCTGGCCGGTCTTCGAGACGGCCGTCGGCAAGGTCGGCGTCTACATCTGCTATGACCGCCACTTCCCGGAGGGCTGGCGCCAGCTCGGGCTGAACGGCGCCCAGCTCGTCTACAACCCGTCCGCCACCCACCGCGGTCTCTCCGCGCACCTCTGGCAGCTGGAGCAGCCGGCGGCGGCCGTGGCCAACGAGTACTTCGTCGCCGCGATCAACCGGGTCGGGCGCGAGGAGTACGGGGACAACGACTTCTACGGCACCTCCTACTTCGTGGACCCGCGCGGCAAGTTCGTGGGCGAGGTCGCGAGCGACCAGGGCGAGGAACTCGTCGTCCGGGACCTCGACTTCGACCTCATCGAGGACGTACGACAGCAGTGGGCGTTCTACCGGGACCGCCGGCCCGACGCGTACGAAGGACTCGTACAGCCCTGACGTGGGCACGTACAGCCGTGACCCACGCAGAATTCGTACCGCAGTGAAAGGAGTGGTGCAGCCGTGACCGACGAACTGCTCGGGCGCCACAAGGCCGTACTGCCCGACTGGCTCGCGCTCTACTACGCGGACCCGCTGGAGATCACCCACGGCGAGGGCCGTCATGTCTGGGACGCCGCCGGCGAGAAGTACCTCGACTTCTTCGGCGGCATCCTCACCACGATGACGGCGCACGCGCTCCCCGAGGTCACCAAGGCGGTGAGCGAGCAGGCCGGGCGGATCGTCCACTCCTCGACGCTCTACCTCAACCGGCCGATGGTCGAGCTCGCCGAGCGCGTCGCGCAGATGTCCGGCATCCCGGACGCCCGCGTCTTCTTCACCACCTCCGGCACCGAGGCCAACGACACCGCGCTGATGCTGGCCACGACGTACCGGCGCAGCAACCAGATCCTGGCGATGCGCAACAGCTACCACGGCCGCTCCTTCAGCGCGGTCGGCATCACCGGAAACAAGGGGTGGTCCCCGACCTCGCTGTCCCCCCTCCAGACGCTGTACGTGCACGGCGGTGTCCGCACCCGAGGCCCGTACGCGGACCTCGACGACGCCGACTTCATCACCGCCTGTGTCGCCGACCTGGAGGACCTGCTCGGCCACGGCCGCCCACCGGCCGCGCTGATCGCCGAACCGATCCAGGGCGTCGGCGGCTTCACCTCACCGCCCGACGGGCTGTACGCGGCTTTCCGTGAGGTGCTGCAGCGGCACGGCGTGCTGTGGATCGCCGACGAGGTGCAGACCGGCTGGGGCCGCACCGGCGACAACTTCTGGGGCTGGCAGGCGCACGGGCAGAACGGGCCGCCGGACATCCTCACCTTCGCCAAGGGCATCGGCAACGGCATGTCCATCGGCGGTGTCGTCGCCCGTTCCGAGGTCATGAACTGCCTGGACAGCAACTCGATCTCGACCTTCGGCGGCACCCAGATCACCATGGCCGCGGGACTCGCCAACCTGAACTACCTGGTCGAGCACGACCTCCAGGGCAACGCGCGGCGCGTCGGCGGGCTGCTCATCGAGCGGCTGCGGGCGATCACCGCGCAGATCCCCGCGGTCAAGGAAGTGCGCGGCCGGGGACTCATGATCGGCATCGAGCTGGTGAAGCCCGGTACCGACGAGGCCAACCCCGAGGCCGCGTCAGCCGTCCTCGAAGCCGCCCGCCGGGAGGGCCTGCTGATCGGCAAGGGCGGTGGTCACAACACCAGCGCGCTGCGTATCGCGCCCCCGCTGTCGCTGACCGTCGCCGAGGCGGAGGAGGGCGCCGACGCCCTCGAACGCGCTCTGAGGAGCATCCAGTAACGCCGGACGCAGCAGATGTGATGCGACAGATGTAAGGAACCCCGCGCCATGACCACCGCCTTGGAACCCGCCCTGTCGGTACGCCAGGTCCTCGCCCTGGACCGGGTCCTCGCCGGGGAGCCCGAGGTGGTGGCCGGGGCCGGTCAGCTCGACCGGCCCGTGCGCTGGGTGCACGTGGCCGAGGCGCCCGACGTCGGCGTGATGCTCAGCGGCGGCGAGATGGTCCTCACCACCGGGGTCCTGCTCGCCGGCGACGAGGAGGCACAGGCCGAGTACATCCGCTCGCTGTACCGGGCCGAGGCCGCGGCGGTCGTCCTCGGCCTCGGCCGGGCCTTCCCGACGCCGCCCGACGTGATGCGACGGGCGGCGGAGCGGTGCGGTCTGCCCATGGTGGTGCTGCACCGGCCGTTCCCCTTCGCCGAACTGACCGAGGAGGTGCAGTCCCGGCTCGTACGGCGGAAGTTCGCGGCCGTGAGCCTGTCCGAGGCCGTCCGCACGGCCCTGACCGGGCTGATCACCGCGGGTGCCCCGCTGCAACGGCTGCTCGACGAGATCGCCCAGCACGCGGGCTGTCCGCTCGTCGTCACCAACCTCGCCCACCGTGTGCTCGCCACGGCGGGGGAGCGGTCGGCGGTCGACGACGTGCTGCGCGACTGGGAACGCATCTCCCGCCAGGCGGGCGGCACCCAGGGCGACGGCTGGATCCGGGCCGAGCTGGGCGGACGCGGGGAGCGCTGGGGGCAGATCGTGCTGTGCGGCTACCGGGGCGACACCGCCACCGGGCGGCTGCTCGCCGACCGGGCCGCCGAGGCGCTCGTCCTGCACCGCATGCTCGGCGGCGCGGCGCACTCCTGGGAGGAACAGTCCGCCCAGAGCCTGCTGACGGACCTCGTCTCCGGGGTCGTCCCGGCCCGGCAACTGCTGCCCAGGGCGCGGGCGGCGGGGCTGCCGGTCAACCGCCGCACCTTCGTGCCCCTCGTCGTACGCGACGGCGATCCCGCCCAACTCGACCGCGTCTTGCGGATGTTGGGCCTTCCGGGCCTCGTCGCCGAACTGGCGGAGGGGGCCACCGCCGTACTCCTCAGTCTCGCCCGGGACCAGGACGCGCCGGCGCTCACCGCGCACTTCGCGACGCGGCTGCGGTCCGAGTCGGGGGTGGGCCGGACGGTCGTGGCCGCCGCCGAGGCGCGGACCACCTGGGAGGACGTGCCGGGCGGGCTGCGGGAGGCGCGTCATGTGGCGGACGCGGTCGCCCAGTCCGCCACGACCGGGCTGGACCTCCCCGTCGTCGTACGCCTCCGTGATGTCCATCTGCGCGGTCTGATCCGGCTGTTGCGCGACGACCCGCACGTCCAGGCCTTCGCCGAGCGGGAGTTGGACGGGCTGCTGTGCGGCGACGGACACACCGAGCAGGATCTGCTGCCCGTCCTGCGGACCTATCTGGCGACCGGCCGCAACAAGTCGCACACCGCTCAGCTGCACCATGTGAGCCGGCCCGCGCTGTACCGCCGGCTGGAGGCCATAGAGGCCCGCCTGGGGGTGGACCTCGACGACTTCGAACAGGCCGCCTCCGTCCACATCGCCCTCCTCGCCCACGACGCGCAACAGGCCTGAAACATGCCGGGACCTGCGAAAACGGCGGTGAAACATGCGCCCAGGAAGGGGTGACACGGTGGAACGGAGAAGGCCCGCAGACGTGACACCGTGCAACTCAAACCGGCTTCCCGGACTTCCTACTCTCGCTGCACACCGAGTGACCGGAGGTCCCGATGAGCAGAGTCATCCGCGCAGCCATCTTCCAGACGGCCTGGACCGGCGACAAGGAGTCGATGATCCAGGTCCACGAGCAGGCGGCCCGCGACGCGGCCGCCCAGGGTGCTCAAGTGCTGTGCTTCCAGGAGCTGTTCTACGGGCCCTACTTCTGCCAGGTCCAGGACAAGGCGTTCTACGAGTACGCGGAAGCGATCCCCGACGGCCCCATCGTCAAGCGCTTCCAGGCGCTCGCCAAGGAACTCGGCCTCGTCCTCGTGCTGCCGATGTACGAGGAGGAGCAGCCGGGCGTCCTCTACAACACCGCCGCCGTGCTCGACGCGGACGGCAAGTACCTCGGCAAGTACCGCAAGCACCACATTCCCCAAGTCCCCGGATTCTGGGAGAAGTTCTACTTCCGCCCCGGCAACGCGGGCTGGCCCGTCTTCGACACGGCGGTGGGGAGGATCGGCGTCTACATCTGCTACGACCGGCACTTCCCGGAGGGCTGGCGGGCACTGGGCCTCGGCGGCGCCGAGATCGTGTTCAACCCGTCGGCCACCTCGCGCGGCCTGTCCCGCTACCTCTGGCAGCTGGAGCAGCCGGCGTCGGCCGTCGCCAACGAGTACTTCATCGGCGCCATCAACCGGGTCGGCGTCGAGGAACTCGGCGACAACGACTTCTACGGCACCTCCTACTTCGTGGACCCCGAGGCCCAGTTCGTCGGCGAGGTGGCCAGCGACAAGGAGACCGAACTCGTCGTCCGCGACCTGGACCTGGCCAAGCTCCGCGAGGTCCGCGACCGCTGGCAGTTCTTCCGCGACCGCCGCCCGGACGCGTACGGCCCGCTGACGGCGCCGTAGCAACGCCCCCCCGCGCCCTTGGGGTCCCGCAGGGGCCTTCAAGGGGCGCGGGGAACTGCGCGACCAGCCACAGACGACCGGCACTGTCCCGACAACCGAACGGAGCGTGACCGAATGAGCGGCCGTACAGTCATCCGCGGCGGTCTCGTCATCACAGCCTCGGATGAGATCCACGCCGATGTCCTGATCGAGGACGGCCGTGTAGTCGCCCTCGCCGCCGGCGGCACCACCACCGCCGACGCCTGGACCGCCGACCGCGTCCTCGACGCCACCGGCAAGTACGTCATCCCGGGCGGCGTCGACGCCCACACCCACATGGAGCTCCCCTTCGGCGGCACCTTCGCCTCCGACACCTTCGAGACCGGCACCCGCGCCGCCGCCTGGGGCGGTACGACGACGATCGTCGACTTCGCCGTGCAGAGCGTCGGCCACAGCCTCCGCGAGGGGCTCGACGCCTGGCACGCCAAGGCGGAGGGCAACTGCGCGATCGACTACGGCTTCCACATGATCGTGTCGGACGTCAACCAGGACACGCTCAAGGAGATGGACCTGCTGGTGCAGGAGGGCGTGACCTCCTTCAAGCAGTTCATGGCCTACCCGGGCGTCTTCTACAGCGACGACGGCCAGATCCTGCGGGCCATGCAGCGCTCCGCCGACAACGGCGGGCTGATCATGATGCACGCGGAGAACGGCATCGCGATCGACGTCCTGGTCGAACAGGCCCTGGCGCGCGGCGAGACCGACCCCCGCTACCACGGCGAGGTCCGCAAGGCCCTGCTCGAAGCCGAGGCCACCCACCGCGCCATCAAGCTCGCCCAGGTCGCGGGCGCCCCCCTGTACGTCGTGCACGTCTCGGCGATGGAGGCAGTCGCCGAGCTGGCACGGGCCCGCGACGAGGGGCTCAACGTCTTCGGCGAGACCTGCCCGCAGTATCTGTTCCTCTCCACGGACAACCTCGCCGAGCCGGACTTCGAGGGCTCCAAGTACGTGTGCAGCACGCCTCTGAGGCCGCGCGAACACCAGGCCAAGCTGTGGCAGGGTCTGCGCACCAACGACCTCCAGGTGGTCTCCACCGACCACTGCCCCTTCTGCTTCGTCGGGCAGAAGGAACTCGGCCGCGGGGACTTCTCCAAGATCCCCAACGGTCTCCCGGGCGTCGAGAACCGGATGGACCTCCTGCACCAGGCGGTCGTGGACGGGCACATCTCGCGCCGCCGCTGGATCGAGATCGCCTGCGCGACCCCGGCCCGGATGTTCGGCATGTACCCGAAGAAGGGCACGATCGCGCCGGGCGCGGACGCCGACATCGTGATCTACGACCCGCACGCCGAGCAGGTCATGTCCGCCCGGACGCACCACATGAACGTCGACTACTCGGCGTACGAGGGCAAGCGCACCACCGGCCGGGTCGAGACGGTCCTCTCGCGCGGCGAACTCGTCATCACCGAGCGGGAGTACACCGGGCACGCCGGGCACGGTGCCTACACGCCCCGCTCCACCTGTCAGTACCTCAACTAGGAGTGGAGCACATGGACTTCGGACTCGTCCTGCAGACCGACCCGCCGGCCTCGCGTGTCATCGAGCTGATGAAACGCGCCGAGGACAACGGCTTCACGTACGGCTGGACCTTCGACTCCGCCGTGCTCTGGCAGGAGCCGTTCGTCATCTACAGCCAGATCCTCTCCAGCACGACGAGACTGACGGTCGGCCCGATGGTCACCAACCCGGGCACCCGCACCTGGGAGGTCACCGCCTCGACCTTCGCCACGCTCAACGACATGTTCGGCAACCGCACGGTCTGCGGCATCGGCCGCGGTGACTCGGCGATGCGGGTCGCCGGCCGCAAGCCCAACACGCTGGCCCGGATCAGCGAGGCGATGAAGGTCATCCGCTCGCTGGGCAGCGGGGGAGAGGCCGACCTCGGCGGCACGGTCATCCGGTTCCCCTGGATCAAGGAGGGCGCCGAACTCCCGGTCTGGATGGCCGCGTACGGCCCCAAGGCCCTGAAGATGACCGGTGAGGAGGCCGACGGCTTCATCCTCCAGCTTTCCGACCTCTACCTCACCGAGTACATGGTCAAGGCGGTCAAGGACGCGGCCGTGGCCGCCGGGCGCGACCCGTCCGAGGTGAAGATCTGCGTGGCCGCCCCCGCGTACGTCACCGAGGACGACTCGCCCGAGGCGCTGGCCCACGCGCGCGAGCAGTGCCGCTGGTTCGGCGGGATGGTCGGCAACCACGTCGCCGATCTGGTGTCCAAGTACGGGGAGCACTCGGCGGCCGTACCGGAGGAGCTGACGGACTACATCAAGGCGCGCGAGGGGTACGACTACTCCCACCACGGGCGGGCCGACAACCCCGACACCCAGTTCGTGCCCGACGAGATCGTCGACCGGTTCTGCGTCATCGGTACCCCGGAGGCGCACATCGAGAAGCTGAACGCGCTGCGGGCTCTCGGCGTGGACCAGTTCGCCGTCTACGACATGCACGACGCCCAGGAGAGGGTGATCGACGCGTACGGCTCGACGGTCATCCCGGCGCTCAACGGCTGACCGGGCTTCCCCGAACGGCTCCGCGGCTGCGACAATCCGGCCACCCCGAACCGGAACCAACCGCTGCGAACCGGTCCTCAAGACCCCTCAAGACCCCCCACACCTTGTCTCCTTCCCCTCCGCCGTCCCGGAGGGGAAGGGCCCAAGGCCTCCGCACGGCCTTTCTTCCCGTCCCGCCTCCCCTGATTGGCCTGCCCATGACCGACATAGCTCCCCCGGGGGCGCCGACAGCCCAGTCCGCCGACCCCTCCGGCCGGATCGAGCTCGCCCCCGGGGCCTTCCCCGCCGACAGCCCCTTCGCCAACGAGGACCTGCGCCCCGTACCCGTCTCCGAGCGCAAGTGGACGACGTACAACTTCGCGGCGCTGTGGATCTCCATGGCCCACTGCATCCCCAGCTGGACCCTCGCCTCCGGCCTGGTCGCCCTCGGCATGGACTGGAAGCAGGCCGTCTTCACCATCGCCCTGGCCAACGTCATCGTGCTGCTGCCGATGCTGGCCACCGGGCACGCCGGACCCAAGTACGGCATCCCCTTCCCGGTGCTGGCCCGCGCCTCCTTCGGTCTGCGGGGCGCCAACATACCGGCGATGATCCGGGCGGCCGTGGCCTGCGGCTGGTTCGGCATCCAGACCTGGATCGGCGGCTCCGGCATATTCGCGCTCGGCTCCAAGCTCACCGGAGGTGAGTGGGAGAGCGCGGGGAAGATCGCGGGCAACCCCTGGCCGCTGTGGCTCTGCTTCATCCTCTTCTGGGCGTTGCAGATAGCGATCATCTACCGCGGCATGGACTTCCTGCGGCACTTCGAGAACTGGGCCGCGCCGTTCGTGATCGTCGGCGCGCTCGTGCTGCTGGTCTGGATCGCGGTCGAGGCCGACGGCTTCGGCGCACTGCTCGACCAGCCGTCCAAGCTCGGCTGGGGCGCCGACTTCTGGCCGGTGTTCTTCCCGTCATTGATGGGAATGATCGGCTTCTGGGCCACTTTGTCCCTGAACATCCCTGACTTCACCCGCTTCGGCGCCAGCCAGAAGGCGCAGACCTGGGGTCAGTCCCTCGGTCTGCCCACCACGATGACGCTCTTCGCGATCCTCGCCGTGCTGGTCACCTCCGGCTCCGAGGTCGTCTACGGCGAGGCCATCTGGGACCCGGTCACGCTGGCCGCCAAGGCCGACAACGTCTTCGGACTCCTCTTCGCCCTGATCACCGTGCTGGTCGCCACCATCTCCGTGAACATCGCGGCGAACGTGGTCTCACCGGCCTACGACCTGGCGAACCTCGCCCCGAAGCTCATCAACTTCCGTACGGGCGCGCTCATCACGGGTGTCGTCGGCATCCTGATCTTCCCGTGGAAGCTGATCTCCACGCCCGAGTTCTACATCTTCACCTGGCTCGGCGTCGTCGGCGGTCTGCTCGGCACCGTGGCCGGCATCCTCATCGCCGACTACTGGATCGTCCGCCGTACCGTCCTGCACCTGGCGGACCTCTACACGCCCGGCGGGCGCTACTGGTACGCCTCCGGCTGGAACTGGCGGGCGATCGCGGCCTTCGTGGTCGGCGGTCTGCTCGCGGTCGGCGGTTCGTACTCGACCGTCTCCGAGGACGGTGTGTCGTCGGGACCGTTCCCGCACGACGGCCTGATCCCCTTCCTCAAGCCGCTCGCCGACTACGGCTGGGCGGTGGGCCTGGGCGCGTCGATGCTGCTGTACGTGGTGCTGATGGCCGGCGAACGGGCGAAGATCCGGACCGAGAAGGAGCGGGTGACCGTCTGACGGGCCCGTGAGCGCGGCGGCGGCCGTGCTGGAAGACGCCCCTACGCGGTGTTCTCCAGCACGGCCGCCGCTTCCTTCGCGGCCTTGATGGCGCCCTTGTTGATCTCGTCCGTGCCGGGCGCCTTCTGTGACTCGAAGTCGCTGCCGTTGTAGGTGACGACCACCAGGGCGTTGGACATCCGGACGTACACCACGCCCTCACGGGTCTGCTGCTTGTCCTCCGTGGTGAGGTTCACGACGGAATAGGCCTCGTCACCGAGACCGGGCACGGCGCCGCCGCCGCTCTTCTCCGTGGTGCGCGTCTTGTAGGCGCTCGCGGCCTTGTCGTCCGACTGCTGGATCTCGTACGAGACGTCGAGCCAGCGGTAGTCGAAGCCCTTGAGCGCGTTCCACGAGCAGGTGCGGCGGACGGACTCGTTGGTCGACGCGATCTCCTTGCCGGCCGTCTTCGCGCCGGGAACAAGTGAGGTGACCGTTTTCTTCGTGACGCCGGAGCAGGGCGAGGGCGCCTTCTCGTACGTCTTGGTCACGGTCGTCGTCGACGGCGCGGACGTGTCGGTCGAGACGGGTCCCGACGCCGTGTCCTGCGCGGAGTCCTCCCCGGCCGGGCTCGCGGACAGCGGACCGGACGACAACGCCCAGCCCGCGACGGCGAGTACGGCGACCGGCATCAGTCGCGCGGTGAGGGCGAGCGGCAGAGGGAGATCACGCACAGCGCACTTCTCGGGGTCGAGGCGGCGGTACCGCCGGGCGGTGGGGTACGCCAGTGTCACACGACTGCCTGTGGGACGAAAGTGCGAACTCGCTCCGTGCATACACGGTGACTGGGTCTCCCACGTGCGAAGTGGTGGCGTCCCGGGCGGAAGCAGGGCGTCCGCGCAGCGTTCGTGTGAGGATCGGCCCATGATCCCGATACGCGGCCGTACGGCCTTCCGCGCGCTCCTGGGGGCGGCGCTGACCCTGGCCGTCGGTGCCTGCGGACTCTCGGACGAAGTGGACCGCGAACTCGATCCCGACCGCGCGGCACCGCCGCGATCGGCCTCGCCGACGCCCCCGCACGTGCCGGAGGGGCTGCGGGTCTCGGAACCGCCCGTGGCCCCGGAGACGGAACCCGGCGCGGGGCCCGCCGAGGCCGCCTCACCCGACGCCACGGCCGCCTGTCCGACCTCCGGAGTGCGCATGCTGCCCGGCCTCGTGGAGGCGGCGATGGGCCTGCGGGCGATGAGCGTGACCCTCACCAACTGCGGCGAGAAGACGTACACCGTCAAGGGCTACCCCTCGATCCAACTGCTCGACGCGGACGGCGAGGCCTACGACGACGTACGCGTCCTCCAGGGCCCCCAGGACATCACCACGGGCGTGCCCGACCTCGGTCCGCACCAAGTCACCCTGAAACCCGGCGAGTCCGCGGCGACCTCGCTGGTCTGGCGCAACACGGTCACCGAGGTCGACGTACCGGCCGTCAACGCCCCCGGCCTGCGCATCGCCCCGCTCCCCGGCCGCCCCGCCGAGGTCCTCACCCCCGACGGCGGCCTCGACCTCGGCAACACGGGCCGCCTCGGCACGACGGCATGGACGAAGCCGGCCCCGGATTTCTGACCCGCCCGCGCTCTTAACCGGTTGCGGGTCCGTCGTGGTGATCAGCACCCTGGATCCATGAGCCGGTCACCGTACGACACCGGGCCCCAACTCCCCTCCCTGCCCGAGGAGATACTCGCCTACTACGAGCGCGGAGGGGAGCTCACCCGCCTCAGGCAGGGCGCCGGTCGGCTGGAGTTCTGGCGCACCCAGGACCTCCTTCGCCGACTGCTGCCCGAGGCGCCCGCGCGGGTGCTGGACGTCGGTGGCGGCACCGGGATCCACGCCGAATGGCTGGCCGAGGACGGGTACGAGGTCGAGGTCGTCGATCCCGTTCCGCTGCACGTGGAGCGGTCCGGGCGGCTGCCCGGGGTCACCGCCCGGCTCGGCGACGCCCGTGCACTGCCCGCCGACACCGCCGCATACGACGTCGTGCTTGTCCTCGGACCGCTTTACCATCTGCCCGAACGCGCGGACCGGATACGGGCGTTGGCGGAGGCCCGGCGGGCGGTGCGGCCGGGTGGCGTGGTCGTCGCGGCCACGATCAACCGCTTCGCGGGGCTCAACGACACCCTCATGCAGGGGAACTACTTCATCCCGGAGCGCCGCGAGCGCACCGACGCCGTGTCGGCCCACGGCAGGCACCGGTACTCGTCGGCGGACCCGCACTTCACCACCGCCTACTTCGCCGATCCGGCCGACGTACCGGGCGAGTTCGCCGAGGCCGGGCTCGCGCCCGACGGGCAGTACGGCGTCGAGGGCGTCGCCTGGCTGATGGGCGGGGTGGAGGAGTGGCTGGACGACCCGGAGCGCCGGGAGGCCGTGCTGGCGGCGACCCGACGTATCGAGTCGGAGCCCACGCTGCTCGGGGCGAGCGGACATGTGCTGACGGTGGGGCGGAGGCCGGGAGAGGAGTTGGAGGGCCGCCTCGGCTGAGCCGTGGTCAGCCGCGCGCTGCGTACGATCACGGAACGCCCGTCGCGCAGTGAGGAGTCCGCCCGTGTTCACCACTCGACCGACGCTCCAGGGGACCTTCGGCATGGTGTCCTCCACGCACTGGCTCGCCTCGCAGTCGGCGATGGCGGTCCTGGAGGACGGCGGCAACGCCTTCGACGCGGCCGTGGCGGCCGGCTTCGTCCTGCACGTCGTCGAACCGCACCTCAACGGCCCGGCGGGCGAGGTGCCCATCATCCTCGCCCCGGCCGGTGGCGAGGTCCGGGTGCTGTGCGGACAGGGCGTGGCACCCGCCGGGGCGTCCGCCGCGCACTACCGCGGGCTGGGTCTCCGACTCGTCCCCGGCACGGGCCCGTTGGCCGCCGCCGTGCCGGGCGCGTTCGACGCGTGGATGCTCCTCCTGCGCGATCACGGCACCAAGGACCTGGCCGACGTCCTGAAGTACGCGATCGGGTACGCGGAGGACGGACACGCGCCCGTGGAGAACGTGGGGGCGACCGTCGAGTCCGTGCGGGACCTCTTCGAGAAGGAGTGGCTGTCGTCGGCGGAGGTGTACCTGCCGGACGGGCACGCGCCCCGACCCGGCGAGCTGTTCCGCAACCCGGCCCTGGCCGCCACCTGGCGGCGGCTGCTCGCCGAGGTCGAGGGGGCCGGGGACCGGGAGGCCCGGATCGAGGCGGCGCGCGCGGTGTGGCGCTCCGGCTTCGTCGCCGAGGCCCTCGTCCGGCAGGCCGGCCGGCCCACCCTGGACACCAGCGGCGAACGCCACACCGGCACCCTCACCATGGCCGACCTGGCCGCCTGGTCCGCGACGTACGAGGCACCGGCGACGTACGACTGGAACGGCTGGACCGTGTGCAAGGCGGGCCCCTGGAGCCAGGGCCCGGTCCTGCTCCAGCAACTGGCCCTGCTGCCGGCCGAGCCGCCCCCGTACGGGTCCGCCGCGTACGTGCACCTCCTCGTCGAGGGCTGCAAGCTCGCCATGGCGGACCGGGAGGCCTGGTACGGGGACGCGGCGCCGGTGCCGCTCGCCGAACTGCTGTCCGACGAGTACAACGCCGCGCGGCGGGCCCTCGTCGGCGACACGGCCTCCCGCGAACTGCTGCCGGGGGCCCCGGGCGGCCGTACCCCGCGACTGAGCTCGTACGCGCGCGTGGTGGCCACCGACGAACCGGGCTCCAGCGCGCTGGGCGTCGGCGAGCCCACGGTCGCCAAGGGCCTCGGGGGAGTCGGCGAGCCCACCGTGGCGAAGAGCCCCCGGTCGCCGGTGCCGGGGGAGCCGGAGGTCGCGGCGGACGGTGCCACCCGGGGCGACACCTGCCACCTCGACGTCGTCGACCGCTGGGGCAACATGGTCGCGGCCACGCCCAGCGGCGGCTGGCTGCAGTCCAACCCGGTGGTGCCCGAGCTGGGCTTCCCGCTCGGCACCCGGCTGCAGATGGCCTGGCTGGACGAGGGTCTGCCCAACTCCCTCACCCCGGGCCGCCGCCCGCGCACCACGCTCACCCCGTCGCTGGCGCTGCGCGACGGTGTGCCCGTCATGGCCTTCGGCACGCCCGGCGGCGACCAGCAGGACCAGTGGCAGCTGCACTTCTTCCTCGCCGTCGCCCTCCGTCCGAGGGTGCGCGGCGGCCTCGACCTCCAAGGGGCGATCGACGCCCCCAACTGGCACAACGACAGCTTCCCCGGCTCGTTCTACCCGCGCGGCATGCGTCCCGGCAGCCTCACCGTCGAGTCCCGGATGCCCCCGCGGGTCGTCGAGGAACTGCGCCGACGCGGCCATGACGTCGTAGTCGGCGAGGCCTGGTCCGAGGGCCGGCTGTGCGCGGTCGCACGCGACCCGGAGACCGGCGTGCTGTCGGCGGCGGCGAATCCGCGCGGCATGCAGGGGTACGCGGTCGGGCGCTGAGCGCGGGCAGCCTCTCGGAGCCCGGTGTTCACGGCGATTCCCTCCCGAATACACCGAACGGGTGGGGATTGTCAGTGCCGCGTGCTGTCATGGAGGCATGATCGAAGACAACGAAACCATCGACGAGTTTCTCGCCCGCCACGCCTCGGACGTCGAGGAAGCGATCCGCAAGGCCGCCGCCACGGAGATCATGCCGCGCTTCCGGCAGCTCGCCGCGCACGAGATCGACCAGAAGAGCGGCCCGCACGACCTGGTGACCGACGCCGACCGCAAGGCCGAGCTGTATCTGACCGAGGTGCTCCCCGCGCTGCTGCCCGGCTCGGTCGTGGTCGGCGAGGAGGCGGTGCACGCCGCTCCCGCGTCGTACGAGGCGCTCCAGGAGGAGGCGCCGGTCTGGATCGTCGACCCGGTGGACGGCACCCGGCCGTTCGTGCGCGGCGAGCCGGGCTTCTGCACCCTCGTCACCCTCGCCCGGGGCGGCGTCCTGCTCGTCTCCTGGACGTACGCGCCCGCCCTCGACCGGCTCGCCGTGGCGATCCGCGGTCAGGGGGCCACGCTCGACGGCGAGCCGCTGCGTGCCGGGTCGCCCGACCCCGGCCGCGACCTCGTCATAGCCACCTCCCACCCGGACTACACCACGGAGGAGCAGAAGCGGGCCCTGCTCGGCCTGTGGACCGACGGGGTGTCCCCGCGCGCCTGCGGCTCGGCCGGGCTGGAGTATCTCGCCATCGCCGAGGGCAACCTGGACGCGGTCGCCTTCAGTTGGGAAGCGGCCTGGGACCACGCGGCCGGCCTCCTCCTGGTCGAGGAGGCGGGCGGCGCCCACCTCACCCTGTCCGGCGAGCCCTTCCGCATCACGGGCGGCAACGCCCTGCCCTTCACCGCGTCCCGGGACGCGGCCACGGCCCGCCGGGTGGTGGAGCTGCTGGCGGGCAGGGCCTGAGCGGAGAAGGAACGCGGCGCGGCGTGCACGGACGGCGACGCGAGCGACGGCACGCACCGGCGCGCGCGGCCCAGGGCGCGAGACCTCCGGCGCGGGCCACCCGTGACGGGCGCTGTCGGCGCCGCGGCATATCCTGAGCGCAGGTCTCGCCCACGGCGGGAGCCCGGTGGCGAGGCCTGGTGGTCATCGGCTGACGACGACGAAGGGGTCCGGACGTGCCGTCGATGCTCGACGCGGTGGTGGTGGGGGCGGGGCCGAACGGCCTGACGGCCGCCGTGGAGCTGGCCCGCCGCGGGTTCTCCGTGGCCGTGTTCGAGGCGAAGGACACCGTGGGAGGGGGCGCCCGCACCGCGGAGCTGACCCTGCCCGGCTTCCACCACGACCCCTGCTCGGCGGCCCACCCGCTCGGCGTCAACTCGCCCGCGTTCAAGGCGATGCCGCTCCACCGCTACGGCCTGGAATGGCTGCACGCGGACCTCCCGATGGCGCACCCCTTCCTCGACGGGTCGGCGGCCGTGCTGTCGCGCTCGGTGGGGGAGACGGCCGCCTCGTTCGGGCCGCGTGACGCGGGCGCGTACCGCAGGCTGGTCGAGCCCTTCTTGCCCCGGTGGGACACGCTGGTGCGGGACTTCATGTCGCTGCCGCTGTCCGCCCTGCCCCGTGATCCGGTCACCCTCGCCCGCTTCGGCCTCGTCGGACTGCCGCCCTCGACCTGGCTGATGCGCCGCTTCAAGGACGAGCGGGCCAAGGCACTGTTCGCCGGACTCGTCGCCCATGTCATCGCCCCGCTCGGCGGCCTCGCCACCGGCGCCGTCGGTCTGGTCTTCGCCCTGGCCGCGCACGCCGCGGGCTGGCCGGTCGCCAGGGGAGGCTCGCAGGCCATCTCCGACGCGCTCGCCGCCTATCTGAAGGACCTCGGCGGCACCGTCCACACCGACTACGAGGTCAAGCGCCTCGACGACCTGCCGCCGGCCCGCGCCTACGTCTTCGACACCTCACCCACCGCGCTGGCCCGGATCGCGGGCTTCGGCGGCCACTACGACGCCTATCGCTACGGCGCGAGCGTCTTCAAGCTCGACTACGCGCTGGACGGCCCCGTGCCGTGGACCGCCGAGCAGGCGCGCCGCGCCGGCACCGTCCAGGTCGGCGCGAGCAGGGCCGAGATCGGCGCGGCACTCGACGCGGCCTCCCGACAGGGCCGCGCGCCCGACCCGCCGTTCCTGATCACCGTGCAGCCCACCCTGGTGGACCCCGGCAGAGCCCCCGAGGGCAAGCACGTCTTCTGGGCGTACGGCCACGTCCCGAACGGCTGGACGGGCGACCTGACGGACGCCGTCGAGCGCCAACTGGAGCGGTTCGCCCCGGGGTTCCGCGACCGTGTCCTGGCCCGAGCCACCGCCGGCCCGCCCGAGCTCGCCGCGCACAACGCGAACTACGTGGGCGGCGACATCGCCTGCGGCGCCGCCTCCGGCCTCCAACTGCTGCTCCGCCCCAAGCTTTCGCTCCGCCCGTACGCCACCCCGCACCCGGCCGTCTTCATCTGCTCCTCCGCGACCCCGCCGGGACCCGGGGTGCACGGGATGTCGGGCCACAACGCGGCCAAGGCGGTGTGGCGCAGGCTGCGGCAGGAACCCTGAGTTCACCCGTGCGCCGAGCAACATCTCGGACAACATGCCCAGCAACATCTCGGACAACATAACGAACAGACAAAGGTCTTCACACTTTCTCCATGCGAATGCTCAAGTGGCGTGGGTAAGTTGCCGCCATGAAAGATCGGAGAGCGGTACCGGGCTCCGGCTCACGGCCCCGACCGGGCCTCGCCGACCTCGCACAACTCGTCCGCGCCCCCGCCGCGTTGAGCGTCCCGGGCGACGTGCTCGCGGGCGCCGCCGCCGCGGGGCACCCGCTGGGCCTGCGGACGGTCGGCGTGATGGGGTCGTCCGTCTGCCTCTACTGGGCCGGCATGGCCCTCAACGACTACGCCGACGCCACGATCGACGCGGTCGAGCGCCCCGAACGCCCCGTCCCGTCCGGCCGTGTCCCGCGCCGCACCGCCCTCGCCGTCGCGGGCACCCTGACCGCCGGAGGCCTCGCCCTCGCCGCCGCCTCGGGGGGCCGCCGGAGCCTCATGGGAGCGCTTCCGCTGGCAGCCGCCGTGTGGGCCTACGACCTGAAACTCAAGTCCACCCCGGCCGGCCCGGCCGCCATGGCCTCCGCGCGCGCCCTCGACGTGCTCGCGGGTGCGTTGGCCGCCGGGCGCGGACCGCACCGCACCGCCGGAACCGGTGCCGCCCTGCTGCGCGGCACCGTCCCCGCCGCGCTGGTCGGCGCCCACACCTACACCCTGACCGCCCTCAGCCGCCACGAGATCTCGGGCGCCCCCGCCCGGCTGCCGGCCGCGACCCTCGCCGCCTCCACGACCACCGCCCTCGCCACGGCACTCCCGGCCGCACGCACGGCCGCGGCCTGGCGTGCCGGGCGACTTCAGGGGCGCGCCGGCACCACCGCGGCCGCCCGGGCCGTCGTGGTGACCGCGGGCGCCCTCGCCTACCTCGGCAGCTACGGCACGGCTCAGGCCCGTGCCGTGGGGGCACCGTCGGGCGAGAACGTACGACGGGCCGTCGGGGCCGGGATCCTCGGGCTGATGCCCCTGCAGGCGGCGTTGACCGCACGGAGCGGAGCCACGGCAGCGGCGGCGGCACTCGGCGTCCTACACCCCCTCGCGCGGCGGCTCGCCCGGCGCATCTCCCCCACCTGAACAGCACGGACCTCCGCAGGAGGAAAGCCGGAATGACCCCGCCCCCCACCCCCCTCAGATTCGGCTACGGCACCAACGGCTTCACCAACCACCGGCTGGGCGACGTCCTCGCGGTCCTCGCCGACCTCGGCTACGACGGTGTCGCCCTCACCCTCGACCACGGCCACCTCGACCCGTACGCGGACGATCTGCCCCGGCGGGTGGCCGCGATCGCCCGGGACCTGGCCCGGCACGGACTGGACGTCACCGTGGAGACCGGCGCGCGCTACCTCCTCGACCCCTGGGGCAAGCACCACCCGACCCTCATGGTGGACGGGGCCGAGCGCAGGATCGACCTGCTGCGACGGGCCGTACGCATCGCCGCCGACCTCGGCTCGCCCACCGTCCACCTGTGCAGCGGCCCGGCGCCCGACGACGGGCTGCCGGAGCGGGACGCGTGGAAACGGCTCGCGGCGGGCGTCGAGAGCGTCCTGGAGACGGCGGAGGAGTTCGGCGTCTCGCTGGCCTTCGAACCCGAGCCGTACATGTTCGTCGACACCGTGGAGCGGTGCCTCGAACTCGCCGACCTGGTCGGTGGGCACGAGCTGTTCGGCATCACCCTCGACGTCGGGCACGCGCACTGCGTGGAGGACCTGACCGTGCTGGAGTGCGTCCGCCTCGCCGCGCCGCGACTGCTGAACGTGCAGATCGAGGACATGCGCAGGGGTGTCCACCGGCATCTCGAACTCGGCACCGGCGAGATCGACTTCCCACCCGTGCTCGCCGCCCTCCAGGACCTCGACCACCGCGGACTGGTCTCCGTGGAGATCCAGGGCGGTTCCCTCGACGCCCCCGAAGTCGCCCGCCGCTCCCTCGACTTCCTGCGCGCGGCGACGACCTGACCCGGCCCTGCCCGACGACCTCACCCGGCACCCGTCACGTGGTGCCCCCCTTCCCCCGCACTCCGGGTCCTCCACCCCCACAGGAGGTTGTTCCGTCATGGTATCCACCCGAATGCCGCCCTCCGAGACGGCCGAACACTCCGATCCCCGACCCCTCCTCGCCCACCACCCGCTGGACCCGGCAGCCCGCGCCTGGCTCGACGAGTCCGTGGCCCGTGTCACCGCACGCCCCGCCGCCGTACGCACCCTGTTCCCCGCCGTCCGAAGACGTTGCGGGCGTGCCCGGCTGGACGCGCGCTGGACCGTCGACGAGGCGGCCCGCGCCGTCCTGCTGACCGCGTTGCCGCTGGGCGGACGGCCGCTGGCCGACGAACTGGCCGGCCTGCACCGCCACGGCGACCCGGCCGAACAGCGGGCGGTCCTGCGGACCCTGCCGCTGCTCGCCGCCCCGGACGGAGGCGACGCGGCCCGGGAGCCCCTCGGCGACCTCGCCCTGCCGCTCGTCCGTGAAGCCCTGCGGGGCAACGACAGCGGCATCATCGAGGCCGCCCTCGGCCCGTACGGCGCGGCCCGGCTGCCTGACGCCGAATACCGGCAGGCCGTGCTGAAGTGCGTGTTCCAGGAGATCCCCCTGGACCGGATCGACGGGCTTCCCGCCCGTGCCGACGCCGAACTCGCCCGGATGCTGGCCGACTTCGCGCACGAGCGGGTCGCCGCCGGGCGCGCCGTACCGGCGGACATCTGGCCCGTCGTCCGGCCCTTCCCCGCGGCCGACCGGCTCACCGACCGACTCACCGTCGAGACACGGGCCGCCGCGCCCGAGCGCCGAGAGGCCGCCGAGCACGCCCTGGAGGCACTCCACCGGGCCACGGCCTTCCCCTAGCCACGGCCTTCCCCTAGCCACGGCCTTCCCCTAGCCACGGCCTTCCCCTAGCCACGGCCTTCCCCTAGCCACGGCCTTCCCCGGACCTCGCCTCTTTCCCTTGCGACTGCCTCCTCGTGGCCACGGCCTCCCGTAGTCAGTGCCTTGCCGCAGCAACCGCAACCGCAGCAACCCCAACGCAGCAACTGCAACCGCAGCAACCGCCCCAACCGCAACCGCAACCGCAGCCACCGCCACACCGCAGCCACCGCTCCCGCACGGCCACGGCCTCCGCATGGTCACCGTGTCCGTCCGGCCACCTCCCCACGTCGTCACCGCCGCGGCCACCGCCGGCGCGGTTCACCGGATCACCCGAGGAAAAGGCCTGCCCGTGCGCATCTTCGACCCCCACATCCACATGACCTCCCGCACCACCGACGACTACGAGGCGATGCACGCGGCCGGAGTGCGCGCCGTCGTCGAGCCGGCGTTCTGGCTGGGCCAGCCCCGCACCTCGCCCGAGAGCTTCTACGACTACTTCGACGCGCTGCTCGGCTGGGAGCCCTACCGGGCCGCCCAGTTCGGCATCCAGCACTTCTGCACGATCGCCCTCAACCCCAAGGAGGCCAACGATCCGCGGTGCCGGCCCGTCCTGGACGAACTGCCCCGCTACCTCGCCAAGGACCGGGTGGTCGCGGTCGGCGAGATCGGCTACGACTCCATGACGCCGGAGGAGGACGAGGCCCTGGCGCTCCAGCTCCAGTTCGCGATCGAGCACGAACTGCCCGCCCTCGTGCACACCCCGCACCGCGACAAGGCCACCGGGACCCGTCGGACCCTGGACGTCGTACGGGAGTCGGGCATCGCCCCCGAACTCGTCGTCCTGGACCACCTCAATGAGCTGACCGTGGGCATGGTCCTCGACAGCGGCTGCTGGGCCGGATTCTCGATCTACCCCAGGACCAAGATGAGCGAGGACCGCATGGTGACCATCCTCCAGGAGCACGGCACCGAGCGCGTCCTCGTCAACTCGGCCGCCGACTGGGGCCGTTCGGATCCGCTCAAGACCCGGAGGACCGCGGACGCCATGCTCGCCGCCGGGTTCGACGACGACACCGTGGACCGGGTGCTGTGGCGCAACCCGGTCGCCTTCTACGGCCAGAGCGGACGGCTGGACCTCGACGAGCCCAAGCCGGACGAGGAGTCGAGCTTCCGGGGCAACTCCGTCCGGCGCGGCGGGGAGTGAGGGGACCCCCATGCGCTTCCGGCATCCCGACGACACCGCCGTCCACCTCGCCTATTGCAGCAACGTCCATCAGGCGGAGGACGTCGACGGCGTCCTCGCGCAACTCGCCGACCACGCGGAACCGGTGCGGGAGCGGCTGGGCGTCGACCGGCTGGGCATCGGCCTCTGGCTCGCCCGTGACGTGGTCGCCCGACTGATCTCGGAACCGGGCGAGTTGCGGCGACTCAAGGACGAACTCCGGGCCCGGGGCCTGGAGACCGTCACCCTGAACGCCTTCCCCTACGCCGGGTTCCACCGCGAAGTGGTCAAGAAGGACGTCTACCTCCCCGACTGGGCGGACGAGGCCCGCCTGAGCCACACCCTCGACTGCGCCCGTGTCCTCGCCGCGCTGCTGCCCGACGACGCGGAGCGCGGCAGCGTCTCGACCCTGCCGCTGGCCTGGCGCACACCCTGGCCGCCGGACCGCGCCGACACCGCCCGCCGCGCTCTGGACCGCCTCGCCGCCGGGCTCGCCACGATCGAGTCGGACACCGGCCGCCGCGTCCGCGTCGGCTTCGAACCCGAGCCCGGCTGCGTCGTGGAGACCACCGCCCAGGCCGTACGGGAACTGCGCGGCCTCGACCCGGAACGGCTCGGTGTCTGCCTCGACGCCTGCCACCTCGCCGTGCAGTTCGAGGAACCCGGCGAGGCCCTGCGCCGCCTGGCCGAGGCCGGGCTGCCGGTCGTCAAGCTCCAGGCGTCCTGCGCGGTGGAGGCCGCCGACCCGGCCGACCCCGCCGCCCGCGCGGCCCTGCGGCGCCTCGCGGAACCACGCTTCCTGCACCAGACGCGCACGATGGCCAGGCGGACGGGCCGGGAGCAGCGCACGGCGGCACGGTGGACGGACCCGGAGAAGCACACGCCGGCCGAGCGGGGGGATCCGCAGGTGCGGGGCGTCGACGATCTGCCGGACGCGCTGGACGGGGGCCTGCCCACGGACACCGGCCCCTGGCGCGTCCACTTCCACGCCCCGCTGCACGCCGACCCCGAACCGCCGCTGCGCACCACCGCCGACCAGTTGGGGCAGGTCCTGGCCGGACTCCTCGGTGGGCCCTCGGCCGACTGCGACCACATCGAGGTCGAGACCTACACCTGGTCCGTCCTGCCCGAACCGCCCACCGACCTGCCCGGCGGCATCGCCGCCGAACTCGCCTGGACCCGCGACCGGTTGACCGGCCTCGGCCTCAAGGACGACCAGCGATGAGTCCGCGACACCGTCCCGCGGGGAAGCCCCTGACCGGGCTCCCGGCCCACCCCCAAGGAGAACCATCGATGAGTCTTTGGCCCAGCACCGAGGAGCACCGGCGATGAGCACCCGACCCCGCCGGCTCGTCGTTCTCGACATCGTCGGACTCACCCCGAAACTGCTGGCGCACATGCCCGCCGTGGCCGCCCTCGGCGAGCGTGGCTTCCAGGCGCGGCTCGACCCCGTCCTGCCCGCCGTGACCTGCACGGTCCAGTCGACGTTCCTCACCGGCGAACCGCCCGCCGGGCACGGCGCGGTCGGCAACGGCTGGTACTTCCGGGACCTCGGCGAGGTGCTGCTGTGGCGCCAGCACAACGCGCTCGTGGGCGGCGAGAAGATCTGGGAGACGGCCCGCAGGACCGATCCCGGGTACAAGGTCGCCAACATCTGCTGGTGGTACGCGATGGGCGCGGACGTCGACCTCACGGTCACCCCGCGTCCGGTGTACTACTCCGACGGCCGCAAGGAACCCGACTGCTACACCTGGCCGCCGAGCCTGCACGACGAACTCACCGATCGCCTGGGCCCGTTCCCTCTGTTCACCTACTGGGGCCCCAACGCCGGCATGCCCTCCACCCAGTGGATCCTGGGCGCCGCCCGCCAGGTCTTCGACGAGCACGACCCGGACCTCACCCTCGTCTACCTCCCCCAACTCGACTACGAGCCGCAGCGATCCGGCCCGGACTCACCCGCCACGATCCGTGCCGCCCGCCAACTCGACGACGCGCTGCGCCCGTTGCTCGACCACTTCCGGCGCGAGGGCGCCACGGTGGTCGCCCTCAGCGAGTACGGCATCACGCCCGTGTCCCGCCCCGTCGACATCAACCGGGCCCTGCGCCGGGCCGGACTGCTCCAGGTGCACACCCAGGACGGCATGGAGTACCTCGACCCCTGGACCTCACGGGCCTTCGCGGTCGCCGACCACCAAGTGGCCCACGTGTACGTACGGGACCCGGCCGACACGGCGGAGGTCGCCAAGCTCCTGGCCGAACTCGACGGCGTGGACGAGGTGTTGGACGCCGAGGGCAAGGCCGCGCACGGCCTGGACCACGAACGCTCCGGCGAACTCGTCGCCGTCGCCGACCCCGACGCCTGGTTCACCTACTACTACTGGCTCGACGACGAGCGTGCCCCCGACTTCGCCCGCCAGGTCGAGATCCACCGCAAGCCCGGCTACGACCCCGCCGAGCTGCTCTACGACGAGACCGTCCCCGCGGTGAAGCTGCGCGCCATCGGCCAGGTCGCCCGCAAGAAGCTCGGCTTCCGCTACCGCATCAGCACGGTCCCGCTCAACCCCGCCGGCGTCCGCGGCAGCCACGGCCGCCTCCCCGCCGACCCCGACGACGGTCCCGTCCTGCTGTGCTCCACGAGCGAGCCGGCCCGCGAGGCGTACGCCGCCACCGAGATCAAGTCCCTGCTGCTGGGCCTCGCGGGGCTGACGCGAGAGGAGCCGCACGCATGACCACCCACCCTCCCCACCCTCCTCTTCCCACCCTGCGCCCGCTGCTCGACCCGTCGCCGGAGTACGCCAAGTGGCGCTCCGAGGAGCCGATCCGGCGGGTGACGATCTGGGGTGACAACAGCCCGTGGCTGATCACCCGGCACGAGGACGCCCGCGCGGTCCTCGCCGACCCCCGCTTCAGCGCCGACGCGACCCACGACGGCTTCCCCGGCTTCCGCCCGCAGTCGCCGCCCCGCGCGCCGGGGCAGTTCTTCATGATGGACCCGCCCGACCACACCCGCCTGCGCCGCGTCCTGATCCCCGACTTCACCTTCCGCCGCATCGAACAGCTGAGGCCGGCGCTCGCCCGGATCTGCGGCGAACTGCTCGGCGCGATGACGGCGGACGGCGCCACGACCGCCGACCTGGTGAAGGCGTACGCCCTGCCGCTGCCCTCGCTCGCCATCTGCGAGCTGCTCGGCGTGCCGTACGAGGACCACGACTTCTTCCAGCGGCAGGCGAACGCGTTCAGCAGTCTCTCGTCGGGGCCGAAGGAGATGATGGCCGCCCGCAAGGCCCTCCACACCTACCTGGGGGAACTGCTCGACCGGCGCGCCCGGGAGCCCGCCGACGATCTCCTCTCCCGTCTCGCGCGGGACCGGGTGGCGACCGGCGAGGTGAGCGTGCCCGAGGCCGTCGGCATCGCCTCGCTGTTGCTGGTGGCAGGACACGAGACGACCGCGAACATGTTTCCGCTGGCGGTCGTGGCCCTGCTGCGCCACCCGGCGCAACTGGCCGCCCTGCGCGCGGAGCCCGGTCTGTGGCCCGGTGCCGTCGAGGAACTCCTGCGTCATCTGACCGTCGCGCACTCGGGACTGCGCCGGATCGCCACCGAGGACGTGGAGGTGGCGGGCGTCCGTGTCCGCGCGGGCGAGGGCGTCCTCGTCGCCCTCCAGGCGGCCAACCGTGACCCGTCCGCCTTCACCGACCCCGACACCCTGGACGTCCGCCGCGACGCCGCCGGCCACCTGGCCTTCGGCCACGGACTGCACCAGTGCATCGGCCAGTCCCTCGCCCGCGCGGAACTCCAGGTCGGCCTGCCCGCCCTCTTCGACCGCCTGCCGGGACTGCGTCTGACCGTACCGCCGGAGGACTTCACGCTGACGATGACCACGGTCCACGGGGTGCGGTCGCTGCCGGTGGGCTGGTAGGCCGTACGGGATCGGCCCCCGCCCGCGGGCGCTGCGAGGCCTGTCGCGCGGGCCGGTCCCGACCGCCGCCGAGGGCGGCTCCGCACGGTCACCGTCGCCCGTCGCGCCCGTTCACGGAGCCGGTCGAAATCGGAGGCTCGCCCGTCCCGTCGGCTGGTATAGAGGCGGGCATGGTCACCATCACCCTCGTCCGGGGCGACATCACCCAACAGTCCGTCGACGCCATCGTCAACGCGGCCAACTCCTCCCTCCTGGGCGGGGGAGGAGTGGACGGCGCCATTCACCGGCGCGGCGGCCCCGCCATCCTGGCCGACTGCCGCAAACTCCGCGCCTCGTACTACGGCAAGGGCCTGCCCACCGGCCAGGCCGTGGCCACGACGGCGGGGGACCTGGACGCGCGCTGGGTCATCCACACGGTCGGACCCGTCCACAGCCAGAGCCTCGACCGCTCCGCGCTCCTCGCCTCCTGCTACCGCGAATCCCTCCGTGTCGCCGACGAGTTGGGAGCCCGGACGGTCGCCTTCCCGGCCGTCTCCGCCGGTGTCTACGGCTGGCCCATGGCGGACGCCGCCCGTATCGCCGTGGAGACGGTCCGCTCCACCGAGACCTCGGTCGAGGAGGTCAGGTTCGTCCTCTTCGACGACGAGGCGTACCAGGCGTTCGCCGAACAGGCGGGCTGACACCGGCACCGAGGGCGGGACGCGGCCCGGTGCCGCCCTCCCGCACTCTGACGGGCGAACGACGAGAGCGAGTCGAACGGAGGCGTACGGAGCTGCCCGCCGCGGGAAACACGCTGGTCAGGGTCGGCGATGTCGTGGGGCGGCGTGCCTGCCCGGGGCGCCGCGCTCGTGTTGCGGCGCGTCGTGACGCCTCCCACCGTGAGCGCAAGGACAGCTGCTTCGAAAGGAACGTGCATGCGCGCCCTCGTCTCCCGTGCTCTTCTCCTGTCACCTCTGGTCTGCGGGGCACTGGTCCTCGGACCGGTCGGTACCGCCACCGCGGCGGTCGACGCGGGCCGGACCGCCGCCGACCGTGCCGCGACCCGGGCCGCCGCGGTGCCCGAACCCGATCTGGACGCCTTCTTCGACTCGTTGGAGAAGGAGATCGACGCGCTCGTGGCGAACGAGGAGGCGGAGGCGGACGCCATCGTCGACAAGGAGATCGCCGACATGGAGGCGCTCTTCGCGCAGCTCGAAAGCGACATGGACGCGCTGCTGGCGGGCCTCGACGCCGACACCGACGCGGCCGCAGAGACGGCGACCGGCACGGCCGCGGAGACGGCGACCGGCACGGCCACGGGGACCGACGCCGTCGGCACCGACGTGGACGAGCTGCTCGGCCAGCTGGACATGCTCGACCGCATGGACCGGAACGACGTGCTCGCCCCGCTGCTGGACGAGATGACCACCATCGCCAAGCTGGACGCCGACGAGCTGGACACCGCCGAGGCGGCCCGGCACATCGCGGCCCTGCGGACCGCCAACGCCACCGTTCAGCAGCGGTTGCAGAAGCTCGACGCGGCGGCCCCGGCCGGCTCCGACCGCGCCGCGGCGGCGGCCGACCCGGTCACGGATCTGCTGGCCGCGCTCCAGGCCGCGGTCGACGCGCTGCTGAAGGCGCTGACCTCGCTCGACCTGGGTGCGGTCCTGGGCGCGGTGACCGGTCTGCTCGCCCCGGTCCTCGGTGTCGTCACCGGCCTCCTGCAGCCGGTGCTCGGCCTGGTCACCGGTCTGCTCGGAGGACTGCTCGGCGGCCTGACCCCCTCGACGCTGCCGGCGGTTCCCGCGGCGTGACCCCACCCCGGCGGACCGCACACCGGGAGACCTGCCCCGGACCTCCGCATCAGGCACCCGCCCCGGCCATCGGCCGGGGCGCTGTGCTGTCCACCCGGTGCCTCAGTCCCCGTCCGGCGCGTCGCTGAGCCCCAGTCGCAGGTGCTCGACGTGATAGACGGCCTGGTCCAGCAGCTCGGCGACATGGTGGTCGTGCAGCGCGTACACCACCGAACGGCCCCGGCGCTCGCCCACGACCAGGCCGAGGTTGCGCAGCAGGCGCAGCTGGTGGGAGCAGGCGGACTGTTCCATCCCGACCTCGGCGGCCAACTCGGTCGCCGGGAGCGGCCCTTCGCGCAGCCTGGCCAGGATCAGCAGGCGGGACGGGGTGGAGAGAGCCTGGAGGGTGGTGGCCACCTTGGCGACGTTGGCCGCGTCCAGACGCACACGTGGGGCGGCGTCCTGCGCTGAGGTGACGGCTCCATGACCCATGGCGAGTATCTTACTCATCGCATATGAAGGCATGAATGAGTCTTCATGTGTTCCTGTATGGTGGCCCGCGTGTCTGTCACCCTCACCCCCACCCCGGCCCGCCGTACGTCCGCGCCCACGGCCCCCCGCCGCCGCACCCGCGTCCTGGCCCTCCCCGAGGCCCGCTGGGCGCTGACGTCCACCCTCGCCTTCCTGCTCGCCTTCCCCCTGGACCTGGCCGGAGCCTCCGCCTGGCTCTACGGCCCGCTCTACGTGCTCGCCTACGCGGCAGGCGGCTGGGAGCCCGCCCTCGAAGGGCTGCGGGCCCTGCGCGAGAAGAGCCTCGACGTCGACCTGCTGATGATCGTCGCGGCGCTGGGCGCGGCCGCGATCGGCCAGGTCCTCGACGGCGCCCTGCTGATCGTCATCTTCGCCACCTCCGGCGCCCTGGAGGCCCTCGCCACCGCCCGCACCGCGGACTCCGTACGGGGTCTGCTCGACCTCGCTCCCACCACGGCCACCCGGTTGTCGCCGGACGGCACGGCGGAGGAGACCGTGCCGACCGACCGGCTCGCCGTCGGTGACGTGGTGCTGGTCCGCCCCGGCGAGCGCATCGGCGCCGACGGCCGAGTCCTGGAGGGGCGGAGCGAGGCCGACCAGGCCACCATCACCGGCGAACCGCTGCCCGTCCCCAAGGCCCCGGGCGACGAGGTCTTCGCGGGCACCCTCAACGGCACGGGAGCGCTGCGCGTCCGTGTCGCACGGGACCCGGCCGACTCCGTGATCGCCCGCATCGTGAGCCTCGTCGAGGAGGCCTCCCGCACCAAGGCGCCGACCCAGCTCTTCATCGAGAAGGTCGAACAGCGGTACGCCGTCGGTGTCGTCGTCGCCACCCTCGCCGTCTTCGGCGTCCCCCTGGCCTTCGGCGAGGACCTCACGTCCGCGCTGCTCCGCGCCATGACCTTCATGATCGTCGCCTCACCCTGCGCGGTGGTCCTCGCCACCATGCCGCCGCTGCTCTCCGCCATCGCCAACGCCGGCCGCCACGGTGTCCTCGTGAAGTCGGCCGTCGCGATGGAGCGGCTGGGCGAGATCGACGCCGCCGCGCTCGACAAGACCGGCACACTCACCGAGGGCACGCCCGAGGTCGTCGCCGTACGACCGCTGCCGGGCTCCGGGCTCGACGAGGACGGGCTGCTGGCGCTGGCGGCGGCCGCCGAGTACCCGAGCGAACATCCGCTGGCCCGGGCGGTGGTGGCCGCCGCCGGGGCGCGGGGATTGCGGCCGGCCGTCGCCGAGGACTTCGTGGCCATGCCGGGCCGAGGGGTGCGGGCGACGGTCGAGGGGCACGTGGTGGCTGTGGGGCGGGTGGGGCAGCACGACGGCATCGGTGACGAGGCTGCCGGCCCCGGGGCGGTCGCCGAAGGGACGACCGTTCTCGTCGAGCGGGACGGGGTCGCCGTCGGGACGCTCGCCCTGGCCGACCGGACGCGTCATGACGCGCCCGCCGCGGTGGCCGCCCTCACCGCCCTGACCGGTGCGTCGCCGGTCCTGCTGACCGGGGACAACGCGCGAGCCGCCGCCCGGGTGGCGGCCGACACCGGCATCGACGACGTGCGGGCCGAGCTCTTGCCGGAGGGCAAGGTGGAGGCGGTGCGGGAGCTGCAGAACGGGGGCGCGAAGGTCCTGTTCGTCGGGGACGGGGTCAACGACGCGCCCGCCCTCGCCGCCGCGCACGCCGGGGTGGCCATGGGCCGGGCCGGCTCCGATCTCGCGTTGGAGACCGCGGACGCGGTGGTGGTGCGCGACGAGCTGCGCGCGATTCCGGCGGTGGTGCGGCTGTCGCGGGCGGCCCGGCGGTTGGTGGTGCAGAACCTGGTGATCGCGGGGGTGTGCATCGCGGTACTGGTGGTGTGGGACCTGGCGGGGCACCTGCCGCTGCCTCTCGGGGTGGCGGGGCACGAGGGGTCGACGGTCGTGGTCGGGTTGAACGGGCTGCGGTTGTTGCGGGAGGCCGCCTGGCGGAGGGCCGCGCGTGCCTGAGGGGGCCTTGGGCGCCTGAGGCCCCTTCCAGGGGCGCAGGCGCAGGTCACCTCCATGCTGATGTCGGATTTCCGCCAGCCCTCTCTCCTCCCCTCCCCGATGCTTGAGTCATGCGGAACGGGATGTACGCGGACACGGAACGGTGTGTGCGGGCCGTGCGGTCGAAGGACGCGCGGTTCGACGGGTGGTTCTTCACGGCCGTGCTGACCACACGGATCTACTGTCGGCCCAGCTGCCCGGTGGTGCCGCCCAAGGCGGAGAACATGACGTTCTACCCGAGTGCGGCCGCCTGCCAGCAGGCCGGTTTCCGGGCCTGCAAGCGGTGCCGGCCGGACACGAGTCCGGGGTCACCGGAGTGGGACCAGCGGGCCGACCTCGTGGCGCGGGCGATGCGGCTGGTGGGGGACGGGGTCGTGGACCGGGAGGGCGTGCCGGGGCTGGCCAGGCGGCTCGGCTACAGCGCCCGGCAGGTCGAGCGGCAACTGCTGGCCGAGCTGGGCGCCGGCCCCCTGGCACTCGCCCGGGCGCAGCGGGCGCAGACCGCGCGGCTGCTGATCGAGACCACCGCGCTGCCGATGGCGGAGATCGCGTTCGCCGCCGGGTTCGGGTCGATCCGGACGTTCAACGACACCGTGCGGGAGGTCTTCGCGCTGTCGCCCAGCGCACTGCGCGAGCGGGCCGCACGGTCGGCCCGCCGTCGGACCGAATCCCCGGGCACATCAGGGGTGTTGAGCCTCCGGCTGCCGTTCCGGGCCCCGCTCAACCCCGACAACCTCTTCGGTCACCTCGCCGCGACCGCCGTACCCGGGGTGGAGGAGTGGCGCGACGGCGCGTACCGGCGCACGCTCCGGTTGCCGTACGGTCACGGCATCGTCGCCCTCACGCCGGAGACCGACCACATCGCCTGTCGGCTCACCCTCGGCGATCTGCGTGACCTGCCCGTCGCCATCAGCCGCTGCCGCCGCATGCTCGATCTGGACGCCGACCCGGTCGCCGTCGACGAGCAACTGCGCACCGACCCCGTGCTCGCTCCGTTGGTGGACAAGGCGCCGGGGCGCCGGGTGCCGCGGACCGTCGACGAGGCCGAGTTCGCCGTACGGGCGGTGCTCGGCCAGCAGGTCTCCACGGCCGCCGCCCGGACCCACGCGGCCCGGCTGGTCGTCGCGCACGGCGAACCGGTCGACGATCCGGAAGGGGGGCTCACCCATCTCTTCCCGTCCCCCGGGCAGCTGGCGGACGTCGATCCCGAAACCCTCGCGATGCCACGCACCCGCCGGACCACGTTCACGACCTTGGTAGGACAACTCGCCGAAGGGACGCTGCACCTGGGCGTCGACAGCGACTGGGCCGAAACTCGTGCCCGGCTCCTCGCCCTGCCCGGGTTCGGCCCCTGGACCGTCGACGTCATCGCCATGCGCGCCCTCGGTGATCCGGACGCCTTCCTCGCCGGAGACCTCGGGATCCGGCGTGCGGCACGGGAGTTGGGCCTGCCCGCCACCCCGGCCGCCCTCGCGGCTCGGGCCGAGGCCTGGCGGCCGTGGCGGGCGTACGCGGTCCAGTACCTCTGGGCGACGGACAGCCACCCCATCAACTTTCTTCCCGTATGAGCCAGTTGCCGTGTCGGCCCGTCCGCCGGAGGCGCCGGCCGACCGACCTTGCGAGGACCACCCCATGAACCAGCAGAAGCGGCACACCGTCGTCGACAGCCCCTACGGCCCCCTCACCCTCGTCGCCGACGACGGTGTCCTGTGCGGCCTCTACATGACCGAGCAGCGCCACCGCCCGCCGGAGGAGAACTTCGGCGTACGCGACGACTCCGCCTTCGCCGAGCCCCGCGAACAGCTGGACGCCTACTTCACGGGCGAGTTGCGGGTGTTCACCCTCGAACTGAGGCTGCGGGGCACCCCGTTCCAGCGTCAGGTCTGGGAACAACTCGTCCGGATCCCCTACGGCGAAACCCGCTCGTACGGCGAACTCGCGGGCGCCCTGGGCAACCCCAAGGCGTCCCGCGCGGTCGGCATGGCCAACGGCAGGAACCCCGTCGGCATCATCGTCCCCTGCCACCGCGTGGTCGGCTCCGACGGCAGCCTCACCGGATACGGCGGCGGCACGGAGCGCAAGCAGCGCCTGCTGGACTTCGAGCGGGGCACGGCACTCTTCTGAGCGGCCCGGCCCGCGGGTCTCTCAGTCGCTCGCCGCGCGGATCCCCCGCAGCACCTCGGGCAACGCCGTTCCGATCGGCTCCCGTACGACCTCGTCCGCCCGCTCGTCGTACGGGGTCGGCTCGGCGTTGACGATGATCAGGCGGGCCCCGTGGTCGGCGGCGACGCCGGCGAGCCCGGCGGCGGGCTGCACCTGGAGGCTGCTGCCGACGGCGATGAAGATCTGGCAGGCCTTGGTGATCGCCACGGCCTCGCCGAGGACCACCGGGTCGAGGCGCTCGCCGAACATGACGGTGGCCGACTTCAGCACGCCCCCGCACTCCAGACAGGGCGGGTCCGCCTCACCGGCCTCGACCCGGGCGAGCGCGTCCTCCATCGGCATCCGGGCGTGGCACCCGACGCACACCACGGACCGGGCCGAGCCGTGCAGCTCCAGAACCTTGCGGGCCGGCATCCCGGCCAGCTGGTGCAGCCCGTCCACGTTCTGCGTGATCACCCGCACCGGCACCCCGGACCGCTCCAGCTCGGCCACCGCCCGGTGCGCCACGTTCGGCTCGGCTTGCAGCGTCCGGTTCTGCCGCCGCATCTGCCAGGAGCGTCGGCGGATCTCCGGATCACCCATGTAGTACTCGTACGTCACCAGCTTCTCGGCCTCCGGATCCCGCCGCCACAGGCCGTTCGGGCCCCGGTAGTCGGGGATGCCGGAGTCGGTGGAGATGCCTGCGCCACTGAGGAGGGCGACGAGGGGCTTGTTCATGGGGCGAGGGTAGGTCGGCTGTCCGGCCGGGGCGAGCGGATAACGGAGTGGCGCGGTCAGGAGGCGGGCAGGCCGTACGTGCGGTCGTAGTGCTGGGCGACCAGGACGCCGCTGTGGTCGCAGGCGAGCTGCCAGTCGTTGAAGCCGGTCTCCAGGCCGTCGGTGAAGTTCCACAGGAGTCTGCCCTTGGCGGCGCCGATCGCGTAGAAGCCGTCCTTGTTCTTGTAGGCGGGGACGTAGACCGCCTCGGGCCCCGCCGTGATCGGCTGGTCGATGTTGAGGCGCGGGGTGGGGCAGAACCAGCGGCGGGCGCCGGTGCCGGCGTTGAACGCGTACACGCCGGCGGGGTCGGTTCCGGTGACGTAGACGGTGTTGCCGTAACCGCCGAGGGAGGCGAACATGCCGCGCTCGGGCTTCACCCGCCAGCGGACCTCGCCGGTGGTGAGGTCCAGGGCCTTGAGCTCCTGGCCGATGGCGAACACCGAGCGGTTGACGACGGCGAGCCCCGGCCGCAGGTCGTAGCCGACCGGGTGCTTCCACAGGACGCCGGAGCTGGTGGTGTCCCGGACCGTGACGTTGCGCAGTCCGTCGGCGTAGACGAAGTAGCCGGGGATGATGACCGGCGCCAGCTTGACGCCCACGTCCTCCGGGCTGATGGGGATGACCTCGGCGCGGCGGGCCGCGAGGTCGACGCCGAACACCGTGTCCGTGGACGTCGCCACGCCCTGCTCCTCGGACTCGCGCCGGAGCCGGACACCGATGACGGAGATGGCCCGGTCGTCGACACCGCCGAGCAGGGTGATGAAGCGGAAGTCCGGCCCGAAGTCGATGGTGAAACGTTCCGTTCCGTCGATCGGATCGACCCCGATCACCGTCGACCCCTCGCCGAGCGCGATCGCCGCGTCGAAGGCCAGCACGGCCGGGGTGGGCGACTGGCTGATGCCCTCGTAGACCCATCTGGGCCGGGTACCGTCCTTGAGGTCGAGACAGACCAGGTCACCCGGGCGGGTCTTCACCAGGGCCGTGCCGTCGTTGAAGACGGCGGGCGCCTGGAGCAGCGGACCGCCGCGATAGGTCCACAGCGGCTTCGGAGCCGGGCCCGCGGGCTCGGTGGAACGCACGGCCGGCTTCTTCCGGCGGCTGAGCACCAGGCCGGCACCGACCGCGGCCGCGGCGGAACCCGCCGACACGGTGAGGACCGTACGCCGCGACGGACCGGGCCGCGGTACGGCACGACGGTGCCCGGAGGCGCGGTACGGCTCCGGCTCCTCGGGAGCGGGACGGGGCTCGGCGCCCGCGGAGGGCGCCGCTCCGGCCGACGAATCGCCGCCGGTCCGGCCCGAGCCGTCGTAGGGGCTTTCGTACGGGACGTTGTACGGGACGTCGTACGGGCCGCCGGAGTCGCTCGCCGACGGACTGTCCGTGACGCGGGGCGCCCCCGTCCGTTCGAAGTCGTAGGCGGCTCGGCCCCCCGGCGCGTCGTACGCGGCCCGGTCCGGCCGGGGCGCGTAGGCGAGACGTTCCTGCTGGAAGTCGTACGCCTCCCGCTCCCGGTCGGCCTCGGTGGAGCGGAGGACGACCGGGCCGTCCGGCCCGGTGTCGAGGCTCTTGACCGCCGCCGCGCGGAGGGCGACCGAGGAGGCCACCGACGGGGGCAGCCAGCCGTCCGCCGTCAGGTGCTCCACACCGCCGGGCGCGCAGGCGGCGGCCAGCTTGTCCGGAGTGATCCGCAGCCGGGGGTCCTTGGTGAGACAGAGGTTGATGATCTTGTCGAGCGGTTCGGGCACACCTGTCAGGTCGGGCGTGCTGTGCACCACCTGGTACAGGAGCGTGGCCGCCGCGCTGCCGCTGAACGGAGCGTGCCCGGACGCGGCGAAGGTGAGCACCGAGCCCAGCGAGAAGATGTCCCCCTCGGGGCCCAGCGGCTCGCCCGTGGCCTGCTCGGGACACATGTACTCGAAGGAGCCGAAGAGCGCGCCGGAGCGGGTGAGATCGTAGCCGTCGCTCGCCCGGACGATGCCGAAGTCGATGACGCGCGGGCCGTCGGCGGCGAGCAGCACGTTGGAGGGCTTCAGGTCGCGGTGCACCAGCCCGGCCGCCTGCACCGAGATGAGCGCCTCGGCGACGCCGGCGCCCAGCACGAGCACCGACTCCACCGGCAGCGGGCCGTGCGCGGCGACCGCCTCGGCCACGGTGGGGCCGGCGATGTAGTCGGTGGCCAGCCAGGGGATGGGGGCCTCGGGGTCGGCGTCGACGACGGGCGCGGTGTACCTGCCGCCGACCGCCCCGGCGGCCTCCACCTCACGGCGGAAGCGGACGCGGAAGTTCTTGTCCCCCATCAGCTCGGGACGGATGGCCTTGACCGCGAGGGTCCGCCCCTGCGGAGAGCGCGCCAGATAGACCCGTCCCATCCCTCCTGCGCCGAGCCGCGCCACGAGACGGTAGGGACCTAGCTCCTCGGGATCGTCTGAGCCCAGTGGTTCCATGACCTCAGCTGCCTGTTCGGTGATGACGGGCGGGAAACGGCCCGCAGGTGGGGGGGAGAGACCGACTGCTCCGGGCGGCTCCCGGTGACCGTTCCCCCTGGGGCTCCGGATCTCCCGGTGCCACGGCCCGCCCCCGGGCCGCCGGTCACGGGTGTCCCAAGTGCTGCCCCGGTTCCCGAGCGAGGCAACGGGGCGCGATCGCTCGGACGGGGGTGACGTCAGCCTAGATGCTGAAGTGACGAACGGGCAGCGTTTTCAGCCACCGCTTTAAACTTCCATTAAGTGGAAGGTTCATTCATTTAACGTTCTGTGCAGGGCCAGTTGACGAGAGGTCAGCTGACTCCTGTCAACGGCGGGCCGCAGCCGGACGGCACCGCGGTGGCCGGTCCTCGCCCGTTCAGACGACCCGCTCGCCGTTCTCCAATTCGACCGGCCCCGTGCCCTCCGCCAGCGCGTCGAGGGCGGCGAGGACCCGGGAGCCGAGCGGTCCGAGGAGATACCCGGAGAGTTCGGCGCGCGGGACGAGCCGCCACGACAGCAACTCCTCCTCCTGCAGCCGGATCCGCTTCAGATCCTCCTCGTCGAGCACCCCGCCGTCGTACACGTACGCCACCAGCGGCGGCCGCCCCACGCCCTGCACCCAGTCCACGGCGAGCAGCCGACCCGGCTCGACGTCCAGCCCGATCTCCTCCAGCGTCTCGCGCCGGGCCCCCTGCCTCGGGGTCTCGCCGTCGTCCGACTCGATCGTCCCGCCCGGAAGGGCCCATCCCGCACGGTAGTTGGGCTCGACGAGGAGCACACGGCCCTCGGCGTCCCGGAAGATCGCGGCGGCGCCGGAGAGGACACGGGGCAGGCTCGCGATGTATGCGGCGTAGTCCGGAGTCGTCATCCGCCCAGCGTAGACGGCCCGCGAAGGCGGGAGATCGGCGCTCGGGGAGCGGAAGGACCGGCGCTCAGGAGCCGAAGTCCTCCGCCAACCGCACCGTGCGCTCCGCGAGTTCGCTGATGCGCACCCCGTCGAAACCGAAGACGGCGCTGCGCACGGTGTCCTCCAACGGGTCCTTCCACCGGTCCGGGATCGCCGCCGCCCCGCACAGCACACCCGCCACCGAACCGGCGGTGGCACCGTTCGAGTCGGTGTCCAGGCCGCCCCGGACGGTCAGCGCGAGGGTGCGGGTGAAGTCGCCCTCGCCGTACAACAGCCCGGCCGTGAGCACGGCCGCGTTCGGCACGACGTGGATCCAGCCGAGCCCGGCCGTCTCCTCGTCCACCGTCGTGAGCGTCTCCTCCCAGGGGAGTCCCGCGTCGTACAGCGACACGACCCGCCGCACGGTCCGGGCCAGCCGGCTGCTCGCCGGGACCACCGCCAGCGCCTCGTCCAGGGCCGCCCTCGCCCCCGGTGCGGTGAACGCCGCCGAAATCAGTGCCGCCGCCCACATCGCCCCGTACACACCGTTGCCGGTGTGCGACAGCACCGCGTCGCGCCGGGCCAGCGAGGCCGCGCGCCGGGGCAGGCCCGGGGAGGTCCAGCCGAAGACATCGGCACGGATCAGGGCGCCGATCCACTCCTGGTAGGGGTTGTCGTAGGTGGCCGTCAGCGGCGGCTTCAGCCCGCTCGCGAGGTTGCGGTACGCCGCCCGCTCCGCCGTGAAGGTCTGGAGGTACGGCAGCCGCAGCAGCCACAGGTCACCGACCTGCTCGGTACTGAACGCGAAGCCGTGCGTCTCCAGCAGGTGCAGCCCGAGGATCGCGTAGTCCACGTCGTCGTCGCGGCAGCTGCCGTGGATCCGGCCGCGTACGCAGGCGCGCCACTCCGGCCGCAGCGCGAGCCCGTCGCTCTCGGTGGCCGGCTCCGGGAGGTAGTCGGTGAGCGGCAGAGCCCCCGCCTGCCGCAGATAGCGGTCGATCCGCTCCCGCGACCACACCAGCCCATGCTCGACCGGCTTGCCGAGCATGTTCCCCGCGATCCGGCCCAGCCAGCCCCCGAGCACCCGGTCGGCGAGCTCGGCACCGACCGGTGGCGCGAGGGGGGTCGTGGTCGTGGGCGTCATGTCCGAAGGTCTACCTGATTCCGCCCGATTCCGCGCACGGTCGCCCGGTTAGTGCCGCGGCGGGCAACGTTCGCCCGTCAAGGAGCGGCGTCCGGTGCGTGCTCTCGGTGTGCCGGCCGGAAGCCCTCGTACTGGACGTACTCGGGCTTTCGGCCGGTGCGGCGAGAGGGCGTGCCGGGCGTCGCGACGGGGTGAACGTTGTCTGTCGCGGCACTAGGACCGTCGGGTGTCCCGTGCCTGCTGTCCGGTGGGGGGTGTTCGCTGGGCGGGACGGGGCATGACGTACCGGGGCCGGGGCGGTTAGGGTCGCAGCGGCGCGACTGCCTTGACGTGCGCAAGGCCCGATGAGCGAGGGGAACGCAAGGTGGCGAACGCCGCAGTGGACGGGATCGACACGGACACGGCCGAGCCGCGGGTGCTGATCGCCGCGGACAAGTTCAAGGGCACGTTGACGGCCGTCCAGGTCGCCGAGCGGGTCACGGCGGGCCTGCGCCGGGTCCTGCCCGACCTGGAGGTCGAGGCGCTGCCGGTCGCCGACGGTGGTGACGGCACGGTGGCCGCGGCGGTCGCGGCCGGTTTCGAACGGCGCGAGGTGCGGGTCGCCGGCCCGCTCGGTGAGCCCGTCACCGCCGCCTACGCGCTGCGCGGTGACACGGCCGTCGTGGAGATGGCCGAGGCGAGCGGGCTGCAGCGACTGCCCGCCGGGGTCTTCGCACCGCTCACGGCCTCCACGTACGGCTCCGGAGAGCTGTTGCGCGCCGCGCTCGACGCGGGCGCCCGCACGATCGTGTTCGGCGTCGGCGGCAGCGCCACGACGGACGGCGGCGCGGGCATGCTCGCCGCGCTCGGCGCGCGCTTCCTGGACGCGGCGGGGGAGCCCGTCGGGCCCGGCGGCGGAGGCCTGCGCGACCTGGTGACGGCGGACCTGTCGGGCCTCGACGAGAGGCTCACGGCGGTCGACCTCGTGCTGGCGAGCGACGTCGACAACCCGCTGACGGGTCCGAAGGGCGCTCCGGCCGTGTACGGCCCGCAGAAGGGCGCGAGCCCCGCGGACGTGGCGACGCTGGACGCGGCCCTGACGCACTTCGCGGCCGTCCTGGAGAAGACGGCCGGGCCGCGCGCCGCCGAGCACGCCCTCGCCCCCGGCGCGGGCGCCGCGGGCGGTATCGGCTACGGCGCCCTCGTCCTCGGAGCCCGTTTCCGCCCCGGCATCGAGGTCATGCTCGACGTCCTCGGCTTCGCGCCGGCGCTGGAGAAGGCCACGCTGGTGATCACCGGCGAGGGCTCCCTCGACGAGCAGACCCTGCACGGCAAGGCCCCGGCCGGGGTCGCCGCGGCCGCCCGCGCCGCCGGCAAGGAGGTCGTGGCCGTCTGCGGCCGTCTGGCCCTGCCGCCGAAGGCCCTGGGCCGGGCCGGCATCCGTCGGGCGTACCCCCTGACGGATGCCGAACCGGACGTGGCACGCTGCCTCGCCGACCCGGGGCCGATCCTGGAGCGGGTGGCCGAGGGGATCGCCAGGGACTTCCTCACCTGACCTCTACGGCAGGTGGATCAGATTGCCGTCCAGTTCCCTGAAGTAGCTACCGCTGCCGAGGCCTTCCACCTTGCCGTTCTTGAGCCAGTGCTTCGAGAAGTGGTGGATGGCCTCGGCGACGGTCTCCCAGACGAGGGAGTGGCCCGACTCCTCGAAGCAGAACATCAGTTTCTTCGATCCCGCGATGGCCTTGTAGAGGGCCGGTACGGAGAAGTTGAGGTTGTCGGGCATCGGCGTCGTGGTGTTGGCGGTCCGGTCGTTCTGCCCGTAGAGGATGAGCACGGGAACGCGGCCACCGAGCACGTACTTGTTCTCGCGCATGAGCGGCACGGTGTGGTTGTTCCAGCCCCACCAGTAGGTGTTCCGGTAGCGCAGGACCCCTTCGGGCTCGCCTCCGTTCACCCTGGGGCCCCACTTGCTGCCCTCGTGGTCGTTCTGCATGCAGGCCTCCCACGCCAGCTCGGCGATGCCGGGCTCCCACAGGGCGGCGGGGCCGGTGAGCGCGGCCTGGAACCCTGTCTTGCTGGAGACATGCATCGGGAAACCGGGCAGGGGCAGATTGTCGACCGCTTCCTCCGGAAGCCCGAAGGGATCGTCGGGCTTCTCCGACCACCGCCCCTTCGGCGGGAACATCGGGGCGAGGAGGAAAAGGCTCCTGACGTCCTCGGGGTGCTGGAGTGCGTAGGGGCCCATCACGAACGCGGCCGCGGACCAGCCCACGAAGTGGATCGGCTTGTTCGCGTCGGCAAGGCTCCTGATGTGCTTGACGACCGACTTCACCTCTGCCCACTCGCTCTGTGAGTTGCCCAGCTGGTAGGGGTACGGGGGCGGGGGAGTGCACGGTTCCGGCAGAGGGTTGGGGACGAGCACCGGCGCCTGCTGGGCGGGGTTGGCGTTGCACGGCACGTCCATCATCGGGCGGGGTGACCGTCCGGAGCCCTGAAGGTCCATGATGAAGACGTCGAAGCCGGCCTTCGCCAGTTCCTGTGCCCAGCTGTACCGGGTCGGGTTCTCGCCGGGCACCGGTGCGAGGTCGAAGCCCGGGAGCGCCGGCACGCTTCTGCCGTGCAGCATCAGCACCGGCTGGCGGTCGTCGCCTTGGGTGCCGTTGTACTCCCGGACGGGCAGCTCCACCTCGATGCCCTCGTTCGCCGGGACCTGAGAAACGTGCTTCACCTTGTGTTCTTTGAGTGTGTACGAGGTCATGCTCTTCTCCTGACGGTCGAAAGGGATCAACTGATGTGAAATCCACCCCTTTCCACCGTCCACCTCTTCCTCACCCCCAGCAACTGGAGCCCCACACGAGGTAGTTGACCCCTCAAGGGCAAACAGCGACGCCCTTGAACGCGAAACGGGTGTGGCCCGAGCCGAATCGGCTCGGGCCACACCCGTCAGTGCTGGAGCGGAGCGTCAGGGCAGCTGCGCCGCCCGCGCCTCGCGCCGGTTGTCGCGGAAGTTGTTCACGCGGCGTGCCGTGGCGAAGAGCGGGATGACCGCGCCCATGACGAGCTGCAGGGCGCAACCGGTCTGGAGCAGGAGCTGACCGCCGGGGGCGTCGAAGGCCCAGGCCGCCAGGAGACCCATCGCGAGGACGATCCAGGTGAGCACCGCGCCCGCGAGGGGACCCCGCGGCTTCGGGTACTCGACACGGCTCACCATCAGCCACGCGACGCCGACGATGGCCAGCAGCGTCGCCACGAAGGGCAGCTCGAGAAGCACGATCGAGATGACCGTCAGCGCCCCGAACGGCGACGGCATGCCCTGGAAGGTGCCGTCCTTCACCGTCACGCAGGAGAATCTCGCGAGCCTCAGCACCACGGCCAGCAGCACGACGATCGCCCCCACCGCCGCCACCCGCTGGTGGGCGTCGTCCGCGACCATGCCGTAGACGAGGACGAAGTACGCCGGCGCGAGGCCGAAGCTGATCAGGTCGGAGAGGTTGTCCAGCTCCGCGCCCATCGGCGAGGAGCGGAGCTTGCGCGCCACCAGCCCGTCGAACAGGTCGAAGATCGCCGCGCACAGCATCAGGATCACCGCGGTGGCCGCGCTGTGCCGGGCCATGCCCGACTCCTGGCTGCCGGTGAGGTGCGGGATCAGGATGCCCGTGGTGGTGAAGTACACGGCCATGAAGCCGCACGTGGCGTTGCCCAGGGTGAGCGTGTCCGCTATCGACAGGCGGAGCGACAGCGGCATCTCCTCCGCGTCGTCCTCCACCTCGTCCACGTCGGGCACCCAGCCCGCCCCGGTCTGGCCGGGTTGGGTCTCCGGATCAGTCACGGTCAATGCGAGTCACCCCAGCCACGGTCTTCTGGCCCACCTCGACGTCGATCTCCACACCCTCGGGCAGGTAGATGTCGACGCGAGAGCCGAAGCGGATCAGCCCGATCCGGTCACCCTGCTCGACCTTGGTGCCCTCGGGGATGTACGGAACGATGCGGCGAGCCACGGCGCCGGCGATCTGGATCATCTCGATGTCACCGAGTTCGGTGTCGAAGTGCCAGACGACGCGCTCGTTGTGCTCGCTCTCCTTGTTGAACGCCGGTACGAACCCACCCGGGATGTGCTCCACGGACGTCACGGTGCCGGAGAGCGGCGCGCGGTTGACGTGGACGTTGAGCGGGCTCATGAAGATCGCGACGCGGGTGCGGCCGTCCTTCCACGGCATGATGCTCTGCACCACTCCGTCGGCGGGCGAGATGACCCGGCCCTGGGCGATCTCACGCTCGGGGTCGCGGAAGAACCACAGCATGCCCGCCGCCAGCGCGGTGGCGGGTACGGCCACGGCCCGGGCGGCGCCGGAGCGGCGCGAACGGGCGAGGCTGAGTGCTGCGGTGGCGACGGTCGGGAGAAGCCACGGCGATGCTCCGCGCGCGAGCCGTACGCCGGCCAGGCTGTCGCGTGGTGCAGAGGTTTGGCTGTGGGGCATGGATGACCTTCGTAGCGGATGATGCCGCGCGGTGACTGGGGACGGCGGCTTTCCGGGATCGTACCGGTCGCGGACCGCAACTGGGCAAGCCAGGAAGCCGAGTCGACGGCCGAAGAGTTCTGACGGGGTGTGATCTTCTTCTCGAAGAAAACACCCCGAACCAGACATCCGTCCCTGGACCAACCGCGTACTAGCCCTGGAATCGATACTCTTCGAGCAGCCGGCGACCGATGATCATTTTCTGGATTTCGGCGGTACCTTCACCGATCAGCAGCATCGGCGCCTCACGGTAGAGGCGCTCGATCTCGTACTCCTTGGAGAAGCCGTAACCGCCGTGGATCCGGAAAGCGTCCTCGACGACCTCTTTGCAGTATTCAGAGGCGAGGTACTTCGCCATCCCTGCTTCGAGGTCGTTTCGTTCGCCCGAGTCCTTTTTGCGAGCCGCGTTGACCATCATCGCATGCGCGGCCTCGACCTTGGTAGCCATCTCGGCCAGCTTGAACTGGATCGCCTGGTGCTGAGCGATCTGCTTGCCGAAAGTGTGACGCTGCTGGGCGTACCGGACACCGAGCTCGAACGCACGCTGAGCGACGCCGCAACCACGGGCGGCCACATTCACCCGGCCGACCTCGACGCCGTCCATCATTTGGTAAAACCCTCGACCCGTCGTGCCGCCGAGTACACGATTGGCCGGAATGCGCAGGTCGTCCATGATGAGCTCGGTCGTGTCGACGCCCTTGTAGCCCATCTTGTCGATCTTCCCCGGAATGGTGAGGCCGGGGAGGACCTCTCCGAAGCCGGGCTCCTTCTCGATCAAGAAGGTCGTCATCGACTTGTGGGGCGCCGTGCCCTCGGGGTGTCCTTCGTCACTTCGGACGAGAACGGCGACGAGCGTTGACGTTCCGCCGTTCGTCAGCCACATCTTCTGACCGTTCAGGACGTACTCGTCGCCGTCCTTGACCGCCTTCGATGTGATCGCCGACACATCCGAGCCGAGCCCCGGCTCCGACATCGAGAAGGCGCCCCGGACGTCCCCGGCCGCCATCCGCGGCAGGAAGTGGTCCTTCTGTTCCTGCGTGCCGTGCTGCTTCAGCATGTACGCCACGATGAAGTGCGTGTTGATGATCCCGGACACGGACATCCAGCCCCGGGCGATCTCCTCCACGCACAGCGCGTACGTGAGGAGGGACTCGCCCAGACCGCCGTACTCCTCGGGGATCATCAGACCGAACAGGCCCAGCTCCTTGAGCCCGTCGACGATCGCTTGCGGGTACTCGTCGCGGTGCTCCAGCTCGGTCGCGACCGGGATGATCTCCTTGTCCACGAAGTCACGGACGGTGGACAGGATCTCCTGCTGGACGTCCGTGAGACCGTGGGTCTGGGCGAGTCGTGCCATGGCTACTTCTCCTGCTCCCTGAGCTCGGGGCGGCCCGGCTGCTCGCCGCCGCGCTCCTTGATGTAGGTCTCGGTGGGCACCATGACCTTGCGGCGGAACACGCACACCAGCGTGCCGTCCTGCTTGTAGCCCTTGGTCTCCACGTACACGATGCCGCGGTCGTTCTTCGACTTCGATGGCCACTTGTCGAGCACGGTCGTCTGGCCGTAGATCGTGTCGCCGTGGAAGGTCGGCGCCACGTGCCGCAGCGACTCGATCTCCAGGTTGGCGATCGCCTTGCCCGAGACGTCCGGCACGGACATGCCGAGCAGCAGCGAGTAGATGTAGTTCCCGACCACGACGTTCTTGCCGAAGTCCGTCGTCTTCTCGGCGTAGTTGACGTCCATGTGGAGCGGGTGGTGGTTCATGGTGAGGAGACAGAAGAGGTGGTCGTCGTACTCCGTGACCGTCTTGCCGGGCCAGTGCTTGTAGACCGCCCCGACCTCGAACTCCTCGTAGGTGCGTCCGAACTGCATCGCGCTCAGGCTCCTCAGCTCTCGGGGATCTCGAACTTCGACGTACGGGACATCCCCGCCGCCCGCCCCTTGCCGGAGATGACCAGGGCCATCTTGCGGCTGGCTTCGTCGATCATCTCGTCGCCGAGCATCGCCGAGCCCTTCTTGCCGCCCGCCTCGGAGGTGTAGTAGTCGTACGCGTCCAGGATCAGCTCGGCGTGGTCGTAGTCCTCCTGCGAGGGCGAGAAGATCTCGTTGGACGCCTCGACCTGGCCGGGGTGCAGCACCCACTTGCCGTCGAAGCCGAGCGCGGCGGCGCGCCGGGCGACCTCGCGGTAGCCGTCGATGTTGCGGATCTGCAGGTAGGGGCCGTCGATCGCCTGGAGGTTGTTGGCGCGGGCGGCCATCAGGATCTTCATCAGGATGTAGTGGTAGGCGTCCGCCGGGTAGCCGGGCGGCTGCTCGCCCACGACCAGCGACTTCATGTTGATGGAGGCCATGAAGTCGGCCGGGCCGAAGATGATCGTCTCGACGCGCTGGGAGGCCGTCGCGATCTCGTTGACGTTGTTCAGGCCCTGCGCGTTCTCGATCTGCGCCTCGATGCCGATCTTGCCGACCTCGAAGCCCATCGTCTTCTCGATCTGGGTGAGGAGGAGATCGAGGGCGACGACCTGCTGAGCCGTCTGCACCTTCGGCAGCATGATGCAGTCGAGGTTCTGGCCGGCGCCCTCGACGACGGTCACGACATCGCGGTACGTCCACTCCGTCGTCCAGTCGTTGACGCGCACGACCCGCGTCTTGCCGGTCCAGTCGCCCTCGTTGAGGAACTTCACGATGGTGTGCCGCGCCTCGGGCTTGGCAAGCGGGGCGCAGGCGTCCTCCAGGTCGAGGAAGACCTGGTCCGCCGGGAGGCCCTGGGCCTTCTCCAGGAAGCGGGGGTTGCTCCCCGGCACCGCGAGGCAGGAGCGCCGCGGGCGAAGGCGGTTCACCTGAGGAACAGGGCTGGTCATGCGGGGACCTCCGTGCTGATGAGGGGGCTGAGCTTGTTGGCCTTGCGGATCTCGTCGACGATACGGCCGATGATCCCGGTGATGTCGAAGTCCTTCGGGGTGAACACGGCGGCCACTCCGGCGGCCCTGAGCCGGTCGGCGTCCGCGTTCGGGATGATCCCGCCGGCGATCACCGGGATGTCGCCGGCGCCCGCCTCGCGCAGCCGCTCCAGCACGTCCGGGACGAGCTGGGCGTGCGAGCCGGAGAGGATGGAGAGCCCGACCGCGTGCACGTCCTCGGCGAGGGCGGCGTCCACGATCTGCTCCGGGGTGAGCCGGATGCCCTGGTAGACCACCTCGAAGCCGGCGTCACGGGCCCGCACGGCGATCTGCTCGGCCCCGTTGGAGTGCCCGTCCAGGCCCGGCTTGCCGACCAGGAAGCGGAGCTTGCCGACGCCCAGGTCCCGCGCCGTCAGGTCCACCTTGCGGCGGACCTCCGCCATGGCCGAGCCCTCCTCGGCGGAGACGGCCACCGGCGCCGACGAGACACCGGTCGGTGCCCGGAACTCGCCGAACACCTCACGCAGGGCCCCGGCCCACTCGCCGGTCGTGACCCCGGCGCGGGCGCACTCCAGGGTGGCCTCCATGAGGTTGTCCGTGCCCTTCGCCGCCTCCTTCAGCCGCTCCAGCGCCTTGCACGGGCGCGGGTGGTTGAAGGGCGGCTGGTAACGGGTGTCGCGCCAGTGCTGGAGCGACTTGATCACCCGGGCCTCGACCGCCGGGTCGACGGTCTGGATCGCCGCGTCCAGGTCGGCGGTCAGCGGGTTCGGCTCGGTCGACTCGTAGATGTTGACGCCGACGATCTTCTCCTCGCCGGACTCGATCCGGGCCCGGCGCTCGGCGTGCGAGGAGACCAGCTGCGACTTGAGGTAGCCGGACTCGACGGCCGCCATCGCGCCGCCCATCTCCTGGATCCGCTCGATCTCGGCGAAGGACGCCTCGACCAGTTCGCTCACCTTCGCCTCGATGACGTGCGAGCCCTCGAAGATGTCCTCGTACTCCAGCAGGTCGCTCTCGTGCGCCAGCACCTGCTGGATCCGCAGCGACCACTGCTGGTCCCACGGCCGGGGCAGGCCCAGGGCCTCGTTCCAGGCCGGCAGCTGCACCGCCCTGGCCCGCGCGTCCTTGGAGAGCGTCACGGCCAGCATCTCCAGGACGATCCGCTGGACGTTGTTCTCCGGCTGCGCCTCGGTCAGCCCGAGGGAGTTGACCTGGACGCCGTACCGGAAGCGCCGCTGCTTGGGGTTCTCGATGCCGTACCGCTCGCGGGTGATGCGGTCCCAGATGCGGCCGAACGCCCGCATCTTGCACATCTCCTCGACGAAGCGGACGCCCGCGTTCACGAAGAACGAGATCCGGGCGACGACATCGCCCATGCGCTCCTGCGGCACCTGGCCGGAGTCGCGCACGGCGTCGAGGACCGCGATCGCCGTGGACATCGCGTACGCGATCTCCTGCACCGGCGTGGCCCCGGCCTCCTGCAGGTGGTAGCTGCAGATGTTGATCGGGTTCCACTTCGGCAGGTGGGAGACCGTGTACGCGATCATGTCCGTCGTCAGCCGGAGCGAGGGCCCCGGCGGGAACACATGGGTGCCCCGCGACAGGTACTCCTTGACGATGTCGTTCTGGGTCGTGCCCTGGAGCCGGGTGATGTCCGCACCCTGCTCCTCGGCGACGACCTGATAGAGCGCCAGCAGCCACATGGCGGTGGCGTTGATGGTCATCGAGGTGTTCATCTGCTCCAGGGGGATGTCCTGGAACAGCCTGCGCATGTCACCGAGATGGGCCACCGGGACGCCGACCCGGCCGACCTCGCCGCGGGCGAGGATGTGGTCGGAGTCGTAGCCGGTCTGGGTCGGCAGGTCGAAGGCGACCGACAGACCCGTCTGCCCCTTGGCGAGGTTGCGCCGGTACAGCTCGTTGGACGCCTCGGCCGTGGAGTGACCGGCGTACGTGCGCATGAGCCACGGCCGGTCCTTGGCTTGCCTGCCCTCGGCGGGCTGACGCTCGCTCATCGTGGACCTCAGATGTTCCGGAAGCGGTTGATGGCGTCGATGTGCTGGGCGCGCTTGTCGTGGTCGCGGACGCCGAGGCCCTCCTCGGGGGCCAGCGCGAGGACGCCGACCTTGCCCTGGTGGAGGTTGCGGTGCACGTCGTACGCGGCCTGCCCGGTCTCCTCCAGCGAGTAGACCTTCGACAGCGTCGGGTGGATCTTGCCCTTGGCGATGAGGCGGTTCGCCTCCCAGGCCTCGCGGTAGTTCGCGAAGTGCGAGCCGATGATCCGCTTCAGCGACATCCACAGGTAGCGGTTGTCGTACTCGTGCATGTAGCCCGAGGTCGAGGCGCAGGTGGTGATGGTGCCGCCCTTGCGGGTGACGAAGACGCTCGCGCCGAAGGTCTCGCGGCCCGGGTGCTCGAAGACGATGTCGATGTCCTCGCCGCCGGTGAGCTCGCGGATGCGCTTGCCGAAGCGCTTCCACTCCTTGGGGTCCTGGGTGTTCTCGTCCTTCCAGAACTTGTAGCCCTCGGCGTTGCGGTCGATGATCGCGTCGGCGCCCATGGCCCGGCAGATGTCGGCCTTCTGCTCGCTGGAGACCACACAGATCGGGTTGGCGCCACCGGCCAGCGCGAACTGCGTTGCGTACGAGCCGAGTCCGCCGCTGGCGCCCCAGATCAGCACGTTGTCGCCCTGCTTCATGGCGGCGCCGTTGCGCGAGACCAGCTGCCGGTACGCGGTGGAGTTCACCAGACCCGGCGCGGCGGCCTCCTCCCAGCTGAGGTGGTCCGGCTTCGGCATCAGCTGGTTGGACTTGACGAGCGCGACCTCGGCGAGCCCGCCGAAGTTGGTCTCGAAGCCCCAGATCCGCTGCTCGGGGTCGAGCATCGTGTCGTTGTGGCCGTCGGACGACTCCAGCTCGACGGAGAGGCAGTGCGCGACGACCTCGTCACCGGGCTTCCAGGCGTTGACGCCGGGGCCGGTGCGCAGGACGACGCCCGCGAGGTCGGAGCCGATGATGTGGTACGGCAGGTCGTGGCGCTTGGCCAGCTCGCTGGTGCGGCCGTAGCGCTCCAGGAATCCGAAGGTGGACAGCGGCTCGAAGATCGAGGTCCACACCGAGTTGTAGTTGACCGAGGAGGCCATGACGGCCACCAGGGCCTCGCCCGGGCCGAGCTCGGGCAGCGGGACCTCGTCCAGGTGGATCGACTTGCGCGGGTCCTTCTCGCGGGTCGCCATGCCCGCGAACATCTCCGTCTCGTCCTTGTGCACGGTGATCGCGCGGTACGACTCGGGGAGCGGCAGAGCGGCGAAGTCGGCGGACGTGGAGTCCGGCGACTGGATGGCGTCCAGGATGTCCTTCACGGTGGTGCCTCCGGCGACGAGCGTCCTCGCGGGAAGACGCTGTTGAGGGTTACGTCGGGTGCTGCAGAGCTGGGTGCTGATGCCGTCGGTTCGGCGGAGGTGGTGCTTCGGCGGCGCTGTGTGTGGCGCGGAGGGTTGCCTGTGACGCAGGCGTCCGGGCGCGCGGACCGTGGTCTGCGGGGACAGCCGGCGTACGAGAGTTCGCTGCACGCCGGCCGCCCGGACTCCTTCAACGTATGGCACGCCGTGTCACCCCGCAAGGCACCGAGTGCCAGAAAGTTCGCTCAGGTGAAATCTTTACGTAACACCTGAGCGATGATCGATCAGACGGGGGTGAAAAAGGGCCCCTGACGTGCCAAAACGGCCACCCGGTGGGGTGGCCGTTCTCACAGTTACCGTTGAGTAGATCGGGGTTTCGAGGGGTGTCAGCGGTCGCGGAGCGCCTCTTCGATGGTCCGCATGACCTCGTCGAGGGGGGCGTCGGTGCGGGCGACGGTCACCAGGACCTCGCCGTGCGTGGAGGCCGTCGCGGCGGCCGGCTCGGGTGCCAGGGTGCGACCCGCGCCGATGCCCGTGCCGAACGTCTTGCGGACGATGGCGAAGGCGTGGTCGAGCTGGGTCTCGACGTCGCCCTGCCCGCCGGATCTGAGCCACCGCCGCAGCACGTGGTTGTGCGCGGTGACCACCGCGGACGCGGCCACCTCGGCGAGCAGCGGGTCGTCGTTGCCGGCGTCGTGGTGGGCGTGCTCGTCGAAGTGGCCCAGCAGATAACGGGTGAAGAGGCGCTCGTAGCGGGCCACGGAGGCGATCTCCGCCTCGCGGAGGGTGGGGACCTCACGGGTCAGTTTGTAGCGGGCGACCGAGATCTCGGGGCGGGCCGCGTACATCTTCATGACCTCCTTGATCCCACGGCACACCGTGTCGAGCGGATGCTCGTGCGGGGGCGCCGCGTTGAGCACCGCCTCGGCGCGGATCAGGGTGTCGTCGTGGTCCGGGAAGATCGCCTCTTCCTTGGAACGGAAGTGGCGGAAGAAGGTGCGGCGGGCGACCCCGGCCGCCGCCGCGATCTCGTCGACGGTGGTCGCCTCGTACCCCTTGGTCGAGAACAGCTCCATGGCCGCGGCCGCCAGTTCCCGGCGCATCTTGAGGCGTTGGGCGGCGGCACGACTTCCCGCGGCGCTCTCCGGAGCGTCGGGCGCAGCTGGTGTACGTGAGGACTTGGCGGGCTGGGACATGCCCCGAACGTACTGCATCCGTGCAGGAGAGTGCGCGTGTCCGGCCCTCTCCCCGCCCCGCCGGGACAGGGGCCGGACCGGGTCGGCGGCCGGGTCGGGGGTCGGGTCGGCAGGGGACCCGCCGGGCGCGGAGACGGCGGAACGGGCCGGCGAGGGGCGGCTGTCCGGGCCGAGCAGACCGCCCCAGCCCGCGTCGGCCGCCGGCCCGCCGGGACGGCCCCCGCCGACCGCCGGGCGGTCCGCCGGCCGGTCCGCCGGCTGGGGCTCGACCGGGCGGTGCGCCGGGCCGGTCCGCGCCGTCGGCCCGTCCGGCGGGTCGCCGGGCGCCGATGGGGACGCCCGGCCCGTCCGCTCAGCGCTTGGCATATTCGCGGAAGCCACGGCCCGTCTTGCGGCCGAGGCACCCCGCGGCGACCAGGTGCTCCAGCAGCGGCGCCGGGGCCAGCCCCGGGTCGCGGAACTCGCGGTGCAGCACCTTCTCGATGGCCAGCGAGACATCGAGTCCGACCACGTCCAACAGCTCGAACGGGCCCATCGGGTAGCCGCCGCCCAGCTTCATGGCCGCGTCGATGTCGTCCAGCGTCGCGTAGTGCTCCTGCACCATCTTGATCGCGTTGTTCAGATACGGGAACAGCAGCGCGTTCACGATGAACCCGGCCCGGTCGCCGCAGTCCACCGGGTGCTTGCGGACCTTCGCGCACAGCTCGCGGACCGTGGCGTGGACGTCGTCGGCGGTCAGCACCGTGCGGACCACCTCGACCAGCTTCATCGCCGGCGCCGGGTTGAAGAAGTGCATCCCGATCACGTCCTGCGGGCGCGAGGTGGCGCGGGCGCAGGCGACGACGGGCAGCGAGGAGGTGGTGGTGGCGAGGATCGCGCCCGGTTTGCAGACCTTGTCGAAGGTCGCGAACAGCTGCCGCTTGACCTCCAGGTCCTCGGCCACGGCCTCCAACGCCAGATCGACGTCGGCGAAGGCGTCGTACGTGCCCGCCGGAGTGATCCGGTCCAGCGTCTCGGCGGCGGCCTCCACGGTCATCCGCCCCTTGTCGACGGAGCGGGAGAGCGACTTGCCGATCCGGGCCTTCGCGGCCTGGGCCTTCTCCTCGCTGCGTGCGGCCAGCACGACCTCGAAACCGGCCTTCGCGAACACCTCGGCGATCCCGGACGCCATGGTCCCGGAGCCCGCGACACCCACGGACCGGACGGTGCGCCCGGGAACCGTGGCGGCCCCGTCCAGCGGCGTCAGCGCGTCCCGCACGACGATGGCGGAGCCGGGCGCCTCGTAGGAGTAGAAGCCGCGCCCCGACTTGCGTCCGGTCAGGCCCGCCTCGCTGAGCTGGCGGAGGATGGGCGCCGGCGCGTGCAGCCGGTCGTGCGAGGCCGCGTACATGGCCTCCAGGACCGTGCGGGCGGTGTCGACGCCGATGAGGTCCAACAGGGCCAGCGGGCCCATCGGCAGGCCGCAGCCGAGCCGCATGGCCGCGTCGATGTCCTCGCGGGAGGCGTACTTGGCCTCGTACATCGCGGCGGCCTGGTTGAGGTAGCCGAACAGCAGCCCGTCGGCGACGAAACCGGGCCGGTCGCCGACCGCGACGGGTTCCTTGCCCAGGTCGAGGGCGAGATCCGTGACGGCCGCGACGGCCTGGGGCGCGGTCAGCACCGAGGAGACGACCTCGACCAGCTTCATCGCGGGCGCCGGGTTGAAGAAGTGCAGACCGAGGACCCGCTCCGGACGCGCCGACTCCGCCGCCAGCCGCGTCACCGACAGGGCGTTGGTGCCGGTGGCGAGAACGGCCTCCGGCCGCACGACCGCGTCGAGTTCACGGAAGACCTGCTGCTTGATCTCGTACGACTCCGGGACCACCTCGATCACCAGGTCGGCGTCGGCCGCGGCCTGGAGGTCGGTGAAGGTGCGGAAGCGGGCGAGGGCGTCACCACGCTCCTGCTCGGTGATCCGCCCACGGGTCACGGCGCGCTCGGTCGCGGCCTCCAGCGCGGCGACGGCACGCGCGCCGGCGGCCTCGCTGATGTCGATGCCAACGACCTCACGGCCGGCCCGGGCCAGGACCTCGGCGATACCGGTGCCCATGGTGCCGAGACCGACCACGGCGATCGTCTTGAACGGGGACTGCGGGGACAGCGACGAGTCGGAAAGGGGAGTGGCCATCGCGGGACTCCAGGAATGAGGGTGACGACTGAGGGAAGCGCCGCGGATGCGCGAAGAGCGCGCGAGCGGCGCGTGGGGCGCGGGTGTGGGTGGTGCCGGGCTGATGAACGCACACGCCCGGTGCCGTCGCCGCGGGGCGTGCACACGCCCAGGGGAACGGCTGAACCGACCGGCCCTGTCCCGAGGCCGAGCCGTACTGGTACTCCAGGTACCGAACCGACTGTGCTCACGACGGCTGCGTCACCAAACCGTCGGGAGCGAACACGAGTGGGTAACTCGCTCGTCTGAGCTTAACCGGTGGGTAACGAGCGCGCCAGCCCTCGTCTTTGTGAGGTACGTCCCTCAATCGCGTTCACGCCCGTACGCTCGGTGGCATGGACGAGGAGTTGCGATCACTCACGGAGCGTGTGCGGAGCGAGTCGGGGGGCGCGGCGGGATACGAGCGGCTCGTCACGACCGAGTCCACGGACGAGTTGGCGGCGGTGCTCACCGAGCCGGGGCAGCCTCTGTGGGCACGGGAGTTGGCGGCGTTCCGGCTGGGGTTGGCGGGGGACCGCCGGGCCTTCGAGTCGCTGGTCCTGCTCCTCAACCACCGGGACCCGCCGCGCTGCGCCTCCGCCGCGTACGCGCTGGCCCGGCTCGGTGACCCGCGCACCGCCCGGGCGGCCGCCGCCCTCGCCACGAACGAACTGCGCGTCGCCTACGCCCTGCACCCCGTGCGGTTGCTCGTCGAACTCCGGGCGCCCGAGGCCGTGCCCGCGCTGATCACCACGCTCCAGCGCCGACTGCGGCCGCACGACCCCTACCGCCGGGTGGCGCTCGCCTGTGTGGAGGGGCTGGGGGTGCTGGGTGACACCAGGGCCGAGCCCGTGCTGAACGACGCCCTTGCCCATCCGAGCCTCGCGGAGGCGGCGGTGCGGGCGCTGACGCGGATCCCCCGGCAGAGATAGCGCTCCGCTCGCGGGGCCGTTCTCCGGTCGCGGGCCGGTGGGGGCCGGTCGCGGGGTTCCCCGCGCCCCTCAGCGCTGTCGTGCGTAACGAACCTCGGGGACCTCGACTCCGTCGACCTCGAACGGTTCCACGGCGCCGTCAGGGGTGAAGCCGTGACGTTCGTAGAAGCGACGGGCCCTGGCGTTCTCCTTCAGCACCCACAGGAGCACGCGGCCGTGGCCGGCGGCCTCGCAGCGTGCGGTGGAGGTGCGTAGAAGCGCTTCGCCGACCCCGCCGCCCCAGTGTCCCGGCCGCACGTAGAGCGCGTACAACTCGGCGTCCTCGGTGCGGACTTCGCCGTCGCGGTACGGCCCGTAGGCCGCCCAGCCGATGATCTCGCCGGCCCGCTCGGCGACCAGGTTCACCACCGGGTTGCCGGGCTTCGACAGCAGTTCGCGCCGCCGCTCCGCGTCCTCGGTCACCCGCATCGCGTCGAGGTAGGACTGAGGGAGGAGCCCGGCGTAGGCGGTCTGCCAGCCCGCCACCCGGATCTCCGCCACGGGACGGCAGTCGGTCGGCGTCATCTCGCGGATGCGGAGCTCATGGGGGGAGTCGTCCATGACGGCACCCTAGGCGGGGCGGCCGTGGGAGTCCCGCGATTTTCGGCGGGCCCCACGGCCGGGTCTCAGCGGCGGAAGCCGAGCAGGCCGTGCAGCGTCGAGCCCCGGGACGAGGCGGAGGCGGCCTTGGTGCTCAGGGGCTTCGGGTCGGGGAGCTTGGCACAGACGGCGTCGGCCTCGCCCGTGCCGCGCGGCACGCTGCCGTCGGTCAGGTACGCCACCAGGTGCTTGTCCAGGCAGGCGTTGCCGCTCAGCGAGATGCCGTGGTTCCCACCGCCCTGCTCGACCACCAGACTGGAGCCCCGCAGCAGCTGGTGCGTGACGACTCCGCCCTCGTACGGGGTGGCCGCGTCGTCCGTCGCCTGGAGGATCAGGACCGGCGGCAGCGCGGTGTTCGAGACGTCCACCGGGTTCAGTGCCTCGGTCGGCCAGAACGCGCAGGGCGCGTTGTACCAGGCGTTGTTCCAGGTCATGAAGGGTGCCTTCGCGTACACCGTCCAGTTGTCGTCGCGCCACTCGGCCCAGTCGCGCGGCCAGCGGGCGTCGCGACACTGCACCGAGGTGTAGACGCTGTAGCCGTTGTCACCGGCGGCGTCCACGGCACCGAAGTTCTCGTAGGCCTCGACCAGCGGGTCGTCGTTCTTCTTGTTCGCGTAGGCGGCGAACGCCTCGGCGAGATGGGGCCAGTAGCCGTCGTAGTAGCCGCCGGGCAGGAAGGTGTCCTCCAGCTCGGAGGGGCCCACCTTGCCGTCCGCGGGCTTCCGGGCCAGCGCCGCCCGCATCGCGTACCACTTGGCCTCGATCTTCTCCGGATCGGTGCCGAGCCGGTACGTCCTGTGGTTCTTGGCGATCCAGGCCATCAGCGCCCGGTGGCGGTCGTTGAACGCCAGGTCCTGCTGGAGGTTGTCGTCGTACCAGACGCCCGAGGGGTCGACGACGGAGTCCAGCACCGCGCGGCGTACCCGGTGGGGGAAGAGCTTGGCGTACACGGCGCCCAGGTACGTGCCGTACGAGTAGCCGAAGTAGTTGATCTTCTTGGCGCCGAGGGCCGCGCGGATGGCGTCCATGTCCCTGACGGAGCTGATCGTGTCGATGAACGGCAGCACGTCCGCGTACTTCTTCGCGCAGGCGGCGGCGAAGGCCTCGGCGCGCTTGAGATTGGCCCGTTCGGCCCGCGCGTCGACCGGCAGGGAGTCGGGGCGCACCGGCGAGAAATGGCCGGGCCGGCAGGTGAGCGCGGGCTTGCTGGCGCCGACGCCGCGTGGGTCGAAGCCGATGACGTCGTACTGCGCCGCCACCTTCTTCGGCAGCGAGGACGCGACGAACCCGGCCAGGGTTCGGCCGCTGCCGCCGGGCCCGCCCGGATTGACCACCAGGGGGCCCTGGTACTTCTTCGCGGTGTGCGGGACGCGGGACAGGGCGAGCGTGATCTTCCTGCCGTCCGGCTCGTCGTGGTTCAACGGCACTTTCAGGGTGGTGCACTGGAGCGTCGGGTAGTCGCCGGTGGCGCACTTCTTCCAGGCGAGCTTCGCCGCCGGCGCGGCGGCGAGAGCGCCGCTCGCGCCGGCCGGGACCGCCGTGACCATTCCGGCCAACACGGCCACGGCACCGCACAGAGCAGCTGCGCGTTTCTTCATTCGTCAGGCCTCCCAGGACGGAGGATTTCGGGCCGTGCACATCACGGCCTTCGTCGCATCGTCCCGGAGCAGGCCCGCGAAGGAACTCGTTCCAGCGAGAGTTGACCCAATCGGGGGCGCGAGAAGCGCCCGGATGCCCCGAGGGAGGTCAGAGCAGCGTCAGCTGCGTCGGCGTCGTGTCCCGGACCGGCTCCGGCGCGACCGGCTCGCGTGCCGGTGTCCGCCGCGGCAGCTCCGCGCGCCGGGGGCCCATGCCGTACTCCTGGGCCAGCTCGTGCACCTGACGGGTGATCTGCCGCTGGTACCACTTGGGCGCGTAGGCGCCCTCCGCGTACAGCAGCTCGTAACGCCGTACGAGATGGGGATGGTGGCGTTCCAGCCAGGCCATGTACCACTCGCGGGCGCCGGGCCGCAGATGCAGGACCAGCGGGGTCACCGAGGTGGCGCCGGAGGCGGCGATCGCCCGCACGGTGGCGCGCAGTCGGTCGGGGTGGTCGCTGAGGAAGGGCAGCACGGGCGCCATCAGCACTCCGCAGCCGATACCGAGGTCGGTGAAGGCCCGCACCACGTCGAGCCGGCGCTCCGGGGCGGGCGTGCCCGGCTCGACGGTGCGCCACAGCTCGGGGTCGGTGAAGCCGACGGAGACCGAGATGCCGACCTCGGTGACCTCCGCGGCCTGCCGGATCAGGTCCAGGTCGCGCAGGATCAAGGTGCCCTTGGTCAGGATCGAGAAGGGGTTCGCGTGATCGCGCAGGGCAGCGATGATGCCCGGCATCAGGCGGTAGCGTCCCTCGGCGCGCTGATAGCAGTCCACGTTGGTGCCCATGGCGATGTGCTCGCCGTGCCAGCGCGGTGAGGCGAGCTGTCGGCGCAGCAGGTCGGGTGCGTTGATCTTCACCACGATCTGTGAGTCGAAGTCCAGGCCCGTGTCGAGGTCCAGATAGCTGTGGGTCCTGCGGGCGAAGCAGTAGACGCACGCGTGCGAGCAGCCCCGGTAGGGGTTCACCGTCCATTCGAACGGCATCCGGGAGGCTCCCGGCACCCGGTTCACGATCGTTTTCGCCCGGACCTCGTGGAAGGTCATGCCGCGGAACTCGGGGGTGTCGAAGGTGCGGGTCGTCACCACGTCCGCGCCGAACAGCGCGGCGTCCCGGGCCGTGGCGGGGTTCTCGGCCAGATGGTCCCAGCGCATGGACGCCTCCTCGGTTGCTCTCGGCCCCAGAATAGAACACATGTTCCCTTGATCGTGCGAACGGGGTTTCGAGCATCGTGTGGAGGTCTTGTCGGGGGTCCTCGGGGCCGTCCGCTCCGGGCCCTTGGGGCACCCCGATTTGGGCCCTCCGGGCGGGGGGTGGTTGGCTTTCCGCACATCCCCGAGTTACCAAGTGCTGGAGGAAGTGCAATGGCGCAGGTCGAGGCCACGACTGAACGAGTCGTCGCGGCGGACGCGGAGACGGTGTTCGACACTCTGGCCGAGTACAGCGGCGCGCGCGAGAAGCTGATGCCGCAGCACTTCAGCGAGTACGAGGTGCGCGAGGGCGGCGACGGCGAGGGCACCCTCGTCCACTGGAAGCTCCAGGCAACCAGCAAGCGCGTCCGTGACTGCCTCCTGGAGGTCACCGAGCCCTCCGACGGCGAACTCGTCGAGAAGGACCGCAACTCCACCATGGTCACCGTCTGGCGGGTCACCCCGGCGGGCGAGGGCAGCTCCCGCGTCGTCGTCACCACCACCTGGCAGGGGGCCGGCGGCATCGGCGGCTTCTTCGAGAAGACCTTCGCCCCCAAGGGCCTCGCCCGCATCTACGACGCCCTGCTCGCCAACCTGGCCGCCGAGGTCGAGAAGTAACCCGGAGCGAGAAGGGTGCCCGGTCCAACGGGCGATCATCCGGGGCGCGTTGCCGTCCTCACCGGATCGAGTGGATCTCCGTGACGCTCCCCGGAATGCCGTAACTCGCCGCACTTGCCGACAGTTGCCGCTTAACGCGGGAATTGTGCGGTAAGTGCGACGAGGGGAGCGGTAGGCATGGGCGCGACCACACTGGTGAAGAACGAGCCGACCACCACACCCGCCCCACCGCCACCGGCGGACGGACCTCCCCGACTCGGCCCGCACCGGGCCCTGCTGGTCTTCTCCGCACTCCTGCTCGTCCTGCTCCTCGCCGCGCTGGAGCAGATGGTCGTCGCCACCGCGCTCCCCGAGATCGTCGGTGAGCTGCACGGCGCGGACCGCATGTCCTGGCCGATCACGGCCTATCTGCTCACCGCCACCGTCACCCTTCCCGTCTACGGCAGACTCGGCGAGCTCCACGGCCGCAAGGGCGTCCTGCAGTTCGCCCTCACGGTCTTCGTGACCGGCTCCGCTCTCGCCGGGTTCTCCCGGAACATGGACCAGCTCATCGCGTTCCGCGCGCTCCAGGGCGTCGGCGCGGGCGGCCTCATGATCGGTGTTCAGGCGATCATGGCCGACATCCTGCCGACCAGGAACCGAGGCCGCTATCTGGGCCTGGTCGGCGCCACGTTCGGCCTCGCCTCCGTCGCGGGCCCGCTCCTGGGCGGCCTGCTCACGGACCACCTCAGCTGGCGGTGGTGCTTCCACCTCAACGTCCCCGCCGGGCTTCTCGCGCTGGCCGTCGTCACCTTCGCGCTGCGCCTGCCGAGGCCGACGACCGAGGGGCGCCTCGACGTCCTGGGGGCCCTGCTGCTCGCCACCGCCTCGACCTGCGTGGTCCTGCTGGCGAGTTGGGGCGGCACCACGTACGCCTGGACCTCGCGGCCCGTCCTCGGCCTCGCCGCCGGCACGGTCGTCGCGACCATCGTCTTCCTCGTCGCCGAGCGGTTCGCGCCCCACCCCCTCGTCCCGCTGCGGCTGTTCAAGGACCCCGTCTTCGTCGTCACCGGCCTGGTCGGGATCGCCATCGGCACCGCCCTCTTCTGCACGGCCAGTTACCTGCCGACCCAGTTGCGGATGACCGGGGGGATCTCCGCCACCGAGTCCGGGCTGCTCATGCTGCCGATGATGGCCGGCATCGTCGGCGCGTCCGTGATCTCCGGCCGGCTCATCGGCGGCACCGGGCACTACCGGACGTACCCGGTCCTCGGCAGCGCCCTGACCGCACTCGGCGTGTGGCTGCTGTCCCGGCTGGAGACGGACACGCCCCGGCTCCAGTTCGGCGTCTGGACCGCCGTCCTCGGCGCCGGCATCGGCATGGTGATGCCGGTCCTGATCCTCGCCGTGCAGAACTCCGTGCGCCCCGCCGACGTCGGGCCCGCCACCGCGGCCGGCAACTACCTCCGGCAGATCGGCGGCAGCGTGGGCACGGCCGCCTTCGGCGCGCTCCTGGCGGCCCGGCTGACCGACCGCCTCCCGCAGCGCGCCGACGCCGTCCTCCCCGACCCCGGCTCCCTCACCCCGGACCTCGTCCACACCCTGCCGCACCCGCTGCGCGACGCCTACGCCCAGGCCTACGCGGAGGCCATGCCGAGGATCTTCCTGTACCTCACGCCGGTGCTCGTCCTCGGGCTCCTCATCGCCTGCTTCCTCAAGGAGAGGACACCGGTGCCCCTCGACGAGGTTGCCGCCGACCCCACGCCCGAGCCCGCGCCCTCGGCCACGCCTTCCGTCCAGATCCCGCAGGCGCGTTCGCCGTACGTCCCCGGCGTCCCCGTCCGCGGCACGGTCCAGCACCCCGACGGCACCGTCGTGTGCCGGGCCGCGCTCACCCTCATCGACGCCGGGGGCCGGCAGACCGGGCGCGGCGGGAGCGGCGACGACGGGCGGTTCGCGCTGTCCACGCCCGGGCCGGGGGCGTACGTGCTGATCGCCACCGCCGGCGGCCACCAGCCGCAGGCCGTGAGCGTGACCGTCGGGGACCGGCCCGTCGAGGTCGACATCGTGCTCGGCGGCGCGGGACGCCTGGCCGGGGTGGTACGGACGGCGGACGGTCGGGCGGTGAGCGACGCGACCGTCACGCTCACCGACGTGCACGGCGAGGTCGTCGTGACCACCCGCAGCGGGGAGGAGGGCGAGTACCTGATCACCGAGTTGGTCGCCGGGGAGTACACCCTCGCCGCCGGCGCCCACTCCTTCCGGCCCGCCGCGCTGCCCGTCACCGTGCGGGCCGCCCGCGAGACGCGCCAGGACATCGAGCTCGCCGGGGGCGCCGTCCTGCGGGGCACGGTCCGCGCCGGGGGAGGCCGACCGGTGGAGGACGCGCGCGTGACACTCCTCGACGCCGCCGGGAACGTCGTCGACACGATCACCACCGGCATCGACGGGACCTTCCGGTTCGTCGACCTCGCCGCAGGCGAGTACACGGTCATCGCCACCGGGTATCCGCCCGTCGCGACGGTGCTCCAGGTCCCCTCCGGCTCCAGGACGGAACAGGACCTCCAACTGGGCTACGCGGACTGAGGGGGCTGGAGTACTAGGGCTCTGACCGTATTGGTTCGCCGGGTTGGTGGTCGTGGCGGTTGGATGTGCGGTGACGTCCGTTCCGACCGCTGGAGGCGTGAGTGGCCGAGCCTGTGCGGGCTGGCGGTGTATGCCACCTGCGGGTAAGTACCATGCCCCGCCATGGACTATCACCAGCACTTCCGTCGCGCGGCGATCGAACGGGGCATCCCGGGGGATGAGGTCAGCAAGTTCGCCGAGTTCCTGCGATTCGCGATCTGGGCAAGTGGGCGCGCCAACGGCGTTCCGGTCGGGCGAAGCGGCGGGTTGCCTCGGCTGCCGGTGGGCATGGGGTGGCCGTCCTCCGAGTACGGGCCGCTGCCGTTCGTCGCCTCCTTAGACTGTGCGGCGCTTCCGAGAGTGGACGGCCTCGCCCTGCCGGCGGACGGCTCGCTGCTCCTCTTCTTGCACCACGAGTGGGCCTACGACACCTGTTCCATCGCCGATGAGCAGAAGTTCGCGCGGATTGTGTATGTGCCGGCCGGCACCGACACCGCAACAGCGGAGGAGCCCGACCACGACGAGGAGATGTTCTGCAATTTGACGCTCGACTTCGTCGGGCGGGAGTACGACCTCTTCGCCACGGTCAACGCGGAACTGCCCAGCTGGTTCGAGGACGACGATGAGGCTTCGCAGTCCGACGGCCAGGAGCACCTGGCTCGCAACCTGGCCCACAGAAAGGAACTCTGCGCTCTGGTCAGAGACCTCTGGCCAGAAGGAAACGGTGCCGATGTCTGTCTCGGCGGGTACTCCATGGGCATCGGCGAGCTTGCCACCGACAACATGTACACCACTCCGGAGACCAGGATGGCGGAGAACATCCTTGAGGCACGCGAAAAGGCCGGCGAACTAGTCGTCCCGCCGGACGAGTGGCATCTGCGCCTGGAGGAGGAGGCTCTTCGGGTGATGCGCGAGTGGGTGCCGCTTGTTCAGTTCGAGCCGGGGGACGAGGTCTACCACGCGCGTTTCCTGATCCGCCATGACGACCTCAGCGCCGGTCGGTTCGACAAGGCACTCTCCTTCACCGCATTCACCGAATAGGCGGCGCGTCGTCGCACGTCCCGCGACGCACGCCGATCGCCACACCCCGGCAGTCGAGGAGCTTCGGCGAACGTACAGCCACCTTCTGAAGGACCACGCCGACACACACGGGGCGGTAGCCGCCGGCCTGACGCGAGGCCGAAGCTGTCCATCGTTTGCGACGCCGCCTGACCGACCGCCCCCCGTGCCCCGACCCTGAGAGGGGGCAGGGCGAACTTCAGCGGGGCTGAGGCCGACGCCGGCCTCAGATGACCAGCAGCTTTCCCGTCCCTACGACAACAGCCCGACACCGGAGCAGTGGAACCCGGCGCCACCCCGAGACGACACTCGGGCCCTCAGCCCGCCCCACCCCCAGCCCACGGCACGAGAACGGTCCACCGACTCCGTCGGCGGACCGTCACGAAAGATCGAGGCTGGACGATCACGCGAAGGGTGCGGCTGGTTTGTCGAGCGGCACCCCGGATGCCGGCGACGACGTAGCGAGTACAAAGAGCCGATCGGCAGAAAACGACTTGGCGGGCCTGACGTCGCAGGTCCCTGCGGCGCCCGCCCGCCCCATGGTGTTCTCCTGCGGACTCAAGAGCTCTTACGGGTCGCCGGTGTGCGCCAAGCGCGGTCCGGCCACCTACGGAAGTGCTCGACGCACAGCAGCCCAAGATTCGCTGCCGCGCCTGCACCGGCTATGGCTGCGGCAGGCGCCAGAAGGCCGGAAAGCGCGTAACAGCCGAGCCATGCCCCGAGGAACGCCCCGCAGACCGCGGCGACCAACCCAGCGCGCCGGATCCGGGATGAGCGCTCGTCACGGGTCCAGGCCAGGTAGGCGCCGAGGCCTACCATCAGGCCCGTCCGGGCACGATCACGCTCGCGCTGGCCACGAAGTCATCGGGACCTACCGTCCAGATCAGCAGAACCCCCAGCAGCCATCCGCCAAGACCGAGCGGGACGACGGTCACGGTCCGTACCCAGACGCTCGCGCGGGGACCGAAGCCACCGCGCCTGCGCGACCAGCGTGCGATCACGGCGAGCAGAGCGAGGCCGAGGGTTGTGCCGGCCAGGGTGACTCCGATCAGCAGTTTGGCCACCGTGGACATGCTCCACGGGACGGCTTGCGGGCGGGCCCGAGCTTTCCCCGTGGGGAGGTGCGACGGGCACCGTCGCGTGGGGTGTCTCGGGTGTTCGGGCCGTCGGGGAGCGATGTCAGCCTCGCTCCCACAGTGGCAACCGGAACATGGCGTAGGTGAACTTGCCGCTGATACGTCCTGCGGTGTCGAAGTGGAACACGTCCACGCCGTGCCATTGCATACGGCCGCCGTAGCGTGCACGGGCGAACAGGCGCAGTGGCAACGGCACATGACGGCCGGACTCTCCGCTCATGTCGAGCCGGCAGGCCCAGCGGATCGTGGCGCGGCGGTTCGGCTCGTCGATGATCTTGTCGTACACGGCGAAGTGCATGGCGCCGTAGCGTCCCGCGAAGTGCGGTTCGAATTCTTTGCGGATCGCCGCGATGCCACGTCGCTCCGGGAGGTGGCCGGGCAGGTACACGGCGTCGTCGGTGAAGAAGGACATGACCTTGTCGAGATCGGGGCTCGGCTCGTTGAAGGCGGCAACGAAGTCGTCAATGGTCTGGCTGAGGTCGGTCGGGGTGGCGGAGATGTCTTTCACTCCTGGAGCGCGATGGGGTTGGCGGATGTCGGGACGTTAACAGAACGCCCATCCGTTAACAAGAGACGGGTGTTCCGTTAGCTCTGAACTAGGATGAACGGTCATGTCAGCGCCATTCCAGCGGGCTCGACGCCCTGATCAGAAGGACCAGCGCCGTGAGGCCATCCTCACCGTTGCTCGGGAGCTCGCCGAGCGTTCCGGCGTGGCCAGGGTCAGCCTGCAGGACATCGCCACCGCGGTCGGACTCGCCAAGTCCAACGTGTTGCGCTACTTCGGTACGCGTGAGGAGATCTACCTGCATCTGCTGATGAGCGCGGGAGCTGAGTGGGCGAGCGCGGTAAGTGCCCGGTTGCAGGAGGTGAGTGGGACGGAGGCGACGGCGGGCGTTCTCGCGGATGCCTTCGTGGACCGGCCGCTCTACTGTGATTTGACCACGCACGCGGAGACGATGCTCGAGCACAATGTGTCCGTGGAGGTGCTGAAGGTCTTCAAGAGGTGGGCCATCGACACCTACTGGGCGATCGGCCAGCGCATCTCCGTCGCCTGCCCGGAGCTGACCCCTGCCGATGGTGCTGCCCTGGTGATGACAGCCAGTGCTTTCGTGGCGAAGCTGTTTCCCATCACCCGCCCGCCTGAGGCGCTGCGTGAACTGTACGCGCGCGAGCCGGAAATCGCGGGGGCGTTCCCGCCGTTCCGCCCGACACTGAAGCGCATGGTGGCGGCCACTGCGGCCGGCCTGCCTCTGGTGCGTTAGGGACTGTGCCGAGTCGAGATCACGGGTTTGGCTGTTTCGCTGTCCGGACCGGGCTGGGACGGTACCCCGACCAGCTACCTCGCCGGACGCCACCTACGCGGCGCGGTCATCTGGCTCCGCAGCCTCACATGAAGCTCTCAACTCGGCACAGTCCCTAGGGGGCGTGCGAGTGATCGTGCGCCGCCCGTGTGTCCTGCGCGTGCGCCGGAGGCTCCTATGGGGGAATTCGCGTATTGCCACACATCGCGACGCTACGCAGCCGTACGGTAGTGAGGGCGGCGCAGATCTTGCGAGCCGTGGGGAGAAAGGGCCTTGGCCATGGACCGTGGCACCGACACGGGCGCGACTACCGGCCCCGGAGCCGGTGACGAGACGCCGGAGCACGCCGCGGCCGGCCGCATCCCCCTGGCCGTGGTCGTCGTCGACCGCGCCGGGCTCGTGTCGCACTGGAGCTCCGGCGCACGCCGCCTCTTCGGCACGACCAAGGACGACGCGGTGGGCCACCCCGCCCTGGACCTGCTGCCCGTCTCCGGCGCCCTCCCGGACGAGGACGACCCCCCGCCGCACGCGGCCTACGGCGCGTACGACGCCCTCGGCCACGACCTGGAGACCTCGCTCGACGGACAGCTGTCCTACCCGGCGGCCGGCCGCGCCCGTCTCACCGTGCCCGGCCGTGACCGGATCGACGTGCTGTGGTGGGCGTACCCCCTGGTCGGCCCCGGCAGGGAACGCCTCCTGGTGCTGGCCGCCGACGCCGGGACACTGCGGCGGGACGACGGGGCGGACGTCGCCGTCGAACGCATCGCCCCCGGCTTCGCCCTGCACACCGACTTCCCCGGTGCCGAGGAGCTCGCCCGCAGGCTCCCCGAGATCCTGCCCAGCATGAGCGTCGGCGAGGGTGCCCGCATCGTCGCCCAGGTCCTCGAACTGGGCTATCCGGTCCTGGAGTTCAGCCAGAACGACCGGGTGCCCGTGACACCCGACTGGGGCGTGCCCCGGCGTGCGGAGCGACAGGCCCGCCGTGAACGGGCCGCGCGCGCCGTCGCGGAGGGGCTGCCGGTACCGCAGGACGCGCCGGACGAGGGCGAGGACCTCGAACACGCAGCCGTACGCGAGCGCCTGGAGTTCCTCAACGAGGTCAGTGGGCGCATCGGCACCTCCCTCGACCTCTCCCGGACCATCGTCGAGGTCAGCAGGGCGGTCGTGCCCCGCTTCACCGACGTCGCCGGCACGTACCTGCGCGAACAGGTCGTCGCCGGTGAGGGGTTCCCGGACGGGGTGCCCGACACGACGACCATGTGGCACCGGGTGGCCGTGGAGCACACGGACGAGCCGGGCCGCTGGGACGACGTCGTACCCGTCGGCGAGGCCATGCCGTTCCCGGCGCACACCCCGTTCTTCCAGTGCATGACCACCGGCGAGCCCGTCCTCGTGCCGCGCATCAGCGAGCAGATGGGGCACGCGATCGCCGCGCAGTTCGAGAAGCGCGACATCCGGCCACTGATCACGGGCCGCTCCATGCTGGTCGTGCCCCTGAAGGCCCGCAACGTCGTGCTCGGCTTCATGATCCTGCTGCGCCACCCGGAGCGCGAGGTCTTCGACGACATGGACCGCGTCACCGGCGCCGAACTCGCCGCCCGGGCGGGCCTCGTCCTCGACAACGCCCGCATGTACACCTACCAGGAGAACGTCGCCGAGACGCTCCAGGACAGCATGCTCCCGCAGATCGAGGCCCACATGGCGGGCTGCGACATCGCCACCCGCTATCTCCCGGGCACCCTGCTCGGACGGGTCGGCGGCGACTGGTTCGACTCGGTGAAGCTGCCGGGCGCCCGCACCGCCCTGGTCGTCGGCGACGTCATGGGGCACGGCCTCAACTCCGCCGCGATGATGGGCCAGTTGCGCACGGCCGTGCAGACCATGGCCGCCCTCGACCTGCCGCCCGCACAACTCCTGCGCAACCTCGACGACCTCGCCCAGCGGCTCGGCGAGCACTATCTCGCGACCTGCCTCTACGCCGTCTACGACCCCATCGCCGGCGAACTCCACCTCGCCAACGCCGGGCACATCCCGCCGGTGCTGGTCCGCGCGGTGGACGGCCGCAGCGAACTCCTCGACCTGCCCACGGGTGCGCCGATCGGCGTCGGCGGAGTGGCGTTCGAGGCCGTACGCGTGCGCGTGGAGCCGGGCGACCGACTCGTGATGTGCACCGACGGGCTGGTCGAGATGCGTGGCGAGGACATCGGAGTGGGGCTCGCGACGCTCTGCGAGTCCGCCGCCCACCCGGCCGCCTCCATGGACGACGCCTGCGACACCATCATCCGCGCCCTCAACACACGCGGCGGCCGCAAGGACGACGTGGCCCTGCTGATGGCCCGGCTCAATGGCATCGAGCCCGAGGACGTCGCCGAGTGGCGTCTCGCCCGCGACCCGATCGAGGCGGCGCGCGCCCGCGCCGCCGTCCGCGAACAACTCTGCGTCTGGGGCCTCGACACCCTCACGGACACCACCGAACTCCTGGTCGGCGAACTCGTCACCAACGCCGTACGGCACGCGCGCGGGAGCCGCGTCGAACTGCGTCTGGTCCGTGGCGACACCCTGCTGTGCGAGGTCTACGACGACGACCCCACCCTGCCGAACCTGCTCAGCGCGGCGCCGACGGACGAGTCCGGCCGTGGACTGCGCGTCCTGACCACCCTGGCCCGCGAGTGGGGGACCAGCCGGACGGGCGCGGGCAAGACCGTGTGGTTCGAACTGACCCTGCCGCGGCGGCGCTGAGACACCGACGGGGGCGTGCACGCACCGGCTGGGTCCAGGGGGCGTGCGGGGCGCTCGGGGGAGCGTGTGATCCGGACGAGGGGTGCAGGGACGCGCACGGTGCTTGTCTGCGGCCGCCGAGCACGGTAGACCGATCTGGGCCGCCGGAGCGGCGGCCGCGTCGCTGATCCGGGGGTGTGGGGCATGAGCGTGACGAGTCGGTACCGGGAGGCCTGGGAGGGGTTCTGGCGGGAGGCGTCCGACGAACCGGGCGCCGTCTTCTGGGACGCCGGACCCGAACGGACCGCGGCCGTCCATCTGGCGCTCTTCGAGCCGTATCTGACCTCCGCCGACCTCCCGCTCGTCGACCTCGGCTGCGGCAACGGCACCCAGACCCGCTTCCTGGCCGACCGCTTCCCCCGCGTGCTCGGCGCCGACCTCTCCACCGCCGCCGTCGACCTGGCCCGCCGAGCCGACCCGGACGGCCGGGCCGCCTACCGTGTGCTCGACGCGGTCGACAAGACGGACGCCGAAGCCCTCCACGCCGAGCTCGGCGACGCCAACGTCTATGTGCGCGGCGTCCTCCACCAGTGCGAGCCCGACGACCGCCAGCGCCTCGTCGACACCGTCGCCACGCTGCTGGGCGAACGCGGCCGGGTCTGTCTCGTCGAACTCGCCGAGGCCGCGAAGGGCGTCCTCATGGGCCTCGCGGCCGATCCGGCCGGCCCACCGGCCAAGCTCGCCCCGGTCTTCCGGCACGGCATCGCCCCCGGCGACGTCAGCGACGCGGCGATCCCGGAGTACCTGGGCGCCGCCGGCCTCACCGTGGTCACCAGCGGCGAACTTCCCCTGGTCACCACGGAACACACGGCCGAGGGGACCCGGATCGAACTGCCGTCGAGGTGGTACGTGGCGGGGCGCAGGGCCTAGGCACTGTCGGGTCCCACCACGGTGGGCCGGGCCGGTGAGAGTTATCCACAGGTCTGCCACGGATCGTCGTGAACGCGTACGGTTCGAGCCATGAAGATCCTCATCAGCGCCGACATGGAGGGCGCCACCGGTGTCACCTGGCCGGCCGACGTGCTGCCGGGGACACCGCAGTGGGAGCGGTGCCGTTCGATGTTCACCTCGGACGTGAACGCCGCCGTGCTCGGCTTTCTCGACGGCGGGGCCGACGAGGTGCTGATCAACGAGGCGCACTGGACGATGCGCAATCTCCTGCTGGAGGAGCTGGACGAGCGCGCGCAGATGCTCACCGGCCGGCACAAGGCGCTGTCCATGGTGGAGGGCGTGCAGCACGGCGACGTGGACGGGATCGCGTTCGTCGGCTACCACGCGGGCGCCGGGATGGAGGGCGTCCTCGCCCACACCTACCTGGCGAACTCCATCACGGGGGTGTGGGTGAACGACGAGCGGGCCAGCGAGGGGCTGCTCAACTCGCATGTGGTGGCCGAGTACGGGGTACCGGTGGTGCTGGTGACCGGCGACGACGTGGCGTGCGAGGACGCCCTGGGCTATGCGCCCGAGGCGCTCAAAGTGGCGGTCAAGGACCATGTGTCGCGGTACGCGGCGGTGTGCCGGACCCCGGCGAGGACGGCCGCCGACATCCGCGCGGCGGCGAAGGAGGCCGCGGCGCTCGCGGTACGGCACGCACCGGTCAGGGGCGGCCCGTTCACCGTGGCGCTGGAGTTCGACGCCGAGCACCTGGCGATGGCCGCGACCGTGGTGCCCGGGGTGGCCCGTACCGGTGAACGCAAGGTCGCGTACACCAGCCCGACCATGTACGAGGGAATCCGCACCTTCAAGGCGGTCACCACGATCGTCTCGGCCGCGGTGGAGGAGACATATGGCTGAGCAGACGGCACCCGTGGACCAGCGGGCGCTGGACGAGGTCGTCCGGTTCACCTCCGACCTCATCCGCGTCGACACCACCAACCGCGGCGGCGGGGACTGCCGTGAGCGGCCGGCCGCCGAGTACGCCGCCGCGCTGCTGGCCGAGGCGGGCCTGGAGCCCACACTGCTGGAGCGGACCGCGGGCCGGACCAACGTGGTGGCGCGGATCGAGGGCACCGACCCCTCGGCGGACGCCCTGCTCGTCCACGGTCATCTGGACGTCGTGCCCGCCCAGGCCGCCGACTGGACCGTGCACCCCTTCTCCGGGGAGATCCGCGACGGCGTGGTCTGGGGCCGGGGCGCGGTCGACATGAAGAACATGGACGCGATGATCCTCGCCGTCGTACGGCAGTGGGCGCGCACCGGCGTACGCCCCCGCCGGGACCTCGTGATCGCGTTCACCGCCGACGAGGAGGCGAGCGCCGAGGACGGCTCCGGGTTCCTCGCCGACCGGCACGCCGGTCTCTTCGAGGGCTGCACCGAGGGCATCAGCGAATCGGGGGCCTTCACCTTCCACGACGGCGGCGGCCGGCAGATCTATCCGATCGCCGCGGGCGAGCGCGGCACCGGCTGGCTGAAGCTCACCGCGCGCGGCCGGGCCGGCCACGGCTCCAAGGTGAACCGGGCCAACGCGGTGACCCGGCTGGCGGCGGCCGTCGCCCGGATCGGCGCGCACGAGTGGCCCCTGCGGCTCACCCCGACCGTCCGCGCGGCCCTCACCGAACTCGCCGCGCTGTACGGCGTCGAGGCGGACCTCGACGACCCCGGCGGCGTCGACCGGCTGCTCGACAAGCTCGGCACGGCCGCGGCCCTGGTCGAGGCGACCGTCCGCAACAGCGCCAACCCGACCATGCTGGACGCCGGTTACAAGATCAACGTGATCCCGGGGGAGGCCGTCGCCCACGTGGACGGACGGTATCTGCCCGGCGGCGAGGACGAGTTCCGGGAGACCCTCGACCGGCTCACCGGACCCGATGTGGAGTGGGAGTACGAGCACAGGGAGGTGGCACTGCAGTCGCCGGTGGACTCGGCGACGTACGCGCGGATGCGGGCCGCCGTCGAGGAGTTCGCGCCCGAGGGGCACGTGGTGCCGTACTGCATGCCGGGCGGCACGGACGCCAAACAGTTCTCGCGGCTCGGCATCACCGGCTACGGCTTCTCGCCGCTGAAGCTCCCCGAGGGCTTCGACTACGCGGCGCTGTTCCACGGTGTCGACGAGCGTGTCCCGGTGGAGGCGCTCCACTTCGGCGTCCGTGTGCTCGACCGCTTCCTGCGCACGGCCTGACCGACGGGACGCGGGAGCATGCGGGACCACGGACCGAGGGACTGAGGGACTGAAGGATTGAAGGACTGAGGACATGGGGGACAAGGTGCAGACCCTGGCGTACGGTTCGTGGCCTTCGCCGATCGACGCGGCGCTCGCCGCCGCGCACGACGGGCATCCCGAGTTCGTCGGCTTCGTCGGCGACGAGGCCTGGTGGACGGAGCCCCGGCCCACCGAGGGCGGCAGACGCACCCTGGTGCGGCGCACGGCCGACGGCACGGAGGAGTCGGTCCTGCCGGCCCCGTGGAACGTGCGCAGCCGGGTCATGGAGTACGGCGGGCAGCCCTGGACCGGGGTCCCGCGGGACACCGGCCCCCTCGTGGTCTTCGCGAACTTCGCCGATCAGCGTCTCTACGCATTCGAGCCGGGCGGCGAGCCCCGCCCGCTCACCCCCGTGTCGCCGGTCGGCGGCGGACTGCGCTGGGTGGACCCACGCCCGCACCCGGAGCGGGACGAGGTGTGGTGCGTCCTGGAGGAGTTCACCGGGGAGGGACCCACCGACGTACGGCGGGTCGTCGCCGCGGTACCGCTGGACGGCTCGGCGGCGCAGGACCGCGGCGCCGTACGGGAGCTGACCGACGACAGCAGGCGGTTCGTCACCTGCCCCCGTCTCTCACCGGACGGCCGTCGTGCCGCCTGGCTCGCCTGGGACCACCCCCGGATGCCGTGGGACGGCACGTCGCTGCTGGTCGCCGAGGTGACCGAGGACGGCCGGCTCGGCGCGCCCCGGTCCGTCGCGGGCGGCCCGGAGGAGTCGGTCGCCCAGGTCGACTGGGCCGCCGACGGCACCCTCGTGTACTCCAGCGACACCACCGGCTACTGGAACCTCTACCGCCTCGACCCCGACGGAGGCGACCGCACGGCCCTGTGCGCCCGTGAGGAGGAGTTCGGCGGCCCGCTGTGGAAGGTCGGCTGGCGCTGGTTCGCGCTGCTGGACGACGGGCTCGTCGCCGTGATCCACGGGCGGGGCGCCACCGCGCTCGGTGTCCTCGACCTGGAGACCGGCCAGGTCGTGGACGCGGCCGGGCCATGGACCGAGTTCGCCCCCTCGCTCGCCGTGCACGGCGGCCGGGTCCTCGGCATCGGGGCCAGCCCCCGCAGCGCGTACGAGGTGGTCGAGCTGGACTCCGTCACCGGCGACGCCCGGGTGATCGGTGCCGCGCACGACGACCCGGTGGACCCCTCCTACTACCCCGAACCCCAGATCCGCAGTTTCTTCGGCCCCGCCGGGCGCGAGATCCACGCACACGTCTACCCGCCCCACAACCCCGGCGTCGTCGCCTTCAGCACCGAGCTGCCGCCCTACGTCGTCTGGGCGCACGGCGGGCCCACCAGCCGCGCGCCGCTGGTCCTGGACCTCGCGATCGCCTACTTCACCTCACGCGGCATCGGCGTCGCCGAGGTCAACTACGGCGGGTCCACCGGATACGGACGGGAGTACCGCAACCGGCTGCGCGAGCAGTGGGGCGTCGTCGACGTCGAGGACTGCGCGGCCGTCGCGCTCGCCCTGGCCGACGAGGGCACCGCCGACCGGACCCGGCTCGCCATCAGGGGTGGCAGCGCGGGCGGCTGGACCGCCGCCGTGTCCCTGACCGCGACCGACGTGTACGCCTGCGGAACGATCCTGTACCCCGTCCTCGACCTCGCGAACTGGGGGTCGGGGGACACGCACGACTTCGAGTCCCAGTACCTGGAGAGCCTGGTCGGGCCCCTGGCCGAGGAGCCGATGCGGTACGCGGAGCGGTCGCCCGCCGAGCACGCGGACCGGATCACGGCGCCGTTCCTGCTGCTTCAGGGCCTCGACGACGTGATCTGTCCGCCCGCGCAGTGCGAGCGGTTCCTGGCCCGGATCGACGGGCGGCGGGTGCCGCACGCCTACATCGCCTTCGAGGGGGAGGGACACGGTTTCCGGCGGGCGGAGACGATGGTGCGGGTCCTGGAGGCGGAGCTGTCGCTGTACGCGCGGGTCTTCGGGTTGAATCCTCCGGGTATCCCTACTCTGGAGCTCGCCAAGTGACACCAGTGACACCCGTGACCCAACTGACCAGACCCGCTCGCCTCGTCCCCGGCGCCCGGGTGGCCGTCGTCGCGCCCAGCGGACCGGTGGCCGAGGAACGGCTCAGCGCCGGACTGGACCTGCTGCGCGGCTGGGACCTCGATCCCGTCGTCGCACCCCACACGCTGGACCGGCACTCCGAGTTCCCCTATCTCGCGGGCACGGACGCCGACCGTGCCGCCGACTTCCAGAGCGCCTGGTGCGACCCCTCCGTGTCCGCCGTGCTGTGCGCCCGCGGCGGCTACGGCGTCCAGCGGATGGTCGACCTGCTCGACTGGGACGCGATACGGGCGGCGGGCCCCAAGACACTGGTCGGGTTCAGTGACATCACCGCCCTGCACGAGGCGTTCGCCACCCGGGCCGGACTGGTCACCCTGCACGGGCCCATGGCCGCGGGCGTCGACTTCCTCAAGAATGTCCGGGCCCAGGAGCATCTGCGCGCCACGCTGTTCTCCCCCGAGACGGTACGCACGATCCGGGCCGCCGAGGGAAGCACCGCCCTCGTACCGGGTCGCGCGCGGGGGGTTCTGCTCGGTGGTTGCCTCTGTCTGCTCGCCGCCGAGCTGGGCAACCCCCACGCCCGGCCCTCCGCCCGGGGCGCCCTGCTCTGCCTGGAGGACGTGGGCGAGGAGACCTACCGCCTCGACCGCTACCTCACCCAGCTCCTGCGCGCGGGCTGGCTGGACGGGGTCGCCGGCATCGTCCTCGGCTCCTGGGCGGAGTGCGACCCGTACGAGAAGGTGCGGGCGCTGCTCGTCGACCGGGTCGGCGGGCTCGGGGTGCCGGTGGTGGAGGAGTTCGGATTCGGGCACGGGGAAGGAGCGCTGACGATCCCCTTCGGGGTGACGGCGGAGCTGGACGCCCGGGCGGGGACGCTGACGCTGGACGAGCCGGCGCTGATCTGACGGCCCCTCCCCGAGCCACCAGCGGCCCGCGGGCCGACCGCCCGGCTTTCCGGGACGCCTCCCACCAGGCGCGTCCCGGTCGCTCGCGTCATCCTGGAGGCATGAGCCCGAAGACATCGGAACGAGTCGGGACGCACGGGCGGAAGCGATGGAGCCACACACTGACTCCCGGCAGGGTCGTCGTGGGCCTGCTCGCCGTCCTCGCGCTCGTCTTCGTCTTCCAGAACACCCAGAGCACCGACATCCAGCTGCTGGTCTCCGAGGTCTCCATGCCCCTGTGGCTGGCGCTCCTCGGGACGGGGCTGGTCGGAGCGGTGTGCGGGGCGTTCTTCATGAGACGGCGCAGGTGACACCCGCTCCGACGTACCGTGGCGGGGTGTCCGAGAACGTTCATCACCTCATCGAAGGCCCCCGCGTCGCGGTCCGGCGGTTCACCCCCGAGGACGGGCCCGAGTTCGTCGCCCGGGTGCGGGAGAGCCGGGAGCTGCACCGGCCGTGGCTGTTCCCCCCGGCCACACCCGCGGCCTATGCCGCGTACGCGGGACGGCTCATCGAGGATCCGACCAAGGCCGGGTTCCTGGTGTGCGAGAAGGACGGCGGAGGCATCGCCGGCTTCATCAACATCAACAACATCGTGGAGGGCGGCTTCCAGAGCGGCGCCCTCGGCTACGGGGCCTTCGCCCATGCCGCCGGGCGCGGTCTGATGGGGGAGGGGCTCGCACTGGTCGTCGAATATGCGTTCACCTTCATGGGGCTGCACCGCCTGGAGATCAACGTGCAGCCCGGCAACGCCGCCTCCATCGCGCTCGCCCGGCGGTGCGGGTTCCGGCTGGAGGGGTTCTCGCCGGACTTCCTGTTCATCGACGGGGCCTGGCGGGACCATCAGCGGTGGGCGCTCACCACGGAGATGAAGCGCCCGGTCCCGGGCGGGAGCCGTCTGCCGGAATGATCCGTTCCCGTCCCGGCGTGCAGCCCCGTCGCGCAGGATGGGACCCATGCGGAACATCGTCGTCGTGGACGCCCCCTCCAACCTCGGCCTGCGGCCGCCCGCCCCGGGGACCGTGCCCGGCTGCCACAAGCTCGCCGGCGCCCTGCGGGAACAGGGCATCGTCCGGCGGCTCGGCGCGCTGGAGGGCGGGGTGGTGGTGCCGCCGCGCTACGACCGGGGCGACTGGCAGGAGGGCGACGGCGTCTTCAACGCCGGCGCGATCGCCTCGTACACCCGCAGGCTCGCCGACCGGATCGAGCGGCACGTCCGGGCCGGTGAGCTGCCCGTCGTCCTGGGCGGGGACTGTTCGATCCAGCTCGGCGCCTCGCTCGCGCTGCGGCGGATCGGGCGGTACGGGCTGGTCGCCGTCGACGCCTCCGCCGACTTCCGCCATCCGGGGAACTCCGACCGGGTCGGGGCGGCCGGCGGCGAGGAACTGGCGCTCGCCACCGGGCGGGGACAGCGGGACCTGACCGATCTGGAGGGGCTGCGGCCCTACCTGCGGGACGAGGACATACGCCTCTTCGGCATCCGGGACCAGTTCGAGGACGAGCGCGCCGAGCTGGCCGCCCTGAAGATCCCCGTCGTCACCGTCGGCGAGCTGCGCACCTGGGGCGCGGACGATCTCGCCCAGGTCACCGCGCTGAGCTTCGAGACGCCCGAACTGGCCGGTTTCTGGGTCCACCTGGACGCCGATGTCCTCGACCCGTCCGTCATGCCCGCCGTCGACAGCCCCGACCCCGACGGGCTCCTCCCCGACGAACTGCTCGCACTGCTGCGCCCGTTGGTCCGCTCACCGCACTGCGTGGGCCTCAACGTCACCATCTACGACCCGGATCTGGACCCCGACGGCACGGCGGGCGCGCTGCTCACGGACCTCGTCGTGGACGCGTTCGTCCCCTGAACCTCACGCGGTCGTCCGGCGGTCCGCGTACTCGTAGACCGAGCCGTCGGGGTGGACCGCGATCAGGTTGCGGCCGACGGGGGTGGGGATGGGGCCGGCCAGCACGTGGGCGCCGGAGTCGGTGAGGACGCGGTTCGCCTCGTCGACGTCCTCGACGGCGATGGTCGCGGCGACCTTCCGCAGGACCTCCAGTTCCGACTCCGGTCCGCTCATCAACAGGAAGCAGCCGACGGCGGCCACTTGGACGCCACCGCGTTCGAAGCGCATCGCCGGTCCGCCCGAGAGTCTCTCGTAGAACGGGACCGCGGCTTCCAGGTCGTCGACGCAGATGCGGAGCGTGGTGCCGAGAATCTCCATGGGGAAGAGCCTAGTTGGGGACGTGCCCCCGGCGCATGCCGCGTTACGGGGACACGGTGCACGGGTACTCGGGCGCAATGGACCGCTTGGATCATCTCGAACATCTGGACAAGCACCTGGTCGACGAGCTGGCGCTGGTGGCCCGCGAGACCATCCGCGACGAGCTGCGGCAGCAGACCCGCAAGCAGCGCCGCAAGGCCGCGCTGTACGCCGCGTCCGGGGCGCTCGCCCTGTACGCGGGTGCCGCGCTCGCGCTGGCCCTCGGGCTGGCTCTGTCGTTGGGCCTGCCGGACTGGGCCGCCGCGCTCATCACGGCCGTGGTGCTCGGTGTGGCGGCGTATGTGCTGAGGAGCGCGGCGCGTCCCTCGGCGTCGCGGCCGACGGCCGAGCACGAGGGCGAACTCCCCGCGGGCCGTGACCGGGTCGTCGGCGGCACGGCACCCGGGATGCCCCCGGGTGGCACGGGGCCGGCCGGATATCCGCCGGTGCCGCCCGTCGCACCCGGCGGCGCGACCGGTGCCCCGCCCCCGGCCGGCGTCGACCCCGAGGACCCGCACCAGCGGGGCCGATGACGGGCCGAGCGCAGCAGACGACGGAGACAGAGGACGCAGGACAGAGAAACAGAGAAGAGGCAGAGCAGGACGGAGAAGAGGCAGAGGAAGCGCAGAGGGAGCGGGGCCCGGACGGCAAGGACGTCCGGGCCCCGCTCCGGTGTGCCCGCGCTCGGTGGTCCGGGCGGGGCACGTGCACTCGGCCCAGACGATGGGGAGAGGGAAACACCATCTGGGCCGAGAACTCGGGGGCGGTGCGGGTCAGCGGGGACCCTGCTGGAGCTGCGGCAGCACCTTCGTGCGGTAGAAGTCGAAGAAGCCGCGCTGGTCGGGGCCGATCTGGCTGACGTAGACGCGGTCGAAGCCCGCGTCGGCGAAGGCGGTCAGCTCCGCGACGTGCTCGTCGACGTCGTCGCCGCAGACCGTGTTCTCGCCGACCATCTGCTCGGTGACCAGCGGCTCCAACTGCTCGAAGTGGCGGGGCGTGGGCAGGATCTGCCCCATCTCGCCGGGCAGCAGCTGGCTCGACCACAGATGGCGGACGAGCCGGACGGCGGCGTCCCGGTCGGGGCCCCAGCACACCTTCGTACCGCCGCTGACGGGGTTCGTGCCCCCGCCGCCCTTGCGGTACTGGGTCACCAGTTCCTCGTCGGGGCTCATGGTGATGAAACCGTCGCCGACGCGGGCCGCGAGGGAGGTGGCCTTGGGACCGAAGCCGGAGATGTCGATGGGGACCGGCGCTTCGGGAAGCGTGTAGAGGCGGGCGTTCTCCACCGTGTAGTGCGTGCCGCGGTGGGTGACCTCCTCGCCCGTGAACAGGCGCCGCATCACCTGGACCGACTCCTCCAGCATCTCCAGACGGACGTCCGCCGGAGGCCAACGGGTGCCGAGGACATGCTCGTTGAGCGCCTCGCCCGAGCCGATGCCGAGCCGGAAACGACCGCCGGTCATCACCGAACTCGTCGCCGCGGCCTGGGCGACCACCGCCGGGTGGATCCGGACGGTCGGACAGGTCACTGCCGTCTCGATCGGCAACGACACGGCCTCGGAGAGCGCGCCGATCACCGACCACACGAACGGGCTCTGGCCCTGGGCGTCGTTCCACGGGTGGAAGTGGTCCGAGATCCACAGACAGTCGAATCCGGCCTGCTCGGCCATCCTCGCCTGCTCGATCAGCTCGGCGGGACCGAACTCCTCGGTCGCCAGGAAGTATCCGTACTCGGGCATGGGGGGTTACCTCCGCGACGGGTGCGAACGGGGCGGGGCCGGAACGCGGTCCGAGTACCCGCCGATCACGGCGGAAACCCGCTCACCGTCGGATGGCCCGCCGGTTTGGGCACGTCGGCCAGGGGGACGCGGAAGGTTCGTACGCACGCGACCCCGCCGGAGGCGAACCGTGAGTCGACCCCGCATCGTGATCGTCGGTGCCGGCTTCGCCGGCTACCGGACGGCCCGCACACTCGCGCGGCTGACCCGCAACAAGGCCGACATCACCCTGCTGAACCCGACCGACTACTTCCTGTATCTCCCCCTGCTGCCCCAGGTCGCCGCCGGCATCCTGGAACCACGCCGGGTCACCGTCTCCCTCACCGGCACCCTGCCCCATGTGCGGTTGGTGCTGGGGGAGGCCGACGACATCGACCTCGACGCGCGCACCGTGCGCTACGCGGACCCCGAGGGCGGCGTCGGCACCCTCACCTACGACCGGCTGGTGCTCGCCGCCGGCAGCGTCAACAAGCTGCTGCCCATCCCGGGCGTCGCCGAGCACGCCCACGGCTTCAGGGGGCTGCCCGAGGCGCTGTACCTCAGGGACCACGTGACCCGGCAGGTCGAGCTGGCCGCCGGCAGCGAGGACCCCAAGAGCTGCGACGCGCGGTGCACGTTCGTCGTGGTCGGCGCCGGATACACCGGGACCGAGGTCGCCGCCCACGGGCAGCTGTTCACGGACGCGCTGGTACGGAAACAACCGCTGCGGGAGGGCATGCGGCCGCGCTGGATACTGCTCGACATCGCGGAACGGGTGCTGCCCGAGATGGACGAGCGGCTGTCGCGGACCGCCGACAAGGTGCTGCGCCAGCGCGGTGTCGACGTGCGGATGGGGACCTCGGTGAAGGAGGCCACACCGAACGGAGTACTGCTGAGCGACGGGGAGTTCGTCGACACCCGCACCCTGGTGTGGTGCGTGGGCGTACGGCCCGATCCGCTCGCCGAGTCGCTGGGGCTGCCGATGGAACGCGGCCGGCTCCTCGTCGAGCCCACGCTCCAGGTGCCGGGCCGGCCCGACGTGTTCGCCTGCGGCGACGCGGCCGCCGTACCCGATCTCACCAAGCCCGGCCAGTACACCCCGATGACCGCCCAACACGCCTGGCGGCAGGGCAAGGTGGCCGCGTACAACGTCGCCGCCTCCCTCGGCCGGGGCGCGCCCGAGCCCTACCGCCACAGCGACCTCGGCTTCGTCGTGGACCTCGGCGGAGTCAAGGCCGCCGCCAACCCGCTCGGCGTACCGCTGTCCGGGCCGGTCGCCGGAGCCGTCACGCGCGGCTACCACCTGGCCGCCATGCCCGGCAACCGCGTCCGGGTCGCCGCCGACTGGCTCCTCGACGCCGTACTTCCCCGCCAGGGCGTCCAGTTGGGCCTCGTACGGTCCTGGTCGGTCCCCCTGGACACGGCGTCACCGGAGCTGGCCCGGATGCCGGGCGCGCCGGAGAAGGTGAAGGAGAAGGCGAAGACGAAGGCGGACGCGGAGAAGTCGCCGACCACGTCACCGGGCCGGGAGCGCGGCCCGTCCGAAGACCCGCACGAGCCCGTCGAGGGTTCGGGAGGAGAGTCATGAACAGCCGTCAACTGACCGAGCTGGCCCAGCAGTTGCGGGTCGACAGCGTGCGCGCGTCGGACGCCGCCGGGTCCGGGCATCCGACGTCGTCCATGTCCGCCGCCGAGCTGATGGCGGTGCTGCTCGCGGGACATCTGCGGTACGACTTCGAACGCCCCCAGCACCCCGGCAACGACCGCTTCGTGCTGTCCAAGGGACACGCCTCCCCCCTGATGTACTCCGCGTACAAGGCGGTGGGCGCGATCAGCGAGACCGAGCTGATGACGTTCCGGAAGCTGGGCAGCCGGCTCGAGGGGCACCCCACGCCGCGGCGGCTGCCGTGGGTGGAGACGGCCACCGGGTCGCTCGGCCAGGGACTGCCCGTCGGCGTCGGCATCGCACTGGCCGGGAAGCGGCTGGACCGCACCGGCTACCGGGTGTGGGTGCTGTGCGGCGACAGCGAGCTCGCCGAGGGCTCGGTGTGGGAGGCCGCCGAGCACGCCGCCTACGAGCATCTGGACAATCTGACGGCGATCGTCGACGTCAACCGGCTCGGCCAGCGCGGGCCCACCCGGCACGGACACGACCTGGACGCCTACGCCCGCCGCTTCGCCGCCTTCGGCTGGCACACGATCGAGATCGACGGACACGACGTGGACGCCGTCGACCGCGCCTACGGCGAGGCCGAGTCCACCAAGGGCCAGCCCACCGTGATCCTCGCCCGCACCCTCAAGGGCAAGGGTGTCGAGGCCGTCCAGGACCGCGAGGGCCTGCACGGCAAGCCGCTCAAGGACGCCGACGAGTCGATCGCGGAACTCGGCGGCGTGCGCGACCTCCGTGTCGAGGTCCGGCAGCCGCCCGCCGCCAGGATGCTGCACGCCGTACGCACCGGGCACCTGGAACTGCCGCGCTACGAGCTCGGTGAGCAGACCGCCACCCGGGACGCCTACGGGCAGGCCCTCGCCGCGCTCGGCTCCGCGCGCGGCGACGTCGTCGCCCTCGACGGCGAGGTCGGCGACTCCACCCGCTCCGAGTACTTCGCCAAGGAGCATCCCGACCGCTACTTCGAGTGCTACATCGCCGAACAGCAGCTCGTCGCCGCCTCGGTCGGCCTCGCGGCACGCGGCTGGGTGCCGTACGCCGCCACGTTCGCGGCGTTCCTCACCCGCGCCCACGACTTCATCCGCATGGCGTCGATCAGCGGGTCCGGCATCAATCTCGTCGGCTCCCACGCGGGTGTCGCCATCGGCCAGGACGGGCCCTCGCAGATGGGCCTGGAGGACCTGGCGATGATGCGCTCGGTGCACGGCTCCACCGTGCTCTACCCCTGCGACGCCAACCAGACCGCCAAGCTCGTCGGCACCATGGCCGGCCTCGAAGGCGTCCGCTACCTCCGGACGTCCAGGGGCGGGTCGCCCGTCCTCTACAGCCCGACCGAGGAGTTCCCGGTCGGTGGCAGCAAGGTGCTGCGGGCCTCGGACACCGACCGGCTGACGGTCGTCGCGGCCGGGGTCACCGTCCACGAGGCCCTCAAGGCCGCCGACGCGCTGGACCGCGAGGGCATCCAGGTCCGGGTGATCGACCTCTACTCGGTCAAGCCCGTCGACCGCCGCACCCTGCGCGAGGCCGCCGAACGCACCGGCTGCATCCTCACCGTCGAGGACCACCACGAGGAGGGCGGCCTCGGCGACGCGGTCCTCGACGCCTTCCTCGACGGCCGCCCGGTGCCCCGCCTGGTGCGCCTCGCCGTCCGTACGATGCCGGGCTCGGCCTCCCCCGAGGAGCAGCTGCGCGAAGCGGGCATCGACGCGGAGGCGATCACGGTGGCCGGACGGCTGCTGGTGGAGCACGCGATCACGCCCTGAACGTTCTGAACGATCGCGATCCGGAAGGAGCAGGCGATGGGGGACACGCACACGATGCGCGTCGGCCGCCGTACCGTCGAGATCCACCGGCCGGACAAGGTGCTGTTCCCCGCCGACGGCGAGGGCGGCGGCAAGGAGTACACCAAGGGCGATCTCGTCGCCTACCACCGTGCCGTCGCCCCCTTCATGCTGCCCCACCTGCGCGGACGCCCGCTGATGCTGGAACGGCACCCCGACGGGCTCGACGGGCCCATGTTCATGCAGAAGAACACCCCCGAGCACTACCCGGAGTGGATCGAACGCGTCGAGGTGCCCAAGGAGGGCGGCACGGTCGTCCACCCGGTCTGTGACGACGCGGCCACCCTCGTCTACCTCGCCGACCAGGCCTGTCTCACCCTGCACCGCTGGCTCTCCCGGACCGGCGACGTCGACCGGCCCGACCGGCTGGTCCTCGACCTCGATCCCGCCGTGGACGACTTCGCGCAGGTCCGGGAGGCGGCCCGGGACGTACGGGAACTGCTCGACGAGCTGAAACTGCCGTCCGTGCCGATGACCACCGGTTCCCGGGGCGTCCATGTCGTCGTGCCGCTGAACGGGCACGACGACTTCGACACCGTGCGCGGTTTCGCCCGGGAGATCGCCGAGGAACTCGTCCGCGCCCATCCCGAACGGCTCACCGTCGAGCCCCGAAAGAAGGACCGGGGCGACCGGCTCTACCTCGACATCCAGCGCAACGCCTACGCCCAGACCGCCGTCGCCCCCTACACCGTGCGCGCCCGGCCCGGCGCGCCCGTGGCCACGCCCCTGACCTGGGACCAGCTCGACGATCCGGCCGTCGACGCCCGCCGCTGGACCCTGGCGGACGCCGTCGACCAGGCCCGCACCGATCCCTGGGCCGGGGCGATGCGCCGGGGCCGGGCGCTGGGCCCGGCGCGGCGCAGGCTCGCGGCGCGGCGCGGCTGACACCGACAGGTTTGGCCAACGGCCGGGGGGCCACTCGGTGTTCGAGGTGGCCATGTCGAACACATCGAATACATCAAAAACACAGAATTCACGTACGGCGCACAAGTCGGACGAGTCGGACGAAAGCGAAGAGGCACAGGCATCGACGGACGAGCGCCCCAGCCCCATGCAGGTGCTGCGTCATGCGCGGACCCAGCTCGCGGAGCTGACCGGCATGGCGCCCGAGTCCGTGTCGTCGTTCGAACAGACCGAGGACGGCTGGATCTTGGAGGTCGAGGTCCTGGAGATCGCCAGGGTCCCCGACACGATGAGCCTGCTCGGGAGCTACCGGGTGGAACTCGACCCCGAGGGCGAGCTCACCGGCTACCGGCGCGTCCGCCGTTACGAGCGCGGGAGGGCTGACCCACATCGCCCCGGTGGCCGATAGGCCGCGTCCCGCTCCAGCACCCACAGACAAGGAGGATCAGCCGGCATGACCGTAGTCCCGGCACAGCAGTCCGGCGGCGGAGGCGGCAGCAGCGGCCTGTACGACGTCCTGGAACTCATTCTCGACAGGGGGCTCGTCATCGACGCCTTCGTGCGAGTCTCCCTGGTCGGCATCGAGATCCTGAAGATCGACGTCCGGGTCGTCGTGGCCAGCGTCGACACCTATCTGCGCTTCGCCGAGGCGTGCAACCGGCTCGACCTGGAGGCCGGGCCGCGCAAGAACCCCGGCCTGCCGGACCTCGTCGGTGAGATCACCGAGTCCGGCGCGCGCGGCAAGTCCAAGGGGGCGCTGTCCGGCGCCGCCGAGACGATCTCCGACGCCTTCAAGCAGGCCCGCGAGGAGGGTCAGTCCGAGTCGCGGCCGCGGGCCCGCAAGACCACGAGCTCGCGCAAGAGGGAGGAACAGGAGTGAGCACGTACGTCTACGGCATCACCGCGAGCTCGCACCCCGCTCTCCCCGAGGGCATGGGCGGTGTGGGAGATCCGGCCCGCCCGGTGCGCATCCTCAAGGAGGGGCAGCTGGCGGCGATCGTCAGCGAGGCCCCCGAGGGGCTGCGCCCCAAGCGCAAGGATCTGCTCGCCCACCAGAACGTCCTGAGCGAGGCGGGCGCGGGCGGCCCCCTGCTGCCCATGCGCTTCGGCAGTGTCGCTCCGGACGACGCGTCCGTCACCGGGGTGCTCGCCGAACGCGCGGAGCACTACACGGAACGGCTCGGCGCCCTCGACGGCAAGGTCGAGTACAACGTGAAGGCCAGCCACGACGAAGAGGCCGTGCTGCATCGCGTGATGGGGGAGAACCCCGAGCTGCGGGCCATGACGGAGGCAAACCGGCAGGCGGGTGGCGGTACCTACGAGGACCGGCTGCGGCTCGGCGAGATGGTCGTCGCCGCCGTGCAGGCCCGGGAGGCCGACGACGCGGCGGAGTTGCAGCGGGCGCTGGAGCCCGCCGCCGAGGCCGTCAGCGCGGGCCCCGAGTCGACCGGCTGGCTGGCCAATCTGTCGTTCCTCGTGGACCGGCAGTCGGCCGCGGTCTTCCTCGACGCCGTGGAGGAGGTCCGCAAGAGCCATCCGCACATCGAGGTGCGGGTGAACGGGCCGCTGCCGCCGTACAGCTTCGTCGAACCAGGGCCCGCGCAGCCCGCCGAGACGACGCACTGACAGCGCGTGACGGCCGAGGAGGCACGTGATGGGACTGATCACCGAGGTGCTGCTGCTGCCGTTCGCACCGGTGCGCGGCAGCCTCTGGGCGGTGAGACAGGTGGTCACCGAGGCCGAGCGCCAGTACTACGACCCGGCGGCCGTCCGCGCCGATCTCGCCCGCCTCGAGCAGCGGCTCGAAGCGGGCGAGATCGATGAGGACGAGTTCGACCGCCTGGAGGACGAGCTCCTGGAGCGGCTGGAGATCAGCGCACGGAGGAGCACAGGAACCGGCGACGGGACGACACAATGAATCGAATCGGACTGGGCCTCGCGATAGGGGCCGGATACGTCCTCGGACGTACCAAGAAGATGAAACTCGCGTTCGCCGTCGGCACCATGGTGGCCGGCAAGCGGATGCAGCTCAGCCCACGGGCGCTCGCGGACCTGGTGTCACAGCAGCTGCAGAACAACCCGCAGTTCAAGGAGCTCGGGGACCAGCTCCGCGAGGACCTGCGCGGCGCGGGCAAGGCGGCCACCGGGGCGCTGGTCGAGCGGCAGATCGAAGGGCTCGCCGACCGGCTGCACGGGCGTACCTCGCAGGTGCGCGACCAACTCGCCGGGGTGACGCCCGACGTGTCCGGACGCGACGAGGACGAGGAGGAGCCGGAGCCCGGCCACGACGGGCCCGAGGAGTCGCGACGGTCCTCGCGCGGGCAGGCGGCGAAGAAGCCCCCGCCCAAGAAGGCCGCCGCCAAGAAGACGGCCGCCAGGAAGACCGCCCCGGCGAAGAAGGCGGCTCAGACGAAGAGGACCGCACCGGCCAAGAAGGCTGCTCGCAAGGCCACGCGGTCACGGACGACGAGGGGAGGCGGCGGTGATGACTGAGACCCTTGGAACAGCGACCGGCCGCGCGACCGGCGAGGTGACGGACCGGGCGAAGGACGCGACGAAGAGCAATCCGCTCTCCGACGTCGCCCACAGCGAGGCCGTCGACCATCTCAAGGCCGAGGCCCGGGAATACGTGGCCGCGCAGGCCCAGCGGCTGCTTGTCGGCGCCGGCCGCAAACTCGGCGAGACGACCGGCAAGCTCAACGACATCGCCGACGGCAACAGCCCCGGCTTCGCCAAGCTGGCCCTCGACGGCGGCCGCAAGCTCGCCGAGGGCAAGGGGCCGCTGCGCACCGCCCTGGAGGTGGGCGCCGGCCGTGCCAAGGACAACGTGGTCGGCGCGTTCAAGAAGCTCGGCGGCGGCAAGGGCAAACGCAAGGGAAGCTCGGGCAACAAGCCCACGGTGATCATCGAGTCCATCGACGTCGGGGTGCCGGTGCGGACCGCGTACGACCAGTGGACCCAGTACCAGAGCTTCAGCACCTTCGCCAAGGGGGTGAAGAGCGCCAACCGGGCCGACGACACCCACTCCGACTGGCAGATGAAGATCTTCTGGTCCAGCCGCGGCTGGAAGGCGCAGACCACCGAACAGGTGCCCGACCAGCGGATCGCCTGGACGTCGGAGGGCGCCAAGGGCACCACGAAGGGCGCGGTCACCTTCCACTCCCTCGCCGACGACCTCACCCGGGTCCTGCTGGTCATCGAGTACTACCCGCAGGGCCTCTTCGAGAAGACCGGCAACATCTGGCGCGCCCAGGGCCGCCGGGCCCGGCTCGACCTCAAGAACTTCGCCCGCTTCATCACCCTCAAGGGCGAGGCCGAGGACGGCTGGCGCGGCGAGATCCGCGACGGCGAGGTCGCCGTCAGCCACGAGGACGCCGTCGCCGAGGAGGAGCGGGAGGACGAGGAACAGGAGGAGCTGCCCGAGGGTGAGGCGTCGGAGGACGGCGAGGCCGAGGGCGAGTACGAGGAGGACGAGGACGCCGACGAGGCCGAGTCGGACGAGGAGCCGCGTGACGCCGACGAGGCGGACGAGGCCGAGGACTCCGACGAGGACGAAGAGGCCGAAGGGTACGTCGACGAGGACGAGGAAGGCGACCTGGAGGACCCGGACGAGGTACCGGAGGGCGAGTACGAGGACGCTCCCGAGGCCCAGGGCGATGCCGGGGAGGACATCGACGAGGAACCGTACGAGGATGAGGAAGAGGAGCGGGCCGCCGCCGGCGGGAGTCGCCGATGACGTTCCCGAGCCGAGTCCCCGAGCCGTACGGGCAGAACGGGAGTGCCAACCTGGCCGACATCCTGGAGCGTGTCCTCGACAAGGGCCTGGTGATCGCGGGTGACATCCGCATCAACCTGCTCGACATCGAACTGCTCACCATCAAGTTGCGCCTGATCGTCGCCTCCGTCGACAAGGCCAAGGAGATGGGGATCGACTGGTGGGAGACCGACCCGGCGTTGTCGTCCAACGCACGCCGTGACGAACTCTCCCGTGAGAATGCCGAGTTGCGCGCCCGGCTCGCGGAGCTGGACGACGGCGGGCTCCGGCGGGAGCCGGAGCCCGCCATCGAACGCGGCCGCGCCAGAGAGGAGCCCTCATGACCGGACTGCGGTACGTGTACGCCGTCTGTCGCCCCTTCGACGCCGCGCTCCAGTCCCAGCTCAAGGGCGTCGCGGGGGCGCCGCCCCGGCAACTGCGCCACCACGACCTGATCGCCGTGGTCAGCGAGGTGCCGGAGCGCGACTTCGCGGAGCAACCGCTCCGTGCCCACCTGGAGGACCTGGACTGGCTGACCGAGACGGCCCGGGCCCACCAGAGCGTGATCGACGCCCTCACCGTCGTCACCACGCCGCTGCCGCTGCGACTCGGCACCGTCTTCCGCGACGACAGCGGCGTGCGGGTCATGCTGGAGGCCCGCGAGGAGGGCTTCCGGCGCACCCTGGACCGGCTCGCGGGCCGGGTGGAGTGGGGCGTCAAGATCTACGCCGAGTCCGAGGAGCGGGAGCCGTCGCAGGCGCCCGCGAAGGTCTCCAGCGGGCGTGACTATCTGCGGCAGCGCAGGCGCAGCCACAGGGCCCACGAGGAGATGTGGGAGAACGCCGACCGGTTCGCCCGCCGGTTGCACGAGACCCTCGCGGAATTCGCCGAGGACACCCGGCTGCACGCGCCGCAGAATTCCGCCCTCTCCGGCGTTCCCGGACGCAATGTGCTCAACGCGGCCTATCTGGTGCCGCGCGCCCATTCCGAGGAATTCGTGGAACTGGTGGACCGCACCAAGGGCGAGGAACCGGGATTGCGAGTGGAACTCACCGGACCGTGGGCCGCCTATTCCTTCAGTGGAGAAGGCGGAGAAGGCGGAGGAATCGGGGAAGGCGGAGAGGACGGAGAAAGCGGGGGTGCCGCGACAGGCGCCGCAGAGGGCGGGGTGGACGGCCGGTGACCGTGATCGAACGTCGTGAGGTCGCCCTCGTCGATCTCCTCGACCGGCTGCTGGCCGGCGGGGTCGTCATCACCGGGGACCTCACCCTGCGCATCGCGGACGTCGACCTCGTCCGTATCGATCTGAACGCGCTGATCAGCTCCGTGAACGCACAGGTCCCGTCACCTTGGGGAGGTATCGAGTGACCGGCCGGAACCGTCTCGAACTGGAGCCCGACACGGTCGAGAGGGACCTGGTCAAACTGGTCCTGACCGTGGTCGAGCTGCTCCGTCAGCTCATGGAGCGGCAGGCGCTGCGCCGCTTCGACACCGGAGAGCTCTCGGAGGACCAGGAGGAGCGCATCGGGCTCACGCTGATGCTGCTGGACGACCGCATGACCGAGCTGCGTGAGCGCTACGGCCTGCGGCCCGAGGACCTGAATCTGGACCTCGGGCCGCTCGGACCGTTGCTACCGCGGGAGTGACGTCACCACCTGTACCAGCGGCTCCTTCCTCCGGAGGCGGACGTGCCGCGCACCAGGAAGCCGAGGAGCCACAGCACCAGGACGGCCAATGCGATGTACCAGAGAACCTTGACCGCGAATCCGGCGCCGAAGAGAATCAGCACCAGAAGCAGGACCAAAAGGATGGGAACCATTATGCGAACCTCCTGATGGTCCGTGTTTCCAGAATTCCCGCGTTCAGGCCGCCTTGCGGCACAGAATTTCTCCGTGCAGTACGGCGAACCAGCCGTCCTCCTGCCGTCCCCATTCCCGCCAGGACTCCGCGATCGCCCGCAGGTGCCCGGCCGTGGCGTGACCACCCTCGGTGGCCCGCTCGGCGTAGGAGGAGGCGACCGTCCGGTCCGCCCACAGGCCGCTCCACCAGGCCCGCTCCTGGGCTGTGGCGTAGGTCCAGGTGGCGGAGGTGGCCGTGATGTCGGTGAGCCCGGCACGCAGCGCCCAGGACTTCAGCCGGCGTCCCGCGTCGGGCTCACCGCCGTTGGCGCGGGCCACCCGGCGGTACAGGTCGAGCCAGTCGTCCAGGCCCGCCGACTCCGGGAACCAGGTCATCGCGGCGTAGTCGGAGTCACGGGCGGCGACGATCCCGCCGGGCCTGGTCACCCGGCGCATCTCGCGCAGCGCCTGCACCGGGTCGCCGACGTGCTGGAGCACCTGGTGCGCGTGGACCACGTCGAAGGTGGCGTCCGGGAAGTCCAGGGCGTGGACGTCCGCGACGGCGAAGTCCACGTTCTCCAGGCCGCGTTCGGCGGCCGTGGCCCGTGCCTGGTCCAGGATGCCGGGCGCGTGGTCGACGCCGGTGACGTGGCCGTCCGGGACGAGGGCGGCCAGGTCGGCGGTGATGGTGCCCGGCCCGCAGCCGATGTCCAGGACTTTCATGGGGGGCTTCAGTGAACCGAGGAGGTAGGCCGCCGAGTTGGCGGCGGTGCGCCAGGTGTGCGAGCGCAGCACCGACTCGTGGTGCCCGTGCGTGTAGACGGCGGTCTCCTGTGCCTTCGGCATGGCCGTTCCCCTTCCACGAGGACCGCGACAACCGCGGGTTCGTCCTCGAACCGTACGCGACCATGTCGAATGATGAGACCGCCGTCTTGAATTGTGGACGCAGCCGCGTGGGGCGGCGGGTTGGGTCAGCGCATCGGCACGGGCCGGTACACCGTCAGCGCCTCCGGGATCTTCCGGAGCGTCAGATCGCCCTGCACCTCGGTGACTTCGCCGTCGTACGCGAGGAGGGTGCCCGGTGCGATGCCGTCCACCCGGAGCCGCCGCACACGGACCGCCGCGTGGACCGGGGTCCTGGTCAGCGGGCCCGCGGCGGCCGCGGCCAGCAGCCGTAGGGCCGGGCGGCGGCCGCCGTGCACGACACGGACGTCCAGCAGCCCGTCGGCCAGGTCGAAGCGCCGGGCGGGGGCGAAGCCCAGCCGGTGATAGGTGCCGTTGCCCGCGAAGAGCAGCCAGATCGGCCGGGGCCGGCCCTCGAAGGTGGCCTGGAGCGGATGCCGGTCGGAACGCAGGACCCGCAGGGCCGCGAAGACACCCGCCGGCCAGCCGCCGACCATCTTCTCCCAGCGCTCGCGCTCCCGGACCAGCTCGGGGTAGACGCCGAGGCTGAACGTGTTGAGGAAGTGGCCCTCGGTGTCGCCGGTGCTGAAGTGCCCGAGGTCCACCCGGACGGCCTCGCCCTGGCGCACCGCGCGGCCCAGGTCGCGTACGTCCTCCACACCGAGGTCGTACGCGAAGTGGTTGAGCGTGCCGCCGGGGAGTACGGCGAGGGGAAGACCGTGACGCAGGGCCACCTCGGCGGCGGCGTTCACCGTGCCGTCGCCGCCGCACACGCCGAGCACCCGGGCATGGGCGGCGGCCTTCTCCAGTTCGGCGCGCATGTCCTCCGGCTCGCACTCCACTGTCTCGGCCCCGGGCAGTACGTCCCGCAGGGCGCGCACCCGGTCCGACGTGCCGGAGGCCCGGTTGGCGACCACGACCAGCCCGTCGCCGTCCGGCAGCGCGGGCGCGTCCACGTAGGGGCGGCCGGGCGGTGGCAGTTGGTCGCGGGTCGGCACGATGCCCCGTACGGCGTAGGCGGCGCCCACACCCAGGGCGGCGCCCACCAGGACGTCGCTCGGGAAGTGCACGCCCGTGTACACCCGGGACAGCGCCACGGCGGCGGCCAGCGGGGCGACCGCGGCGCCCCAGCCGCGCGACTCCAGGGCGACCCCGGCGGCGAAGGCGGCGGCGGAGGCGGAGTGGCCCGACGGGAACGACGTGGTGATCGGCTGCCGCTTCAGCTGACGGGTCAGCGGCACATTGTCCAGGACCGGACGGGGGCGGCGGATCGAACGCTTGCCGAGGGTGTTGATGGTCGCCGAGGCGAGTGCGAGCGAGGCGACGCCCCGGACGGCCGCCTTGCGGGCCCTCGGGCTCCGGGTCGCCGCGATCGCCGCCGCCGTGGCGAACCACAGCACCCCGTGGTTCGCGGCGCGGCTCAGCTTCGGCAGGAGGGGATGGGCACCCGGCCAGTCGCGCGTCGCCACCGCGTTGAAGAGACGGCTGTCGGCGGCGAGGAAACGGTCGCGGAGGATGTGGTGGCCCGGGGGGCGGACGGTGAGGTCGACGTCTGGGGTCATGTGTCCACGGGTACCCCATGACGTCGCAAGCGTGTCGGGCGGGGTGGGAGCCGTCCCTGATATGTCGGGTAGGGAACTGATTGTCGTACCGGTGGTGGCCGTGCAGAATGCACGGGACCGCCCTCGCCCCGCGCGTGAGGGCGGTTTCGAGGAGGACGGGCCATGGTCGCCGTCTGGTGGTTGTCGGTGGCCGCGCTCGGTGGCGCGGCCGCGGCCGCCCTGTCGACGTTCCTGCGGATGAGAGGGGCCGCCGCGGCCCGGATCGCGGAACTGCGACAGCTGGAGCGGCTCGTGGAGCGACGGGCGGAACAGGTGACCGCGCTCAGCCATGAGCTGCGCACACCGCTCAGCATGATCAAGGGCTCGGTGGACCTGCTGCGCGAGAGGACGCCGGGCCCGCTGACGGCGGCGCAGGAGCGGCTGTTGCAGGTCGCCGACCACCAGTCCACGCAGGTCATCAGCCTGTGCGAGAGCCTGCTGATCCAGGCGAAGATCGAGGCCGGTCTCTTCACCCCGCGGATGGAGAAGGTGGACGTGTCGGTGGTGGTGCGCGACGTCGTGACCGCGATGCGACCGCTGTGCGCCCAGCGCGGGCAGCGGGTCGGTCTGGACGTGCCGCAGGTGATGCCGAGGATCCCGGCGGACCCGATGCTCCTGACACAGGCGCTGACGAACCTGCTGTCGAACGCCAGCCGGTTCACCACCACGGGCGGCAGCATCGACGTCCGGGTCGCGCTGATCGACACCGGTGTCGCCGTGTACGTCACCGACGACGGCGCCGGGATGACACGGGACGAACGGCACCGGCTGTTCCACCGCTTCGCGACCGGGCGCCCCCTCGCCGACGGGACCGGCCTCGGCCTCGTGATCACGAAGACGGTGGTGGAACTGCACGGAGGCGAGATCATGGTGCACACCGCGTCGTCCCGGGGGACGACGTTCCTGCTGACCCTGCCGGACGCGTCATGACGGTGGAGACGAGGACGGCGGCGGGGCCCACCGTGCTGGTGGTCGACGACGAGCCGCAGATGACGATCATCATCGAGTTCGCCCTGCAGACGCAGGGCTTCACGGTGCTCACCGCGCACGACGGGGCGACCGCCCTCAATCTGTTGCGCACCCGCGCCGTCGACCTGGTCGTCCTGGACGTGATGATGCCGGCGATGGACGGGCTCACCCTGTGCGGGCGGATCCGGGCCCGCTCGGACGCACCGGTCATGCTGCTCACCGCGCTGTCCCGCCACGAGGACGTGATCGCCGGTCTGGAGCACGGCGCGGACGACTACGTGACCAAGCCGTTCCACCCGCGTGAGGTGGCCCTGCGCGCCGAGGCCCTGGTACGACGGCACCGCCGGGGCAGCGGCGCCGCGCTGCGCGTGGGCCGGCTGGTGATCGACCCGGTGGCGCAGTCGGCGAGCCTCGGCCACCACCGGCTCGACCTGCCGTTCACGGAGTTCAAACTGCTGACCCATCTCGCGTCCCGGCGGGGCGCGCCGCAGTCCTGGCAGGAACTGCTCCGGGAGGTGTGGGGCACCTCGGACCTGCTGGGCGGCCGGGACGTGGTCAAGTCCACGGTGTACCGGCTGCGCTCGCGGCTGGCCGGGGTGCCGGGCGGCTCGGCGTACATCCGCACGCTGCGCGGGGTCGGCTATCTGATGCCGGATCTGCCCGCGGACGACACGGACGCGGAGGGCGTCCCCACCGCCGCACCCGACGGGCCGCCCGCGGGGTGACCGTCCGCGACGGCGCACATGACGTGCTCGGTGACGGCGCTGTCACCGGGGCTCACTCCGCCGTCACCGGGGCCCCGTTCACCCGCTCCTAATCTGGCCGAAACATCACCCGGCCGAGCCGTACCAGGCCTGAGAATGCGGAGGTCAACGCCGTGACACTCGTGACCAAGGGAAGACGCGCGCGCCGTGGCGCGGCATGGACGACGGCCCTCACGGCCCTGGCCGTCGCCGTCGCGAGCGGCTGCGCCCGCGACACCGTCCAGGCCGGCTCCGGACAGGACGGCGGCGTCGTGCACGTGGCCTGTGGCGCGACCGAGGAGTGGTGCGCCGCCACCACGGAGCGGTTCGCCGAGACCACGGGTGTGCAGGCCGACTTCGTCCGGCTCTCCAGCGGCGAGGCCCTCGCCCGCATCCAGGCCGGCAAGGGCAACGCCGAGTTCGACGTCTGGTACGGCGGCCCCGCCGACGGATACGCGGCAGCCGGCGACCAAGGCCTGCTGGAGCCCTATGTGTCGGAGAACGCCGCGGCCATCCCCGCGAAGTACAAGGACGTCTCCGGGCTGTGGACCGGCGTCTACGTCGGCGCGCTCGGCTTCTGCAGCAACAAGGAACTGCTGAGGGAGAAGGGTCTCGACGCCCCGCGGTCCTGGGCCGACCTCCTCGACCCGAAGCTCAAGAAGGACATCGGCATCGCGCACCCCTCCACGTCGGGCACCGCGTACACGGCCCTGTGGACGCAGGTGCGGCTGGCCGGCGGCGACGAGCCCAAGGCGCTCGACTACATGCGCGACCTGCACCCCAACGTGCTCCAGTACACCAAGTCCGGCGCGGCCCCCGCGCAGATGACGGCCCGCGGCGAGGTCGCCATCGGGGTGATCTTCTCCCACGACTGCATAGCCACCCAGGAGGCCGGCTTCCCCGACCTCGAAGTGACCTTCCCGTCCGAGGGCACCGGCTACGAGACCGGCGGGGTCGCGCTGGTCGAGGGCGCGAAGAACCCCGACAGCGCGAAGAAGTTCGTCGACTGGGCGCTGACGCCCGAGGCCCAGGAGATCGGCCCGAGCGTCAAGGCGTACCAGTTCCCGACCAACCCCGACGCCAAGGTGTCGGACAAGGTCGTCGACCTGGCGAGCATCAAGGTCGTGGACTACGACGCCGCCGAGGCCGGGGCGCGGAAGTCGGCGCTGACCAAGTGGTTCGACGAAGAAGTCGCGCAGGCGCCCAAGTCATGACCGCGATCCTCTTCGACCGTGAGCCGACCACCCCCGCGCGGGTGGCGGCTCCGCGCCGGCGCCGCCGGGCCGACCTGGGCGTCCGGGCCCTGATCGCTGTGGTCGCCCTGCTCGTGGTGGTCGGCGCGGTGGTGCCGCTGGCCGCGGTGCTCGCCACCGCCTTCGCCCCCGACGCGCTGCCCCGCTACGCCGAGTTCTTCACCTCCCGGGTCAACCTCGTCGTCCTGCGCAACACCCTCGTCCTCGGCGCCCTCGTCGGCCTCTGCGGTACGGCACTCGGCTTCCTGTTCGCCTTCGTGCAGACCCGGCTCGATGTGCCCGGCAAGAAGATCCTGCACGTCATCGCCCTGATGCCGATCGTCAGCCCGCCCTTCGCGATCGCCACCGCCACGGTCGTGCTGTACGGCCGGCGCGGTGTGATCAGCAACGGCGTCTTCGGGATGGAGTACGACGTCTACGGTCTGGACGGGCTCGTGTTCGTCCTGTCGCTGTCCCTCTTCCCGGTGGCGTACCTGGGTCTGCTCGGCATGCTGCGCGGGCTGGACCCGGCACTGGAGGAGGCCGCCATGAACATGGGCGCCTCGCGGTGGCGGATCCTGCGGACGCTGATCCTGCCGCTGGTGGCGCCGGGGTTGGTCGCGCCGTTCCTGCTGCTGTTCGTGGAGGCCATCGCCGACCTCGCCAACCCCCTGGTGCTCGGCGGCGACTACACGGTCCTCGCGAGCCGCGCCTACCTCGCGGTGACCGGCGAGTACGACATCACCGGCGCCGCCGTCTACTGCGTGATCCTGCTGGTGCCGTCGCTGGTGATGTACTTCGGGCAGCGGCACTGGATGAGCCGCAAGGTCCGCACGACCATCACCGGCCGCCCCTCCGGCAGCGTCCATCTGATCACCGGCTGGGCACGCTGGCCCTTCTACTCGCTGGCCCTGCTGGCCGTCGCGGTGATCCTCAGCCTCTACGGAACCGTCGTCGTCGGCTCGGTGACCCGGGTCTTCGGCGTCGACAACACCTTCACCCTCGACTACCTCGAGGAGGTCGTCGCCGGAGTGGGCGTGGAAGCCGTACTGGACACCCTCCGGTTCGCCGCCATCGCCACCCCCGTCGCCGGCCTCGTCGGCCTGGTCATCGCCTGGCTGGTGGTACGGCACCTGGACCGCACGGCCTGGCTGCTCGACCTCGGCGGCACCCTGGGCGTCGCCGTCCCCGGCACCGTGCTCGGCATCGGCTTCGTCCTCGCCTACCGGCCCGACCGCTGGATCGGCCCCGTCCACGCCCTGCCCAGTCTGGTCGGCGGCAGCGCCGTCGCCGGAGGCGCGGTCGCCATCGTCCTGGCCTACGTCGTGCGCAGCATCCCCGCGGGCCAGCGCACCGCCGTCGGCTCGCTCACCCAGCTGCACCCCTATATCGAGCAGGCGTCCACGGACCTGGGCGCCAGCCCTCTCCAGACGTTCCGCCGGGTGACCCTCCCCCTCATCCGCCCGGCACTGCTCACGGGGCTGAGCTACAGCTTCGCCCGCAGCATGACGTCCGTCTCGACGATCGTCCTGCTGGTCACCCCCCAGACGAAGATCATCACCTCCCAAATCCTCAGCGCCGCGGGCACCGGCCGCTACGGCGTCGCCTTCGCCTACTGCACCGTGCTGACCGTGCTGGTACTGGCGGGCTTCGCCCTCATCCGTCTCCTCGTCGGCACGGGCGCCGCCCTTCAGCGCACCGCCACCTCCGAAAGGCAGAAGTCATGACCGCCGCCGCGCCTGAGATCACCGTCGCGCCGACGCGCGAGACCGACAGCGGGCATCTGCGGTTCGACGCCCTGACCAAGCGGTTCACCGGCCGCTCCGGCACCGTCACGGCCGTCGACAGCGTCACGCTCGACATCCGACCCGGCGAGTTCATCACCCTGCTCGGCCCCTCCGGCTGCGGCAAGACCACCACCCTGCGCATGGCCGCCGGCTTCGAGGACGCCTCCAGCGGCAGCATCCTCCTGGACGGCCGGGCCATCGACGCGATGCCGCCGCAGCGCCGGCCCATGGCGATGGTGTTCCAGAGCTACGCCCTCTTCCCGCACATGACGGTCTCGGAGAACATCGCCTACGGCATGCGCCTTCAGCGGCGTACCCGCGACGACATCGACACCAGCATGCGGATGGCCCTCACCAGCATGAACCTGGTCGGCCTGGAGGACCGCAGTCCGCACGAGCTGTCCGGCGGCCAGCAGCAGCGGGTCGCGCTCGCCCGCGCCCTGGTCGTCCAGCCGAAGGTGCTGCTCTTCGACGAACCGCTGTCCAACCTGGACGCCAAGCTGCGGGACGCGATGCGGGCCGAGATCCGGCGCATCCAGAAGATGTTCGGCATCACCAGCCTCTATGTCACCCACGACCAGGACGAGGCGATGAGCATGTCCGACCGGATCGTGGTCATGAACAAGGGCCGGGTGGAGCAGGCCGCCACGCCGGGCGAGATCTACGCCCGGCCGGCCAGCGTGTTCGTCGCCGACTTCATCGGCCGGGCGAACTTCCTGGAGGCGGTGCCCGAGCGGGTCGTCGACGGACGGGGCACCGTGACCGTCCTCGGCCGACGGCTCACCGTCGCCGCGCACCCCAAGGTGTCCGCCAAGGTGGACGGCGCCTACCTGATGGTGCGGCCGGAGACGGCACGGCTGTCCGCCGTCACCGACGGCGGCACCGGCATCGGCGCTGTCCTGCGTTCCACCTTCCACGGCGCGACGATCGACTACGAGGTGGAGACGACCGGCGGCACCGTCACGGTCACCGAGGCGGGCGTCGACCCCCGTCACGCCCTGACCGAGGGCACCAACGTCGACGTCACCTTCGATCCGGACCGCGCCTATCTGCTCACCCGGGACTAGCAACTAGCTCAGGGGCGGCCGCCGACCACCGCGGAACAGCCCCTGAGCCGCTGTTCTCCCGCCCGGGCGACCCGCGGCGACGGCGGGCGGGTCCGGCGGGGCGCCGAGGTGGGAAAACGGATTTGCCCGGGCGTCGGTCCGCCTCGGACAATGCGCCCCATGGGACATCTCGAAGCCGCTCATCTGGAGTACTACCTGCCGGACGGGAGGGCGCTGCTCGGGGACGTGTCCTTCCGGGTGGGGGAGGGGGCGGTCGTCGCGCTCGTCGGGCCCAACGGGGCCGGGAAGACGACGTTGCTGCGGCTGATCTCCGGGGAGCTGAAGCCGCACGGCGGATCGGTCACCGTCAGCGGGGGCCTCGGGGTGATGCGGCAGTTCGTGGGGTCCGTGCGGGACGAGACGACCGTGCGGGACCTGCTGGTGTCGGTCGCGCAGCCGGGGATCAGGGAAGCCGCGAAGGCGGTCGACGCCGCCGAGCACGGGATCATGACCGTGGACGACGAGGCGGCCCAGCTGGCGTACGCGCAGGCACTCTCCGACTGGGCCGAGGTGCGCGGCTACGAGGCCGAGACCCTGTGGGACATCTGCACCATGGCCGCGCTCGGCGTGCCGTACGAGAAGGCGCAGTTTCGGCAGGTGCGGACACTCTCCGGCGGTGAGCAGAAGCGGCTCGTCCTGGAGGCGCTGCTGCGCGGCACCGACCAGGTGCTCCTCCTCGACGAGCCCGACAACTACCTCGACGTCCCCGGCAAGCGCTGGCTGGAGGAGCGGCTGAAGGAGACCCGCAAGACCGTGCTCTTCGTCTCCCACGACCGGGAACTGCTCTCCCGCGCCGCCGAGAAGATCGTCAGCGTGGAGCCGGGTCCGGCGGGCGCGGACGCGTGGGTGCACGGCGGCGGGTTCGACACCTACCACGAGGCCCGGCGGCAGCGCTTCGAGCGCTTCGAGGAACTGCGGCGCCGCTGGGACGAGAAGCACGCCCAGCTGAAGAAACTGGTGCTGACACTCCGTCAAGCGGCGGCGGTCAGCCATGAGATGGCCTCGCGGTACGCCGCCGCCCAGACCAGACTGCGCAAGTTCGAGGAGGCCGGGCCGCCGCCGGAGCCGCCGCGCGAGCAGGACATCACCATGCGGCTCAAGGGTGGCCGTACGGGCGTGCGGGCCGTGACCTGCGAGGGGCTGGAGCTGAAGGGCCTGATGAAACCCTTCGACTTGGAGGTCTTCTACGGCGAACGGGTCGCCGTCCTCGGCTCCAACGGCTCGGGCAAGTCCCACTTCCTGCGGCTGCTCGCCGGTGACGACGTGGCCCACACGGGGGTGTGGAGGCTCGGCGCCAGGGTCGTTCCCGGGCACTTCGCGCAGACGCACGCCCATCCCGAGCTGGAGGGGCGGACACTGCTCGACATCCTGTGGAAGGAGCACGCGCAGGACCGGGGTGCCGCCATGTCCCGGCTGCGCCGCTACGAGCTCACCAGACAGGCCGAGCAGCCCTTCGACCGGCTCTCCGGGGGCCAGCAGGCCCGCTTCCAGATCCTGCTCCTGGAGCTCCAGGGCGTCACCGCACTGCTGCTCGACGAACCCACGGACAACCTCGACCTGGAGTCGGCCGAGGCGCTCCAGGAGGGCCTGGAGGCCTTCGACGGGACGGTCCTCGCCGTCACCCACGACCGCTGGTTCGCTCGTTCGTTCGACCGCTATCTGGTCTTCGGCTCCGACGGCCGGGTCCGGGAGACCCCGGAGCCGGTCTGGGACGAGCGACGCGTGGAGCGCGCCCGCTAGGCCCTGGGTCCCGGGCTCCCGCGCGGGAGCCCGGGACCCAGGATCTTCGTACAGTGGATGGAGGACCACCGAGATCGGGGTACCACCATGACCGGAGTGCACCCGGACCAACTGGACGATCAGCAGTTGATGAAGGAACTGGAGTCGATCCACCGCACGCGGCACGACACGCTGCTGCACGGGTCGAGCGAGGCGTTGCGCACCCACAACGAACGGATGGCCCAACTGGAGGGCGAGTATCTGCGCCGCCATCCGCGCCGGCCGGTCGTCCCGGGCCGTACCCGCGACGGCGCGCGGGATCGAGGGCCGGCGGCGACATGAGACCCGGGGCGAATGCGGGGACGCGTGCTCTGCTCGACCGGCACGCCGAGGCGCAGGACCTCTTCGGCGCGCGGGTCCACGCCGTCCGGGACGACCAGTGGGGGGCGGACACGCCCTGCGCCGAGTGGTCGGTCCGTGACCTCGTCAACCACCTCGTCTCCGAGCAGCTGTGGGTGCCCTCGTTGGTACGGGACGGCTGCATGATCGAAGAGGTCGGCGACACGTTCGACGGGGATCTGCTGGGGCCCGACCCCGCGGCCTCCTGGGACACCGCCGCACACTCCGCGCGCGAGGCGTTCACGGCGCCCGGTGCGCTCGACCGCACGGTCCACCTGTCCTACGGCGACACCCCGGCGACCGCGTACTGCGCGCAGATGGTCGCCGACCTCGTCGTGCACGCGTGGGACCTGTCACGGGCGATCGGGGCGGACGAGCGGCTGCCGGGGGAGTTGGTGCGGTTCTCGGTGGACGAGATCGCCCCGTACGCCGGTGACCTGGAGAAGAGCGGACTGTTCGGGGCGCCGGTGACGCCGCCCGCGGGAGCCGATGCGCAGACCAGGTTGCTGTGTCTGCTCGGGCGGAGGCCTTAGAGCCGATCCAGGGGGTGGGCCGATCGTGCGTCGCGGGGCTCGGGTGCGTCGTGGTCGCTCGCGCGGTTCCCCGCGCCCCTGAAAGACGGAAGCACCGGGGCGCCCCTCTTCGAGGAGCGCCCCAGGTGCGTGTCGTCGCCGTCAGCAGCGGGTCGGTGGGCGGTCCCAGTGGCGGTGGGCCGCGATCGCCGACACGAACTCCCTGGTGAATTCCTCGCTCGCGGTGCCCTGGGCCGTGTCCGTCACCACGCCCCGGTCCACCACCACATGGTGGAACTCGGAGGAGAGCCGGACCCCCTCGGGCCGGAGGGCGGCGACGAGACCGACGCCGGAGCCCAGGGCGCCGATCGGCTTGCCGTGCCGGTAGGCGTCGCGGACGAAGCGCATGGCGTCGGGGTCGGTCGACTGGGGCGGGGTGCCGACGGGACCACCGGGGAGGAGTACGGCGTCGTACAGGACGGACGCCACCGTCGGCAGGGCCCGGTCCACGGTGTACTCCGCGCCGTCCGCACCGCGCACGGTGCCGTCCTGGGCGGCCAGCGCCTCCACGATCGCCCCCTCGGCCGCCAGCGCCTCCCGCACTCCGGTCACCTGGTCGGCGTCCACACCGTCGGCGACCAGCACGGCGATCTGCCGGGTGCGGATGGAACCGGGGCCGCGCTGCGCCTCCAGGCTGAGGGCCGGGGAGGTGAGCTTGTACGCCACCGGCTCGGCGTCCGACGGGACGGGTACACCGATGCCCTTCGCCACTTCGGCCGCCAACTCCGGGTCCACCTTGGCCAGTTGCTCCACCGTGCGGGCGCGGACGGAGAGGGCGCCGACCTTGCCCAGTTCGAAACGGAAGGCGGCCACGATGTGCTGCTTCTCCCAGGGGGCCATGCTGTTCCAGAACATGGCGGGCTGGCTGTGGTGATCCTTGAAACTCTCGCTGCGGCGGCGGATCTTGGCCCCGTCGACGCGCTCGGCGAGGTGCGTGTAGGCGTGCGGGTCGACGCCCGCGTGGGCCGGGCAGCCCCCTCCGAGGGAGTTCGGGAAGTAGTTCGTGCCGCGGTGGATCGCCGACTGGTGATAGCCGTCGCGGTGGTTGGTGCGCACGGGGGCCACGGGGCGGTTCACCGGCAGCTGGCTGAAGTTGGGGCCGCCGAGGCGGATCAACTGGGTGTCCAGGTAGGAGAAGTTGCGAGCCTGGAGCAGCGGGTCATTGGTGAAGTCGATGCCCGGGACGACGTTCGCGGTGTGGAAGGCGACCTGTTCCGTCTCCGCGAAGAAGTTCTCGGGGTTGCGGTCCAGCACCATGCGGCCGATCGGCCGCACCGGCACCTGCTCCTCCGGGATGATCTTCGTCGGGTCGAGCAGATCGAAGTCGAAGGCGAACTCGTCCTCCTCCGGCACCAGTTGGACGCCCAGCTCCCACTCGGGGAACTCGCCGGCCTCGATGGCGTCCCACAGGTCCCGGCGGTTGAAGTCCGGGTCCCGGCCCTGGCACTCCTGCGCCTCGTCCCACACCAGCGAATGCGTGCCCAGCTTCGGCTTCCAGTGGAACTTCACGAACGTACCCCGCCCGTCGGCGGTCACGAAGCGGAAGGTGTGCACGCCGAAGCCCTGCATCATGCGGTAGCTGCGCGGGATCGCCCGGTCGGACATCAGCCACATGATCGCGTGCAGCGTCTCAGGCTGGAGGGACACGAAGTCCCAGAGCGTGTCGTGCGCGGACGCGCCCGTCGGTATGTCGTTGTGCGGCTCCGGCTTCACCGCGTGCACGAAGTCGGGGAACTTGATCCCGTCCTGGATGAAGAAGACCGGGAAGTTGTTCCCGACCAGGTCGTAATTGCCCTCCGACGTATAGAACTTGGTCGCGAAGCCGCGTACGTCCCGCACGGTGTCCGCCGAGCCGCGCGGGCCCTGCACGGTCGAGAACCGTACGAAGACCGGGGTGCGCACCGAGGGGTCCTGGAGGAACGCGGCGCGGGTGAACTCCGCGCAGGACTCGTACGGTTCGAAGTACCCGTAGGCGCCCGCGCCCCGGGCGTGGACCACCCGCTCCGGGATCCGCTCGTGGTCGAAGTGGGTGAGCTTCTCCCGGAAGTGGAAGTCCTCCATCAGGGTCGGCCCGCGCTCACCGACGGTCAGTGAGTCGTCGGTGTGGTCGACGGCCACGCCCTGGTCGGTGGTGAGGGGGCCCGAGGCCGGGTCGACCGGGTGGGCCGCCTCGCGCTGCTCCTGCTTGCGGTCCATGGGTGAGCTCATCAGGCGGCCTCCTGGGAGAACACGTCGAGGAACGCCTCACAGAACGCCTTGAGGTCGTCCGGCTTGCGGCTGGTGACCAGCTTGTTCGAGCCGTGGTCGCAGATCTTCACCTGCTCGTCCACCCAGGTGCCGCCCGCGTTGCGGATGTCCGTGCGCAGACTCGGCCACGACGTCAGGACCCGGCCGCGCACCACGTCCGCCTCCACCAGCGTCCACGGCGCGTGACAGATCGCCGCGACGGGACGGCCCCGCTCGAAGAAGGAGCGGACGAACGACACGGCCTGGTCGTCCATGCGCAGGAAGTCCGGGTTGGCCACCCCGCCGGGCAGGACCAGGGCGTCGAACGACTCGGCCTGAGCCTCGCCCACCACGGCGTCCACGGGGAACGTGTCCGCCTTGTCGAGATGGTCGAAGGCCTGGATCCGCCCGGACTTCGTCGACACCAGTACGGGTTCGTGACCGGCGTTCTCCGCCGCCTGCCAGGGCTCGGTCAGCTCGATCTGCTCGACACCCTCGGGTGCTGTCAGGAATGCGATACGCATGGCTGCTCGGTCTCCTCTCCTTGCCTTGTTCCGTGCCTTGTTCCGTGACTGGCTGGGCCGTCGCTCACCGGGCCACCACGCGCAGGGTGCGCAGCTCCGGGTCCGACGGATCGGGTACGTACATGCCGTGCTCCACCCCGGATCCGAGGTACTCCACGACCGCCCGGTTGATCCGTTCGCCCGGACAGATCACCGGCACTCCGGGCGGATAGGGGCTGGCGGGTTCCGCGGCCACCCGGCCCACGGCCTCCTCCAGCGGCACCTGCTCCACCGGTCCGAAGAAGGCGTCGCGGGGGAGCATCACGCTCTGCAGCTCCAGTTCCTCCGGCTCGGGCAGCCGCACGGCCGGCCGCGGCGGCAGCGACTCGCGCCGCTTGACGAGGTCCGTCAGGGCGTCCAGCAGTGCCGCGCCACTCTCCTCGGTGTCGGCGTGGGTGAGTTGGGCGACGACGCGCCGGTGGTCGCCGAGCCCGAGATCGACCTGGTGGTGCTCGCGCAGCCACTCGACGGCCGCGTAGCCGCTCGTGCCGAGGCCGGAGACGTCGATCACGACCATCAACGGGTCGTACGCGAACGCCCGCCCGGGCCCGGCGAGTTCGGCGTCGGCGAGCGGGAGGAGTCCCGGCAGCGCGGCCACCTCCGTACGCAGGTGGGCCGCCAACCGCATCGCGCGGTCGAGGAGTTCATGGCCGCGCTCCACCATCTGCCGCCGCCAGCCGTCCAGCGCCGCCCACATCAGGACCGACGGACTGGTGGTGTTGAGCAGATCGCCCCGGAGCCTGAGCACGGCCGGATCGACCAGATCGCCCCGCAGATGGAACACCGAGCCCTGCTCCAGGCCCGCCCCCATCTTGTGCACCGATGTCACACACAGGTCGGCACCCGCGTCCATCGCCCAGCTCGGCAGGGACTCGTGGAACGGCAGATGGGCGCCCCACGCCTCGTCGACGATCAACGGCCTGCCCCGCGTGTGACAGACCTCCGCGATCGCGGCGATGTCCGCGCAGGTGCCGTACGCCGTGGGCGTGACCAGCAGCATGCCCTTCGCGTCGGGCGCCCGCTCGAAGGCCTCGGCGACCTCCTCGGGGCCCGGCGGATGCGACAGCCGGTGCTCTGCGTCCCAGCGCGGGCGCACCCACACCGGTTCGATGCCGGCCAGGATCACGCCCGCGATCACCGATTTGTGGGCGTTGCGCGCGACCAGCAGCTTCTCGCCCGGCCCGGCGACCGCCAGCATCGACGCCTTCACCGACAGGGAACTGCCGCAGGTCGAGAAGTAGGCCCGGTCCGCGTCCACCGCGTCCGCCATCAGCTCCTCGGCCCGCTCCAGGATCCGGCCCGACATCCGCCGGTCGTCGAGCCCGTTGAGGGCGAGTACGTCCGAGGCGAACACATCGGGGCCGAGCGTCAGGGCGACCCGGGCGTCCACACCCGTACCGCCCTTGTGGCCGGGCGGCGAGAAGGGCCGACGGCCGGTGCGCCGGTAGCGCTCCAGGGCCTCCAGGACGGGGGTACGGGAGTGGTCGGGCCGCTGATCGGTGCTCACGCTGTCGTGGTCCATGGTCTCCGTGCCGGTCGCTGTCCGAGCGGGTGGTGCCGGGGTCGGGGGTCGCTGTCCGAGCGGGTGGTGCCGTCGGGGGCGGCGGTGGTCGGGGCGTGCCGTGGGCGGCGGCCGGGCGGCCGCGAGCCGGTGCGGCGGGAGGGGGGCGGAGCCCGGCCCCGGTCCGTCGGACCGGGGCCGGGCCGCTCGGTCAGGCCGGGACCGGACCCGGGCCGATTCCGGGGGCCGGATCCGCTCCGCGGCCGACTCCCGGTCCCGGGGCCGCCCGCCGGCCGGTCCCGGGACCGTTCCCGGAGGCCGGGTCCGTCCCCGGCCAGGGCTCCGGTTCCGCCCGGCTGATGTGGGCGAGCGCCGAGCCGGGGTCCTGGGCGACGGCCAGGTCGCCGAGGCTGACCATGCCCACCGGGTGCCCGTCCTCCACGACGGGCAGCCGGCGTATCGCGTGGTCGCGCATCAGCTCGACCGCGGCGGCCACCGCGTCGTCCGGGCCGACCACGACCGGGTTCGGGGTGCAGACGGCCTGGGCGCTCACCGTCAACGGGTCCGCGCCGTCGGCGACGGCCCGCAGGGTGATGTCGCGGTCGGTCAGGACCCCGATCACCTGCCCGTCGGCCGCCACGAGCACATCCCCGATGTTCTGGGCGCGCATCAGCTGGGCCGCCTCCACGAGCGAGGCGTCCGGGCGGACCGCCACCGCTCCTGGGGTCATGACTTCCCTCACGAACTCGGCCATGGTCTCCGGGCCTTTCGTCGCTCCGCCCCGGCCGGGGGGCACGCCCGCATCGGCGTGACCTTGCCCGCAGTACCCGCGAGGTGGGGGCCTATGTGTCCCCGTCGTGTGCGGATTCCGTGGCGTCCGCCGGAGGCCGCGCGGCACCGCCCCCGGTCTCCCCGGACGCACCGCTCTCGTCCTGGACCTGGACCACGGCCTCCGCGAGCTGGTGGGCCGAGTCGTAGCGCGCCTTCCGCGGCAGCCGCTCCAGGGGCGCCACGAGCCCGTCCGGGGCGTGCCGGCCCCGCAGGGTCCGGATCAGCTCGGCGGGGCCCGCCGGGAACGAGGTACGGCCCAGGATCCGGGCCAGGTCGAGCCGCAGCGCCTCCACCCGGGCGGGCGCCCGGCTCGGCGTCACCGGCCCGTACGCCACCTCCGGGTCGTCCTCGGCGTAGGGCTCGGGGTCGTTCCACTCCTCCGTCCGGGTGGGATGCCCCGAACGGAGCAACCCCTGCAGTTCGTGCTTCATCTCGTCGTCGCGGTGGGCGCTCAGCCGGTCGCTGCCTCGCTGCATGACTCCCCTCCAGATGGGTTGGTGGCCCCCCGCGTACCCGAACCCCCGGCACCGACACGGAGGCCTGGCCAGGGATCGGGGGCCGGGCGGCGGCTCACGACGCGTCGTCGCCCTTCGACCTCGTGCCCGGCAGGAACTCCTGCAGCTTCGCCTTGAAGCCCTGCTTGACCATGGACGCCCGGTCGGCGTCGCCCTTGAGGATCGAGGCGGCCGTGGACTCCATCTGCTCCCAGGTCGCGTGCGGCGGGATCGGGGGCACCGCCGGGTCGGTGAGGAACTCCACCACCGCCGGACCGTCCGCCGCGAGGGCCGCGCGCCAGCCCGCCTCGACGTCCTCGGGCTTCTCCACGCGGATCCCGGTCAGCCCGAGCGAGCGCGCGAAGGCGGCGTACTGGACGTCCGGCAGCTCCTGCGAGGGCAGGAAGGAGGGCTCGCCGCCCATCGCCCGCAGCTCCCACGTCACCTGGTTGAGGTCGTGGTTGTTCCAGACGGCAACCACCAGCCGCGGATCCTCCCAGCGGTCCTGGTACTTGGCCGCCGTGATCAGCTCCGCCATGCCGTTCATCTGCATCGCCCCGTCCCCGACCAGGGCGATCGCCGGACGGTCCGGGTGCGCGAACTTCGCGCCGATCGCGTACGGCACCCCGCAGCCCATCGTCGCCAGCGTGCCCGACAGCGAACCGCGCATACGTCCGCGCATGGTGATGTGCCGGGCGTACCAGTTCGCCGCGGAACCGGAGTCCGAGGAGATGATCGCGTCGTCCGGCAGCAGCGGATCGAGGGCGTGGGCCACCAGCTCCGGGTTGATCGGATCGGCCGACAGCTGCGCGCGGCGGGCCGTCACCTCGCGCCAGCGCGCCACCCCCGCGCACACCTCGTCGTACCACTCGCGGCCCCGCTCCGGATCGATCAGCGGGATCAGCCGCTCCAGCGTCGCCTTGGCGTCCCCGACGAGGTTCACCTCGTACGGGTAGCGCATCCCGACCATGTGCGGGTCGATGTCGATCTGCACGGCCCGTGCCTTGCCGAAGTCCGGCAGGAACTGCGAGTACGGGAAGGACGAGCCGATCGTCAGCAGCGTGTCGCAGTCCCGCATCAGCTCGTACGAGGGGCGCGTGCCCAGCAGCCCGATCGAGCCGGTGACGTAGGGCAGTTCGTCGCTCAGCGCGTCCTTGCCGAGGAGCGCCTTGGCGACCCCCGCACCGAGCAGCTCGGCGATCCGGGTCACCTCGGCACGGGCCCCGGCGGCGCCCTGCCCGATGAGGATCGCGACCTTGTCCCCGGCGTTCAGGATCTCGGCGGCCCGCTCCACCGACTCGGTGGACGGCACCGTCGTCCAGGCGCCGCCGCCCAGGCTGGAGGGGACCATCTTGAACTCGTGGGTCGGCGCCGAGTACTCCAGTTCCTGCACGTCACCGGGGACGATGACGGCCGTCGGCGCGCGGCGGGCGTAGGCGGTGCGGATCGCCCGGTCGAGGACGTTCGGCAGCTGCTCGGGCACGGTCACCGTCTCGACGAAGTCCGAGGCCACGTCCTTGAACAGGGTGTGCAGGTCGACCTCCTGCTGGTAGGAGCCGCCCATCGCGCTGCGGTGCGTCTGGCCGACGATCGCCAGCACCGGCACATGGTCCAGCTTTGCGTCGTACAGGCCGTTGAGCAGATGGATCGCGCCCGGACCCGACGTCGCCGCGCACACCCCCAGCCGACCGGAGAACTTGGCGTACCCGACCGCCTGGAACGCGGACATCTCCTCGTGCCGGGACTGGATGAACCGTGGCTGGTCCTCGGCCCGGCCCCAGGCCGCCAGCAGCCCGTTGATGCCGTCCCCCGGATAGCCGAATACCTGTTCGACTTCCCATGTGCGCAGCCTCCGCAAGATGTGATCGGCGACGGTGGTGCTCATACTGGACCTCCCGGGGTGTGATCTCCCGAGCGAGTCACCCGCGGGCGGAATGGAAAACTTCGAATGTGTTTGCCGTGCATGATCCGGGGCAGGCGCATAACAGTGCTTCGGACAGGAGGCACGTCCGTGGAAGAGGCGATCATTCCATCCCGGATGTGCTGTTTCGTGCGCACGTCCACGCCCCCACGGTGACCGTCCATCCCAGAGCGCCATCCAGGGAGTTGCGACGCACCATGCGTACTCAGGCCAAGCACCACCCGCACGACGACGCCCCCGACACCGCGGAGGCCTTCCGTCAACTGGCCGCGCTTCCCCCAGGTCAGCAGCGGGACACCCTGCGTGACCAGATCATCGAAGCGTGGCTCCCCATGGCCGAACGGCTCGCGGGCAGGTTCCGCAGCCGTGGCGAGAGCTACGAGGACCTGCGCCAGGTCGCGTACCTCGGCCTCGTCAAGGCCGTCGACCGCTACGACCCCGAGCGGGGCAACGCCTTCGAGAGCTACGCCGTACCCACCGTCACCGGCGAGATCAAGCGGCACTTCCGGGACCACATGTGGACCCTGCACGTGCCGCGCCGGGTCCAGGACCTGCGCAACCGCGTGCGGTTCGCCAGTCAGGACCTGTCCCAGACGATCTCCGGGCGGCGCCCCACCGTCGCGGAGATCGCGGAGCACGCGAACATGAGCGAGGAGGACGTCCAGGTCGGGCTGGAGGCCCTGGAGAGTTTCACGGCGCTGTCGCTGGACGCGGAGCTGCCGGGGAGCGAGGACGGGTACTCGCTGAGCGACGCCCTCGGGGCGCTGGATCCCGCGCTGGACACGGTGGTGGACAGGGAGGCCGTGAAGCCCCGCCTGGCCGCGTTGCCGGAGCGGGAGCGGGCGATCCTGTACATGCGGTTCTTCGGCGACATGACGCAGAGCCGGATCGCCGAGCAGTTGGGGATCTCCCAGATGCACGTGTCGCGCTTGATCAGCCGGTGCTGTGACCGGCTGCGGGACCAGGTGATGAAGGATGCGGTATAGCTCAGCCGGGTGAGGCCGAGGGCGAGCCGGGGCGCCCTCGGGGCAGCTGCCCTACCCGGCGCGTTCCATGGCCAGGGCCATGTGGCGGGACATCATGTCCATCGCCTGGGCCTCGGCCATCGAGAAGGCCAGACGGGCGCCTGAGCGGAAGAGGGTCAGGACGCCTTTGACCGGGCCTTCCGGGGGTGCCAGGGGCACCGTCAGCAGGGAGGTCACGTCGGCCTTCACGAGGACCGGGGCTCCGGAGCCGTCGTGGCCGAAGGCGGCCGGGTCGGCGGGACGGATCTGGAGGGCGGGGGTGCCGCCCCGGGCGGCGGTGACGACGAGGGGGCAGCCGGCGGGGTCCTGTGCCGCCAGCAGCTTCGCCTCCTCCTCCGAGGGGGCGAGCACCGTCGAGCGCGCGAGGCCGGGGGTCGTCGTGTCGGCGATCACCCAATCCGCGAAGCGGCCGTGCAACACACGGGCCGCGCGGTCGAGGGCCGCGCCGGCGGGGGCCGTCAGCAGGGCCGTGGCCATCGTGTCGACGAGGTCCATCAGGGCCGCGTGACGTGTGGTCTCGGTGAGGTTGGGCAACGGACGCAGCGGCTCGACGGTCGGCATCCGGTGCCCGGCCGGCTGGAGGACGACCAGGACGGTGTTGCGCGGCTCGCCGCTGCCGGGGCGCAGCTGTGTGAGCGTGGCGCGGACCGGGAACGACGGGCGCTGCTGCAGATGGACGTTGAGGCTGCGGTCGCCCTCGCCACGGGCCACGGCGGCCGCCTGGGAACGGAACGCGCCCCGGTCGGCATGAGTGAGGAAACCGCTGAGCGGACGGCCCGTGGCATAACCGGACCGTACGCCGGTGAAGGCGGTCGCGGCCTGGTTGAGGCGCCGCACCACCGTCTCGCGGTCCACCAGCACCACCGGCAGCGGCAGGGTCTGGAACACGGTCTTCAACAACTGGTGTTCCTGCGCGGCGGACGAGGTGCCACCGACCGGACCCGAGGCGGTCAGCCGCTCGTACCACGGCCACAACCGGTCGGCGGCGTGGTCGAGTTCGAAGATGGCCGCGTCCAGGACCGTCGGGAGATCTCCCGACGGGACCGAGCGGGCCGCCTTGAGCTCCGCGACACGGCGGACGAAATCCGCGAGTTCCTCACCGAATTCGTCCGTCTGGGCCATGCGACGAACGTAGCGCCTGGAGGGGCGCGGGGGCACGGCCGCAACGAAAGCCGAAGGTTCGTTTTCCGTGCAGGTGCGCGGGAAGGCGATCGGAGGAGGAGGCGTGCATCATGCCGGAAAGCGAACAACTCGACCGCGTGGGGCGGGAATCGGCGGAATCCGCACATCCGGGCAGAAGGCTCTCCGAACTCGTCGAACAGGCCGCCCGCTGCACCAACGACTGCTGCGGTGCCAGCGGCATGGTGTCCGACAGCGGCACCGAGCGGCCCGCCGCGGTCACCCACCCCGACCTCGCCGGACTCGTCGCCGTCCAACTGCGCTCGGGCGACGGACCCTTGCCGGCCGCGCTGGAGCGCGGTGAGCCCGTGGACTCCGCCGATCTGCTGCGAGAGGAACGCTGGCCGGAGTTCCGGGCGGCGGCCCTCGACGCGGGCGTCCGGTCCAGCGTCACGCTCCCCTTCAGGCGCTCCGGTCTCACCGTGACACTCAGCCTCTACAGCTTCCGCCCCCACACCCTGGAGGACGCCCCGCACGGCGCCGCCCGTGCCCTCGGCGACCTCGCCGCGACCTGTATCGTCCGCGACCGCTCCTACCGGGCCGCCCTCACCGAACTCGACCAGCTCGGCGCCGCCCTGCGCTCCCGGCCCGTCGTCGACCAGGCCTGCGGGATGGTCATGCACGTCCTCGGCTGCGACGCGGACGCCGCGTTCGACGTGCTGCGCCGCATCTCCCAGGGCACCAACCGCAAGCTGTCGGACGTCGCGTCGGCCGTGGTGGACAAGAGGGGCAGGGGCCTGGAGCGGGAACTGGTCTCGCTCTCCGGCTGAGCCGAGCCGGAGCGCCCCGACCGCCCCGACCGTCACCCGGTCGGCCCTTCGCGTCCCGCGAATGGTGCCCGGCGGCGCGCGCCCCGCCGGGCACGGCGCTCTGATGGACGCGGGGCACGGCGGTCGTGCCCCCCGCCCGCCGGAGCCGCCCGAAGGAGTCCCCTCCATGTCCCCGCCCACGCGTCCGCCCATGCGCCGCAGAGCCCGTGTCCTGTCCGCCACCGCCCTGATCGGCGTCGTCCTGGGCGGCGCCGCCCCACCCTCGTACGCGGATCCCGCGGCCGAGGTGAACCCGCAGTCCGTCGAACCGGGCGGCACACTCACGTTCTCCGTCGCCTGCGACCCGACCGACGGCACCGCCCCCGAGACCATCGACGCCAGCTCAGAGGCGTTCGAACAGGGCACGGTCACGCTGCAACGCCTGCCCGGCGACGGCGACTCCGCCGCCGGCCCGTCGTACCAGGGCACGGCGAAGATCGCGCCCGCCGCGGACTTCGAGGCCGCCGTCGACGAGGCGGACCCGGCCACCGAGTGGGGCGTCGACGGCACGTGCCCCGGGACCCCCGGCGGTGAGGGCAAAGAGTGGAGCGCCGCCTTCGACGTCTCCCTCGGCGGCGATCAGGGCGATCAGTACGGGCCCACCGACGAGCCGACGCACCAACCGACCCGACAGCCCACGCACCAGCCCTCCCACCACTCCACGCACCAGCCTTCCCACCAGTCCACCCACCAGCCGGCCCCGGTCCAGCGCGGCGTCCACGCGGGCGAAGGCGGTGCCTTCACCGACTCGGTCCCGGCCATGGTCGCCGGTGGCCTCCTGATCGCGGGAGCGCTCGGCGCGGCCGTGCACCGGCTGCGCCGCCGGGACCGGTGGACGCCATGAGCGGGGGTGTGACCGGCGCAACCCGCAGCGGGGCCCATGAGGCGCGTGAGCCTGGGTACTGACAGGCCGAGGGCGCGCGCGACGCCTGCCGGGTTCGCACACGGCACGCCGACGCACCCCGTACGCACGACGGAGCACCTATCGACGTCCCGGAGCGATCCCGCGGGGGTGAGCGCCGGGCAACGCACCAGAGCGGGCGGAGGCACACATGCGGCGGACGGATCCGGAAGGGCACGGTCCGGTCCGCTACGGCCCGCCCCTTCCCGCCCAGGGACTGCCCGTCCTGCCCGAACTGGCCGCCGTGCTCTCCGCCGCGGCGGGCCGCCCCCACCCCGTCCCGCTCGGCGGTGATCCCGCCCTCCTGGACGCCGCCTGCGGCTACTGGGAGCGGCGCGGACTGGCCACCACCAGGGACCGGGCACTGGCCGCTCCCGGCGCCCCCTCCCTGCTCCTCGCCCTGACCGCCGCGATCGGGGGCGACGTACTGCTCCCTCGGCCGTGCGCCGCCTGGTGGGAGCCACAGGCACGTGCCTTGGGGAGATCCGTCTTCCACGTGGCCACGCCCGCCGAGTGCGGGGGCGTTCCGGACCCGTACGCGCTGCTGGAGACCGTCCGCAGGATCCGCGCCGAGGGGGGTGATCCCCGGCTGCTCGTGCTGTGCGTCGCCGACGACCCGACCGCGACCGTGGCCCCGCCCGAACTGGTGCACGAGACCATGGAGGCGGCCCTGGGAGAGGGGCTGCACCTGGTCAGCGACGAGACCTGGCGCGACACCGTCCACGACCCGCACGACACCGTGCTGCTCAGCCCCGCCGAGATGCTGCCCGACCGGGTCACCGTCGTCAGCGACCTCGCCGGCGCCTTCCTGCCGGCCGGCTGGCCGGCCGCCGTCGCCCGCTTCCCGGCGAACGAGGACGGGGCGGGGCTGCGCGACCGGGTCCTGGACGTGCTGACCGCGCTGGGCGCCCGGGTCGCCACCCCCGTCGCCGCGGCCGCCGCCCTCGCGCTCGACGAGCCGGAGCCCGTGACCGAACGGCTCGCCGCCGCCGTACGCCTGCACGCGCGCCTCGCCGACACCGCGCACCGGGCCGTGGTCGCCGCCGGGGCGCTCGCCCTGCCGCCGCGCGCCGGACGGCATCTGTACGCCGACCTCGACCCGCTGCGCCCGGCCCTCGCCGGGTACGGCGTCGGTGACGCCCAGGAGCTGGAGGACTTCCTCACCGACCGGCTCGGGATGCCCGCGCCCGGCGGTCACCGGTTCGGGGACGACCTCGCCGCCCTGCGCGTCCGGCTGTCCACCGACGCGTTCCTCGGCACCACCGACGCGGAGCGCGCCCAGGTCCTCACCGTGCCCGATCCCCTGGAACTACCCCATGTGGAACGGGCGTTGGCGCTTCTCGGGACGGCCTTCGAGGACCTGCGATGACGCTCCTCGGCGATCCGGGAGACCCCGGTGACCGACGCCGGCGGCTCCCGGCGACCTTCAGCGGCCTTCAGCGACGACGATCCTTCGTGACGACTCTCAGCGACGGGAGCCTCCTCGATGACGCAGCAGTCCGAGTCGACCACCTCCACGACGACCCCGCCAGGGGCGACCGCCCCCACGCCGACCACACCCGTGCCGACCACCTCGGCGACTCCGTCCTCCACGTCGGCAACCGGGCACACCGGCGATCCGGCGCCCGGGACACCCCTCCTCCCACCGCTCGCCGAGCCCCGGCCGCTCGGTGAGCCGCGCCGCTGGCCGAGGTCCTTCGCCGACCGGCTCACCGCGCCGCTCCCCGGGCTGAAGGCCTTCGCCCGGTTCGCCCGCGAGGGCGCGGTACGGCCCGGCGCCGACGGGCTCGTCGACATCCCGCGACTGCCGTACGAGCCCGGCCCGTTGCCGAGGGCGGACGCCCGTACCGTCGCCGTCTCCTGGGCGGGACACGCGAGTTGGGTGGTGCGGATCGGCGGGCTGACCGTCCTCACCGACCCCGTCTGGTCCCGCCGCATCCTGGGCACGCCGGCACGGATCACCCCCGTGGGCATCGACTGGGACGCGCTGCCCCGGGTGGACGCGGTCGTCATCAGCCACAACCACTACGACCACCTCGACGCCCCCACCTTGGCCAGACTCCCGCGCTCCACCCCGGTGTTCGTGCCCGCCGGCCTCGGCCGCTGGTTCCGGCGGCGCCGGTTCGAGCGGGTCACCGAGCTCGACTGGTGGGAGGCGGCGGAACTCGACGGTGTCCGCTTCGACTTCGTACCGGCCCACCACTGGTCCAAGCGCACCCTCACCGACACCTGCCGCTCCCTGTGGGGCGGTTGGGTTCTCACGGCTCCCGACGGCAAGCGCCTCTACTTCGCGGGTGACACCGGCTACGGCCACTGGTTCTCCCTGATCGGCCGCCGTCACCCCGGCATCGACGTCGCGCTCCTGCCCATCGGCGCCTACGACCCCCGCTGGTGGCTGAGCGACGTGCACTGCGACCCGGAGGAAGCGGTCCGCGCCTTCCTGGACCTCGGCGCCCGCCACATGGCCCCCATGCACTGGGCCACCTTCGTCCTGTCGGCCGAACCGGTCCTGGAACCCCTGCGGCGGGTGAGGACGGCATGGCAGGCGGCCGGACTGTCGCGCGAGAACCTGTGGGACCTGCCGATCGGCGGCTCCCGCGTGCTGGACTGACCGACGGAGCGCACCCGTGTCGCTGAAGGGGGCGCCGCCCGTCCCTCAGGGGCGCGGGGAACAGCGCCGACCACCACGACAGGCGCTCAGCGGACGACCCGCCGCCACACACTCGGCACCACACTGATCAGCAACGTCAACACGACCGCCGCCAACACCCCTTCCCACGGCTCCTTGAACAAGGACCCGCCCAGGATGCCGATCAACTGGTACGTCACGGCCCACGCGAGGCACGCCGGCAGATTCCCCCGGGCGAACCGCCGCAACGGCATCTTCGACAGCAGACAGGCCAGCATCACCGGCAGACGCCCGGCCGGCATCAGCCGGGACAGCACCAGCACGGTCACGCCGTGGTCGTCGAGCTTCGCCTGCGCCTGGGCCAGCCGGTCCTCCGGGGCCCTGCGGCGGATCGCCTCCAGCCAGCGCGAGCCGTTCTTGGACCCCATTCCGCGCCGGCCCAGCCAGTACAGGGCGATGTCTCCGAGGAACGCGGCGACCGACGCCACCACGAACACCATCAGCAGGGAGAGCGGCGCCGTCTGATGGAACGCCACCACGGCCGCCGAACTGACCAGCGCCCCGGTCGGCACCACCGGTACCAGCGCTCCGATCAGCACCAGCAGGAACAGCGTGGGATAGCCGAGCGCCTGCTGGGTGGACGCGTACGGCACGGGAGTGCTCACCGCGGCCAGGACGATCACCGAGCCTCCTCCACGACCTCTGTGACCGCTGTCGGCGGGCGTCTCATCGCGCCACCCCCGGCCGTACGCTCTCTCCGTGCCCCAGCCGGTGCACGGCCACCTCGGGAGCGCGTACGGCGGCGAGGCGTACGAACTCCTCGCCGGGGGCGTGGAATTCATGGGGGCGCACGGCGTCCATGCCGATCGGCCAGTACGTGCCGTAGTGCACCGGAACCGCGCTCCGGGGCGCGAGCAGCGCAAGCGCCTCCGCCGCGCGCCCCGCGTCCAGATGGCCCTCACCGAGGTACGGGCCCCATCCACCGACCGGCAGCAACGCCACGTCGACCGGCCCGACTTCCTTGGACATGGTCTCGAACAGCCCGGTGTCGCCGGCGAAATAGGTGCGCGCCTCGCCCTCCACGACGAAGCCGAGCGCGGGCGAACGATGCGGCCCGACCGGCAGCCGCCGCCCGTCGTGCCGCGCGGAAACAGCGCGTACGACCAGGTCACCGACCCTGACCTCGTCCCCGGGCGCCGCTTCACAGAGCCGCAGATGCGCCAGCCTGCGCAGCCCCGGCACCTGGCGAGGCGCGCCCCTCGGCACCACCAGCCGGGTCCCCGGGGCGAGCCGGGCCAGGGAAGGAACGTGCAGATGATCGGCGTGGAGATGCGACACCAGCGCCACGTCCGCGACCGCGGCCTCCGGCGGCGGGAGCGCGCCCCGGCGCCTGCGCAGATGCGCGAGCCGGCGCGTGAACAGGGGGTCGGTCAGCACCCTCGTTCCCGAGTCCTCCACGGTGCAGGTCGCGTGACCCCACCAGGTGATCTGCACCGGCACTCCGTTCGCCTCCTTCGCGCTACTCCCCCGAGCCTACGGGCTGGAGTAGGGTCTGCGGCCTGAGCCCGTCCGGCGGATCATGCCGTGGGCGGGCATGCCGGTTCCGGCGTCCGCGGTTCGCTCCGCGGGACGGGGGCCCGGCCCCTGGGGAGGGGGAACAGCATGGGAGACAAAGGAGACAGGAGCGGCGTCTGCGGCGTGGCGTGCCAGGACGCGGCTCACGGACGCGGCACGGCCGGACGGGGCACCGCCGGCCGCGGCACCGCCGGACGTGGCCCCGTGGTGCGCGTCGCGGCCATAGCGAGCCTGACGCCGCTGGAGGAACTGGAGGCGGATCCCTTCCTGGTCGACTCCCGCAGCCAGCACGCCATGTGCGCCCGCTGGGCGGCCGAGCGCGGCTATGTGGTGACGCGCGAGCTGCTCGTACGCGGTCTGCGCCCCGATCACGGCGCCCTCTGGACCGACGTCGACGCCGGCCTGGTCGATCTCTTCGTCGCCCCCAGCCACCGCGTGCTGGAACGCGCCCTGGCCTCCGTCGACGACTTCACCGCCGAGTGCGCCCGACGCGGCATCCGCGTCGAGACCGTCGGCCACGCCGAACCCGCCTACGACGCCCAGATGAAGGCCCGCGTCCACCGCCGCCTGTCGATGCCGACGGCGGGTTACGACGGCCGCTGAGGCGGAACGGGGCGCCACTTCCGGTGCCGGGAAGCTCTTCGAGGGCGCGGGGGACCGCGCCACCGGCCGTCACGTCCCACGGCCCGCGACGTACGGCCGGAGGTCAGGACCCCTGCCCGACCCCTGCCTGCCCCCTGCCCGGACCGTGCCCCCGTGCCACCCCGGAACGCCACCCCGGCGCCCCCACCCCGTATGACAGTCTGGGCCCACGAAACAGGACGTGAGGATGGCCGAACGTGGGCGGTGGTCGTTGGCGGAGGGTGCTGAGCGGGATCTGGCGGATGCTCGCCGTATGGGCGGTGTCCACGCTGACCATGCTCGTGCTCGCGGGCGCGCTGCCCGACTTCCGGCTCCAGGCCGAGAGCGGTGAGAGCGCCACCCAGATCGCCGTGACCGCGGCGTTCGGCGCCGGCGCGTTCGGTCTGCTGTCCTCGCTGGTGTGGCCGCTGCTGGTGCGGGCCATGCTGCTGGTACCGGCGCTCGTCCTCGGCCTGCTCGTCTTCTTCCTCAACGGCTCCCTGCTCCTCCTCGCCCTCTGGCTCAACCCCTCCGGCCAGGGGGCGGCCGCGCCCGAGACCGCCGTGGTCGTCGCCGCGGTGATGTCCGCCGTCGCCTCCGCCACCGGCGGCGCCCTCGCCGTACGGGACGACGACGCCTACCGGCGCCGCCTCTACCGCCTGGCCGACCGCCGCCGCAGACACGCGGCAGGCCGTCCGGGGCCCGCCGGACCCGGCACCGTCTTCCTCCAACTCGACGGTGTCGGCCACGACGTGCTGGAGTCGGCGACGCGGGACGGGCTGATGCCGACCGTGGCCGAGTGGCTGGGCCTCGCGCCGCCCGCGTCGGCCGGCGCCGTCCGCCCCCGGCCCACGCACCGGCTCACCCCGTGGCGCACCGACTGGTCCAGCCAGACCGGCGCCAGCCAGCTCGGCATCCTGCACGGCACCAACCACGACGTGCCGGCCTTCCGCTGGTACGAGAAGGACACCCGGGAGGTGATGGTCTGCAACCGGCCCTCCAGCGCCGCGGAGCTCCAGCGCCGGGCCGTCGACCGCACCGGCGACGGCGGTCTGCTGACCGTCGACGGCGCCAGCCGCGGCAATCTCTTCAGCGGCGGCGCCGAGCAGCTCGCGCTGGTGCTGTCGATCGCCGCCCGCCGGGGGAGGCGGAACCGCTCCCGCGCCGGCTATTTCGCGTACTTCTCCGACCCCGCCAACGCCGTCCGCACCGCCATGTCCTTCGTCGCCGACGTCCTGCGGGAGATCGGCCAGTCCAGCCGGGCCCGGTTCACCGAGCAGCGCCCCCGCGTCAAGCGTGGCGGGCTCTACCCGTTCATCAGGGCCTTCGCGACCGTCGTCGAGCGCGACGTCGTCGTCGCCGCGGTGATCGGGGACATGTTCGCGGGCCGCGCGGCGATCTACGCGGACCTGGTGGCCTACGACGAGGTCGCGCACCACTCCGGCCCGCACAGCCGGGACGCCGCGAAGATCCTCCAGCGCCTGGACCGTTCCCTCGCGCTGATCGCCCAGGTCGCCGAACACGCCCCGCGCGCCTACCGGATCGTCCTCCTCTCCGACCACGGCCAGAGCCCCGGCGAGACCTTCCTCGCCCGTTACGGCCTCACCCTCGGCGACCTGGTCCGCGCCGGCTGCGGCCTGCCCGTCCCACGCCGCGCCCAGCGCACCCACAGCGGCGCCGAGGCACGCGCCGCCGTACGGGCCGCGCTGCGCATCCCGGTCGAGGAGGGTGTCGAGGAGTACCGCCCCACCCGCCGCTCCGAGCCGATCACCCTGGCCTCGGGCAACCTCGGCCTCGTCTCCTTCCCCGACGTCTCCCACCGGATGAGCCGCGAGGAGATCGACGCCCGCCACCCCGCCCTGCTCTCCACCCTCGCCAACCACCCCGGCATCGGCTTCGTCCTCGTCCGCAGCGAGGAACACGGCGGCGTCGTCCTCGGGGCGCACGGCGCGGAGATCCCGATCGACGAACTGAGCGACGAACACCCGGGCCCGCTGGCCGACTTCGGTCCCGGGGCCGCCGACGCCGTACGCCGCACGCACGGCTTCCCCCACACCGCCGACATCATGGTCAACTCCTGGTACGAGCCGACCGACGGCGAAGTCCTCGCCTTCGAGGAACAGATCGGCTCCCACGGCGGTCTGGGCGGCTGTCAGTCCCGCCCTTTCCTGATGTCCCCGCTGGTCCTCTCCGAGCCCGTGGAGGAAGGCGAGGACCTGGTCGGCGCGGAGCACGTCCACCGGGTCCTGCGACGATGGCTCCGGGAGGCGGACGGCCCCCAGATCCCCCTGGCCCACGGCAGCGCGCCCGTCAGGGGCGCGGGGAACTGCGCGACCGGCCGCGGCGAACCCGCACCCGCCCCCCGATCGAACCCGGCAGACGCATAGGCACCCGGCCCAGGTGAGCCGGCCGGGCAACTCGACGCCCTGCGCGGCGCCAACGACCTGGTCCGGGCCACGCGTGCCGACGTCGGGCGTGACCCCGCGCTGTATCCGACCGCGTACGGGTGACTGGAGGCCGCTCTCGCCGAGCGCCACCGAGGAGGTGAGGGGCCGGGGGGAGTGCCGGAGTTGCGGCTCGGCCCGCTTGCCGAGCTCGCCCGTACGGACGCCCTCGACCCCCCGGCCTGGCGGGCCCACTACGTGTGCCTCGCACTGACGGGGGCCGAGCCGGACGAGAGCCGGAGCGCGGCAAAAATTCGGCTGCGCTCCCGCGAAGCGGTCACCCAGACTGTCCGCAACGTCCGCAGGACCGATCCCTGGAGCACACGCCTTGCAGGCAGCCGTGACCGTCACCCCCTCCCGTATCCCCGAACTGCTGCTCGGCCTCGCCACCGTGCGGCCCGTCTTCGTCTGGGGCGCCCCCGGCATCGGCAAGTCCTCCCTGGTGCGGGACTTCGCCGAGTCGCTGGGCCTGGAGTGCGTGAGCCTCCTCGGTACGCAGCTCGCGCCGGAGGACCTGATGGGCGTCCCGCAGATCCGCGACGGCCGCTCCGTGTTCTGCCCGCCGGAGGCGATCGCCCGGGACGAGCCCTACTGTCTGTTCCTGGACGAGCTGAACGCGGCCACCCCGGATGTGCAGAAGGCCTTCTACTCGTTGATCCTGGACCGCCGTATCGGAAACTACGAGCTGCCGAAGGGCTCGATCGTCATCGGCGCCGGCAACCGCGCCACCGACAACGCCCTGGCCCGCCCCATCGCCTCCGCCCTGGTCAACCGCCTCACCCACGTCCACCTCCAGGCCTCGGCGAAGGACTGGCTGGTCTGGGCCGAGGGCAACGGCATCCACCCCTGGATCCTGGACCACCTCACCGACCGCCCGGACCACCTGTGGTCCAAGCCGCCGAAGACCGAGGAGCCGTTCTCGACACCCCGCTCGTGGCACATGCTCTCCGACGCGCTGCACTCCTTCGGGCGCGACCTCGACGAGGAGACCCTGAAGGTCCTCGCGCACGGCACGCTGACGCCCGCGCACGCGGTGGCCTTCTGCGGTTACGTCAAGATCGTGCGCAGCCGGTTCGGCATCGAGGCGATCCTCAAGGGCGAGGCCGGCTGGCCCCACCGCCTGGAGGACCGCGACCTGCTGTACTACCTCGCCGACTCCTTCCGCGGCCGGCTGATCAAGGAACTGCCGGTCAGCAAGCAGCACATGTCGGCGAACGGACGGCAGACCGCGTACCGCGCCAAGTCCCTGCTGGTGCGGCTCGCGGAGATCTCCGTCGAGGTCGCCCAGACCGTCATCGCCGACGACGCCGACGGCAATCCCGTGCTGCCTGCCTGGTTCCTGGTCGAGGCGGCCCGTGACATGCCCCGGCTGGTGGAGGCACGCCGGTGAGCACGGCCGGCGGCAAGGGGCAGGGCAAACGGAAGACGAAGCGCGACCTCGCCGGTGAGGCGTTCGAGGCGGGGCTGGAGGCGGCGCGGAGCAACTCCGCGCTGCGGGCGGTCGGGTTCACCGTCTGCCGCAAGGAGAAGTGCGATCTCGCGCCCCGCCGAGGTCTCGTCCGGGTCGACTCCGAAGGCGTGCTGCACGCGCACCCCGACCGGCTCGCCGCCCCCGAGGCCTGGGCCTGGGCCATCGCCCACGCCGCCATCCACCTGGGCTTCGGGCACGTCCCGGCGGCGCAGGGCGTGCGTGCCCAGCCAGACCGCTTCGACCTCGCCGCCCGCTGCGTCGCCGTCAACCGGTTCCTGCTCACCTTCCCCGTCGGCCTGACACCCGAGAACCTGCCCGACCGCTACCCGGACGGCGACGAGGAGCGCCTGGCCGCCCGCTGGCGCCAGGACGGGCTCCCGGCGGTGTACGCGCACTGCGGTACGGCCGGTGACGAGCCCGACCAGCTGCTGCTGACCTGGCCCAAGTGGCGCGGCACGCCCACGGACTGGCAGCTCGCCTTCGCGCACGCCCTGACCCGCACGATGTCCGCCGCGATGGACATGGCCGGCGGCCGCCGCGCGACCCTGGACGACGAGCCGGTCCGCATGCGGCCCTGGGAGAAGGCGCTGAGCTGGTTCATCTCCTCCTACCCGCTGCTCGGCGGCATCGCGGCCGGCATCCGGATCGTCGCCGACGTCGAACTCGCCCACGCCCACGGCATCTCCGTCGCGGCCGTCGACGCGGAGGCGGGTGAGATCTACATCAACCCGCTCCGCCAGTTCGACGACGAGGAGTGGCGGTTCGTCCTCGCCCACGAGATGCTGCACGCCGCCCTGCGCCACGGCGACCGCTGCGGCACCCGCGACCCGTATCTGTTCAACGTCGCCGCCGACTACGTCATCAACGACTGGTTGCGCGAGATGCAGGTCGGCACCATGCCCGACGGACTGCTGTACGACCCCGGGCTGGCCGGACTGTCGGCCGAGGAGGTCTACGACCGGATCGCCGGCGACCTGCGCCGGATGCGCCGGCTCGCCACCCCGCGCGGCAAGGGCGTCGGCGACATCCTCGGCGGTCCGCTCGGCGCGCCGCGCGACTACGTGGACCTCGACGAGTTCTACCGCCGGGGCCTCGCCCGGGGCTTCGATCTGCACGAGCGGCAGGAACGCGGCCTCCTGCCGGCCGGCCTGGTCGAGGAGATCCGTGCCCTCAGCCATCCGCCCCTGCCCTGGGACGCGCGACTGGCGCGCTGGTTCGACGAGTTCGTGCCCAGCCCCCGGGCCGTACGGACCTACGCGCGCCCCTCGCGTCGGCAGTCCGCCACCCCCGACATCCCGCGCGCCGGGCGGTACTTCCCACCCGAGGAGATCGCCCGCTGCACCTTCGGCGTCGTCCTCGACACCTCCGGCTCCATGGACCGGACGCTGCTCGGCAAGGCACTGGGCGCGATCGCCTCGTACGCCGCGGCCCGTGACGTACCGGCCGCCCGGGTCGTCTTCTGCGACGCGGCCCCGCACGACGCGGGATTCCTGCCGGTCACCGAGATCGCGGGGCGGGTGCGGGTGCGCGGGCGCGGCGGTACGGAGTTGCAGCCGGGCGTCGATCTGCTGCACCGCGCCGACGACTTCCCGCCGGGCGCGCCCGTCCTCGTCATCACGGACGGCTGGTGCGACGTGCTGCGGGTGCGGCGGGAGCACGCCTATCTGATTCCCCAGGGTGCTCGCCTGCCGTTCACCGCGCAGGGGCCGGTGTTCAGGGTGAGATGAGCCTCCCATCCGCCGGAGTGTGATCGGATGGGGGCACGGAACCCCGGCAACGGGATCCCCGCGACGGAACTTCCGCAACGGGACCCCCACTACGCGGGGCTCCGGCATCGTGACCCATAGAAAGGACTCATCGTGGCCACCACGCGCACCGCACACACCGTCTGGGAAGGCGAGCTGCTCAAGGGCACCGGCACCGTCACCTTCGACTCCTCCGGCATCGGCTCGCAGCCGGTGTCGTGGCCGTCGCGCGCGGAGCAGGCGAACGGCAAGACCAGCCCCGAGGAGCTGATCGCGGCCGCCCACTCCAGCTGCTTCTCCATGGCGCTCTCCCACGGCCTCACCGGCGCGGGCAACCCGCCCACCCGCCTGGAGACCAAGGCCGACGTGACCTTCCAGCCCGGTGAGGGCATCACCGGTATCCACCTCACCGTCCGCGGCGAGGTCCCCGGCCTGGACGCGGCCGGCTTCCAGGAGGCGGCCGAGGGCGCAAAGAAGAACTGCCCGGTCAGCCAGGCCCTGACCGGCACGACGATCACGCTCACGGCCGAACTGGTCTGACCGCCTGCTTCGTGCGCCCCGTCTCCGCCCCGTTGACAAGAACCCACTCAAGTTTTGTGCTGGTGGTGGGAACACTTGGCGGACCTTGCGGATCCTTGCGGAACTCCGCTGGAAGGGGACGGCGATGGGGCGTGCGGTCGGGATCGATCTCGGTACGACGAACTCGGTGGTGGCGGTCCTGGAGGGCGGCGAGCCGACCGTCGTCGTCAACGCGGAGGGGCAGCGGACCACACCGTCGGTGGTGGCCTTCGCCAAGAACGGCGAGGTGCTCGTCGGCGAGGTCGCCAAGCGGCAGGCCGTGACGAACGTGGAGCGCACCGCGCGCTCCGTCAAACGCCACATGGGGGACGCGAGTTGGCGCTTCCCCGCGCAGGGCTCCGTGGACGGTACCCGCTACCGGGCCCAGGAACTGTCCGCGCGCGTCCTGCAGAAGCTGAAGCGGGACGCGGAGTCGTATCTCGGCGAGGACGTCACCGACGCCGTCATCACCGTGCCCGCGTACTTCGACGACGCGCAGCGGCAGGCGACCAAGGAGGCGGGGGAGATCGCGGGCCTGAAGGTCCTGCGGATCATCAACGAGCCCACGGCCGCGGCCCTCGCGTACGGCCTGGACCGGGGCGAGGAGCAGACCGTCCTCGTCTTCGACCTCGGCGGCGGCACCTTCGACGTCTCCCTCCTGGAGATCGGTGAGGGGGTCATCGAGGTGGAGGCCACCAACGGCGACACCCGGCTCGGGGGCGACGACTGGGACCAGCGGGTGGTCGAACATCTCGTCAAACGCTTCCAGGGGCAGTACGGCGTCGATCTCGGCCGCGACAAGATGGCGTTGCAGCGGCTGCGCGAGGGGGCGGAGCGGGCCAAGATCGAGCTGTCCAGCTCCTCCGAGACGTCCATCAACCTCCCGTACATCACCGCCTCCGCCGAGGGACCCCTCCACTTGGAGGAGGGGCTGACGCGCGCCCAGTTCCAGGAGCTGACCGCGGATCTGCTCGACCGGTGCAGGACGCCCTTCCACCAGGCCGTCAAGGACGCGGGGGTGAAGCTCGCCGCGATCGACCACGTCATCCTCGTGGGCGGTTCGACACGGATGCCCGCCGTGAGCGACCTGGTGCGGGAACTCACCGGCAAGGACCCGCACAAGGGGGTGAACCCCGACGAGGTGGTGGCGGTCGGCGCCGCGCTGCAGGCGGGCGTCATCCGCGGTGACGTGAAGGACGTGCTGCTGCTCGACGTCACCCCGTTGTCCCTGGGCATCGAGACCAAGGGCGGCATCATGACCAAGCTCATCGAGCGCAACACGACGATTCCCACGCGCCGTTCGGAGATCTTCACGACGGCGGCGGACAACCAGCCCTCGGTCGGCATCCAGGTGTACCAGGGTGAGCGGGAGATCGCCGCGTACAACAAGAAGCTGGGTGTCTTCGACCTCACCGGGCTGCCGCCCGCGCCGCGTGGCGTCCCGCAGATCGAGGTGGCCTTCGACATCGACGCGAACGGCATCATGCATGTCTCGGCGAAGGATCTCGCCACCGGCCGCGAACAGAAGATGACGGTGACCGGCGGCTCCGCGCTCCCCAAGGACGACATCGACCGCATGATGCGGGAGGCCGAGCAGTACGCCGACGACGACCGCCGGCGCCGTGAGGCGGCCGAGACACGCAACCACGCCGAGCAACTCACCTACCAGACGGAGAAGTTCCTCCGCGACAACGAGGAACGGGTCCCCGCCGACAGCAGGGCCGAGATGGAGGCCGCGGTGGCGGAGGTGAAACGGCTCCTGGAGCACCCCGAGGACACCGCGCCCCTGCGCACCGCCGTCGACCACCTGTCCACCGTCAGCCAGCGCATGGGCCAGTCCATGTACGCGGCCTCCTCCCGCGCCCAGGCCGACCCACCGCCACCGGACCCCAGCGAGGACGAGACCGTGGTCGACGCGGAGATCGTGGACGAGGAGAGGGGGCCGAAGGGAGGGGCGGCGTGAGCCTTCCGCGGGGACCGGACCGGGCCGGGCCGGCCGCGCGCGGGCCGTGGGCGAGCCGCTCAGTACCTGTCGCGGTACCGCTTGAGGATCTGTCTCGTCGTCTCGGCGGAGGCCGCGTGCGCGGCCATGTGGTCGAGGACTTCGAGGTGCAGGGCGACCTCGGTGCGGGAGTCGAGGTAGAGGGCGCCCGTGAGGTACTCGGTGTAGACCATGTCGGGGAGTTCGGGTTCGGCGAAGCGGAAGAGGGAGAAGGGGGCGTAGGTGCCCGGGTGGGGGCCGCTGGCGAACTCGCAGACCTGGAGGATCACATGGTCCCTCTCGGTGACTTCGAGGAGACGGTCGAGCTGGTCGCGCATGACCTGGGAGCGGATGCTCACCGGACGCGCGAGGGCCGTCTCGTCCATGATCACCCACAGGTGCGGCGGCTTCTCCTGCGTGAGGAGCTTCTGTCTCGCCATCCGTAGCGACACATGCCGTTCGATCGCCTCGGGACCGGTCTGCCCGACCGTCCCGGCCTCCATCACGGCCCGCGCGTACTCCTCCGTCTGCAGCATCCCCGGCACGAAGTGCGGCTCGTACTGCCGGATCAGGTGTGCCGCGCCCTCCAGGCTGACGTACACGCTGAACCAGTCGGGCAGCACATCGTGGAACCGCTGCCACCACCCCGGCTTGTTCGCCTCCTCGGCCAGCGTCACGAAGGCGGCGACCTCGTGCTCGGCGACACCGTACGTCGTCAGCAGCACCTGGACGTACGGGATCTTGAGCGCGACATCGGCGGTCTCCATGCGCCGTACGGTCGCCGGGGCGACCCGGAGGACGCGTGCCGCCTCCTCGCGCTTCAGCCCGGCGGACTCCCGCAGTTCCTGGAGCCGTCTTCCGAGCACCACCTGACCCACGGTGGGCGCGGGCCGCCGCTCACTCACGCCACGCCTCCCCACGCGCCGAGATCCCTGACCAGTCTGTCATGACCAGGTGGACATCTCACAGAGGCAGCCGGAACCCGATGCTCCGCCGGCCTCCGGTCCCGGCGCCGCCGCAGGATACGGGGAGCCATGACCTCGGAGGTAATCGACCGCCGTACGCCCCGCGCGGCAAGGTGAGGGCACCGGGGCCCACCGGGTACCCCTCGGGGTCCCGGGCCTTCCGGACCCTTCCGTTTCCCGCCCACCACTTCGACGGAGCGTGATGTGCCATGTCCATGACCATCCCGACGGACCGGCTCGCCGTCCTCGCCCGGACCGCCGATCCCCGCACCATGCTGCGCCGCTTCCTGGCCACCGACGCGGCGGTGACCGGAGCGAACGGGCTCGCCTACCTCCTGGCCTCCGCCCCCCTCGGCCGCTTCCTCGGCGTCGACCCCGGGCTGCTCGTCGGGCTCGGCGCGTTCCTCTCGGTGTACGCGGCGGGTGTCGCCCTGCTGGCCACGCGTGAGCGTCCGCCGACGCCGCCCGTACGGGTCGTGATCGAGGCCAACCTCGCCTGGGCGGCCCTCAGCCTCGTCGCCCTGGTGCTGTGGCTGACGCCGAGCACGGCCGGCGCGGTGTGGACGCTGCTCCAGGCGGTCACCGTGGCCGGGTTCGCGGCGGTCCAGCACCTCGCCCTCCGCGCGGCCCGCGACCGGAGGGACGCCGGCTGAGCGTCAGGACATCAGCTCGTGCAGGTACTTGACCGTCGCCGGGTCGGCCGGGAGGAACGTCTCGATGGCCAGCTCGGCCACGGTCACGTCCATGGGGGTGTTGAAGGTGGACACCGAGGAGACGAAGGACAGCACCCGGCCCTCGTGCTCGATCCGCATCGGCAGCGCGAAGTAGGCACTCCGTTCCGCGCCGGGCCCCGCCCCCGCGTCCTCGCCGGTATCGGCCTCGGCGGTGCCCGGCGGCAGCGGATACGCCGCCACCTCCTCGTACAGCGCCCGCAGCGGCTCCGAACGGTGCAGCGCCATCTGCCGCTCCATCTGCTCCAGCAGGTGCCCGCGCCAGGCTCGCAGATTCCGGATGCGCGGCGCCATGCCCTCGGGATGCAGCGTCAACCGCATCGCGTTGAGCGGAGGGACGAGCAGCGACTCGGGGATCCCGTCGAGGAGCATGACGATGCCCCGGTTGGCGGCCAGGACGTCGTACGTCGCGTTCATCACCAGCGCCGGATACGGCTCGTAGCCCTGGATCAGCCGTTCCATGCCCTCCCGCAGCGCGCCCATCGACGGATCGTCGAGCGGGGTCTCCGGGTAACGCGGGGCGTAACCGGCCGCGAGCAGCAGCGCGTTGCGCTCCCGTACGGGTACGTCCAGGTGCTCGGCGAGCCGCAGCACCATCTCCTCGCTCGGGCGGGAGCGGCCCGTCTCGACGAAGCTGATGTGCCGCGCCGAGGAACCCGCACGCAGTGCCAACTCCAGCTGACTGACCCGTCGTTGTTCTCTCCAGGCCCGCAGCAGCGGGCCCACGCCCTGGTCGGCGGGTGCGGTGGGACGGCCCGGGGCACCGGTCGGGACACTGGTCATGCGGAGAACGTAGCCGAGCCGATCGAGGTATGGCGCGTCCGGGCTCCTGACCAGGGACTCGGCGGTCCGTCTGTGGCACGCTGGAAGGGACCGCACGTCACGGAGGGGACGTCCCGGAAGGAGTGGGCCATGCCCGTCGAACCCTTGTCGCAGAAGGAGATCGAGGACCGGCTGGCGGAGCTGCCCGGCTGGTCGCTGGACGGGGACCGGATCGCCCGCTCCTACCGGCTGGCCTCGCACTTCGCGGCGACCGCGATGGTCGTGCACATCGCCCAGACCCAGGAGGAGCTCGACCACCACTCCGACCTCACGCTCGGCTACGACACGGTGTCGCTGACCATCCACACCCACAGCGCGGGCGGCGCCGTCACCGAGAAGGACTTCGAGCTGGCCCGCAGGGTGGAGGCGCTCGCCCCCGGTCACGGGGCGAGCTGAGGCGGGTGCTGGACTACGACAGGGAGGCCGGCGACTACGACGCCCTGCGGGGCGGCGAACCCCGCGCCGAGGCCGCCGCCCGCGCCGTGCTCGGCCTCGTCCCCGAGGGTGCTCGCCGCCTGCTCGACCTCGCCTGCGGCACCGGGATCGTGACCCGGCGGATCGCGGCCGCCCGGCCCGGGACCCAGGTCTCGGGGGTCGACCTCACCCACGCCATGGCGAGCCGGGCCGCCGCCCGGCTGCCCGGCTCCGTCGTGATCGGCGACGGGCGCCGACTCCCGTTCCGTGACGGGCAGTTCGACGCCGTCACCAGTGTGTGGCTGCTGCATCTGCTGGGCGGCCCCGAGGACGTACGGGCCGTCGTCGGGGAGTGCGCCCGGGTGCTCCGCCCCGGCGGTGTCTATGTCACCACCGTCGACAAGGGAGCCTCCCACAACGTCGGCAGCGACATCGACGCGGTGCTCGCCGCGCGCCCGAGGCGCCCGGCGACCGACGCCCCGGCCGACATCGAGACGTACGCCGACGGGCACGGTCTCGAACCGGCCGGCCGGGCGACCTTCACGGGCCGGGGACAGGGACGCAGCCCCCGGCGCGCGCTCACCGACCTGCGGCGCGGCTGGTTCGTCACCCTGCCGCCCGGCGACCCGCTCACCGAGCGGTTCGCCGTCCATCTGGCGGCCCTGCCCGACCAGGACCGCGACCGCCCGGAGCCGACGTTCAGCCTGCGGGCGTTCCGGAAGCCGCCGGGCCCTGCGGCCGGCTGAACTCCATGACCCAGTTGGTCAGCCAGCTCGCCCCGTCGTCCAGTGAGAACGCCTGCTCCCAGCGGGCCGAGGTCGCCGTGGTGTCCGACCACACGAAACGCACCCGTACATCCTCGCCGTCGTGGACGTCGTCGCCGTGGAACTCGCCCCGGCCGCCGGTGAACTGACCCACGACCGGCGGGAACAGGCGGCCGCTGCGGCTGGAGGACCAGTTCAGCGACCAGGTCCGGGCCTCGGTGTCGAACAGCCGCAGGGTCAGCCCCTTCGAGCCGAGGTGCGGCATGTCGATCTCGTCGACGTTCGCTGCCCCGTCGAACAGCGGGAAGCACCGGGTCGTGGACGGGAACTCCTCCCAACCGCTGTCCGGGGCGAGGAAGTCGGTCCGGCGGCGGTGGTGGACCTCCCAGTCGCCGTGGAGGAAGTCGAAGTCGTGCGGGCTGCTCATGAGCGCTCTCCGGTGATCGCGGCCGTTCCGGCGGTTTCGGTGGGTTCGGTGGGTTCGGTGGTGCCGGCGGTCCCAGTCGTCCCCTCGGGCAGAGAGTCGGCCAAGTAGGCGTCGAGGTCGGGGAGTTCGGGCGCGAGGACGTGCCGTACCCAGGCGTCGCGTTCATGCTGGATCGGAGGCAGCTCCCAGACGCAGCCGATCCAGGGGCGGTTGGTGACGGTGAAGTGGGTGGGGTCGGTGTCCGGGCAGCCGAGCACCGGCTGGCCCGCCGCCGCGCCGGCGAAGTGCAGGACGTTGTCCCACACCCAGCTGTAGACGTTGAGGTAGGCGCCGGTGTCGCCGCCCCGGTGCAGCACGACGAAGCTCGCGGGCGGGGTGGTCCCGTCCGGCTCCGGCAGCAGGTCCGGGAGGAGCGCGTACGCCGCCTCCGCGACGTCGGGCGCGAGGCCGGCCGGATCGGCGGTGACGTGGTAGCGCTTGATCCGCCGACCGGCCGCCTCGACGGGCGGCGGCACGGTCAGCAGTTTCTCGGTGAAGGGCATGGCGGCACGTTAGGACCGCTTCACTGACATCCTGTGTCAGTGAAGTCCAGCCGACTCGTCTCGATCCTCCTGCTGCTCCAGACCCGGGGACGGATGACCGCCGCCGAGCTCGCCGAGGAGCTGGAGGTCTCCGTCCGCACGGTCTACCGGGACGTGGAGGCGCTGGGCGCGGCCGGGGTCCCGCTCTACGGCGACGCGGGCCACGCAGGGGGCTACCGCCTCCTGGACGGCTACCGCACCCGCCTCACCGGGCTGACAAGGGGCGAGGCCGAGGCCCTGTTCCTCGCGGGCGTCCCCGGCCCCGCCGTCGACGACCTGGGCCTGGGCGCGGTGCTGGCCGCCGCACAGCTGAAGGTCCGCGCGGCCCTCCCCGCCGAGCTGCGGGCCCACGCCGACCGGGTCGCCGGCCGCTTCCACCTGGACGCCCCCGGCTGGTACGCGGAGGCCGACGCCACCCCGTTCCTGCCCGCCGTCGCCGACGCGGTCTGGAGCGGCCGGGTGCTGCACGTCCTGTACCGCCGCTGGGCCGAGCCGACGGACGTACGGCGCCGCCTCGAACCGTACGGCCTGGTCCTCAAGGCGGGCCGCTGGTACGTCGTCGCGGGCCCGGGACCCCGTACCTTCCGGGTGGACCAGATCCTCGACGTCCTCGAACCCGACGCGGCCGAAACCTCTGATATCTCTGCTACCTCCGATACCTCGGACGCCCCCGGCTCCCCTGGCTCCCTCGGCGAGGAGTTCACCCGGCCGGACGGCTTCGACCTGGCCGCGTACTGGACCGCGTACCAGCGCGACTTCCACGCCCGGCTGCACCAGGTGGAGGCGCTGGTCCGGCTGGCGCCGGGCGTGACCCTGCCCAGGGCCGTGCCGGTCGGCCGGAGCCCGGGGGAGGACGGCTGGACCACGGCGAGGGTGGCCGTCGAGTCGGTCGAGCACGCGCACGGCGAGTTCCTGCGGCTGGGCACGGACATCGAGGTGCTGGAGCCGGCCGAACTGCGCCGGAGCATCGCCCGGACCGTGGCCGAACTGGCCGAAAGGTACGGCAACGTGGCCGGGAACGGCGGCGACTGAAGGAGCGGAACCCGTCCGTCCTTTCTGGAGGTTCGTCACGTGCAGCACCCGCACAGGCACCACAGACGCCGAGCCCTGCGCTCGCTGGTGACAGCGGCCCTGGTCGCCGCCGGACTCACCACGTTCACCGGCACGCCCGCCGAGGCCGCGACCGCCCGCCAGGTCGAGCGCCTCGACCGGGGCGTGGTCAGCGTGCACGTCGACAGCGGCAACCTGGTCAGCTGGCGCTGGCTGGGCACCGACCCGAACGACGTGTCGTTCAACGTCTACCGGGCCGGAACGAAGGTCAACGCGACACCGATCACCGGCTCGACGAACTACTTCCACTCCGGCGCCCCCGCCCAGGCCGACTACACGGTCCGCGCGATCGTGAACGGTGTGGAGCAGGGCGACTCGGTGCACGCCGTCCAACTGCGCACCGGTTACAAGGACGTGCCGATCAGCGCGCCCGCCGGCGGCACCACCCCGGACGGCGTCGCCTACACCTACGAGTCCAACGACGCCTCCGTGGGCGACCTCGACGGCGACGGGGCCCTGGAGTTCGTCCTGAAGTGGCAGCCGACGAACGCCAAGGACAACTCCCAGTCCGGCTACACCGGCAACACGATCATCGACGGCGTCAAGCTCGACGGTACCCGGCTGTGGCGCATCGACCTGGGCCGCAACATCCGCTCGGGCGCGCACTACACCCAGTTCCAGGTGTACGACTACGACGGCGACGGCAAGGCGGAGATCGCCGCCAAGACGGCGGACGGCACGGTCGACGGGGCGGGGACGGTGATCGGCAGCTCCTCCGCCGACCACCGCAACTCCAGCGGCTACATCCTCTCCGGGCCCGAGTACCTGACCATGTTCAACGGGCAGACCGGCAGGGCGATGCAGACGGTGGACTACGTCCCGGCCCGGGGCACGGTCTCGTCGTGGGGCGACTCGTACGGCAACCGGGCGGACCGCTTCCTCGCGGGCACGGCGTACCTGGACGGCGCGCGCCCCTCCCTGATCATGGCGCGCGGCTACTACACCCGTTCGGTGATCGCGGCCTGGGACTGGCGGAACGGCTCCTTCACCCGCCGCTGGACCTTCGACACCAACTCCTCCTCCAACGCCGGCCGGGGCTACGACGGCCAGGGCTCGCACAGCCTCTCCGTCGGGGACGTCGACAACGACGGCCGGGACGAGATCGTGTACGGCGCGATGGCCGTGGACGACAACGGGAGCGCTCTGTGGACCACGCGGACGGGCCACGGCGACGCCCAGCACCTGGGCGACCTCGACGCGTCCACCTCGGGCCTGGAGTACTTCAAGGTCTCCGAGTCCACCTCGCAGCCCGCCGAGCTGTACATCAACCCCGCGAACGGCGCGGTCCGCTGGCAGCTCGCCGCCTGCTGCGACAACGGCCGGGGCGTCGCCGGGGACATCTACGCCGGCAACGACGGTCCCGAGATGTGGTCGGCCTCCGACACCTCCATCCGTGACGAGGCCGGCGCGACGAAGGGCCGCGAGCCCTCGTCCGTCAACTTCCTCTCCTGGTGGGACGGCGACCCGGTCCGTGAACTCCTCGACGGCACCCGGATCGACAAGTACGGCACCTCCGGCGAGACCCGGTTGCTGACCGGATCCGGGGTCTCCTCGAACAACGGGACGAAGGCCACTCCGGCCCTCTCCGGCGACATCCTCGGCGACTGGCGCGAGGAGGTCGTCTGGCGCACCAGCGGCAACACGGCGCTGCGGATCTACTCGACCCCGATCGAGACCGGCACGAAGATCACGACCCTGCTCCACGACCCGATGTACCGCACCGGCCTGGCCTGGCAGAACACCGCCTACAACCAGCCCCCGCACACCAGTTTCTTCATCGGCGCCAACATGCCGACGGCGCCCAGGCCGACGGTGTACACGCCGTAGGGACTACCTGGGCCGAAACGGCACGGGCCTCGCACCGATTGGTCCGGTGCGGGGCCCATGCCCGTGTGCGGTTGCCTATCCGGCGTCCGGCAGCCCCCCACGCACGCCAGTCTGTGCTCGATCCACCACTGCTCTGCCGGCACCAGACGCGCGGCCACCGTCCCGCCCGCCTCCAGCACCACCCAGTCCTGCTCCCACGTCAAGACCCGCTCCTGCGGCAGCCCGCAGAACGGGGCACGTGAACTGCTGCTCGCCCCCCGTCGTGGCAGGCGCACGCATGTCAGCTGTCGCAGCCGACGCCGTCACCATCACGGTCGAGGTGGCTGCCGTAGCCGGGTTCGCCGCGGTGGACGGGGGCGGCTCCGGCCGCGCGGGCCTCCGAGCAGTTCGAGTACGAGGCGCTGCCGCCGCCGGTGTCGCTGCCGGAGTCGTCGTCCGCGGCGGGCTGGGCGGTCACGGTCTCGGTGACCTTCACCTTCACCTTCACCGTCTCGGTGGCGGTCACGGTCGGCGCGGCTTTCGCTTTGGCCTCCGCGGTCGTTGTCGCTGTGACCGTGGTGGTGGGGCCGGGCTTGGCGGCGGTGTTCTTCGCGTCGGCTGTCTGCGGGTCGCCGGCGCCGGCGCCGATGCCGAGGAAGAAGGCGAAGCCGAGCGCGGGGAGCACGTACCGCTTGCGGGCCCATCTGGGTGCGGGTCTGACGGGCCGCGGCATGGGCGGTGTGGCGTACGGGCTGGTCATGTCGTCCCCCCTGGGGTGTTTCGGGTGGCATGACGGTAGTGCCCTGGTGCGCCGGGTGGGTCAGTAGTGACTGTTCTGTGACTATCCGTGGCGACTCCCGGGGTCATCCGGCAAGGGGTGGGGGCCCGGGAGTCGTGTGGCGCCTTGTCAGACGGCTTGGTGTTCCTTCCGCTCGCGCAGTTCGTGAACGCTGGCGGTGAGGGTGCCGTCTTGCTGCTCGTAGTGGGAGAGGGCGACGCCGAGGCCGAAGAAGGTGGGTGCCCATTCGCCGACGAAGATGCCCCAGCGGTCGGCGCGGGCGAGGCCGCCGACGGGTTCGGCTTTGAGGCTGGTCGCCCAGGTGGCGATGGAGAGGCCGATGGAGGTGAAGGCGGCGAGGTAGGCGTGTTCGCTGCGGATGCCCATGTCGTGCAGTTTCTTGATGACCATGGTGTGCTCCGTTCTGTGGGGTCCCTGGTTGGAGTGCCCACGCCCGCTGTCACCATTCAGGCGATTTGCCCGATATGTAGGTTTCGGTGTGAGGTCGTAGTCTGGTCCTGCGCGGAGCTGTCGCGGGGGCGCGCCATGCCTGCCATCCGGAGCGGAGCCGTCACCGCGCCCAGGGCGACGGCTGTACACGCCGTAGCGTGACGGTCCGTGGGCGGGCCGGTGCACCGGCCCGCCCACGGAATCCGCCGAGCTCCTCAGCCCAGCGTCAGGGACGCCTGGACGGGCAGATGGTCGCTGGGGAACTGGCCGCCGGACGCGAACGTGTTGATGGCCGCCCGGTGCACCGTGATGCCCGGGGTGGTCAGGATCCAGTCGATGCGGTCGCCGCCCGGGGTCAGCGGGCGGTAGCCGTGGAACGTCGCGTAGAGGTCGTTGCGCTCGGGCGCCGCGTCCCAGGTGTCGACGAGCCCGGCGCCCAGCATCGTGTCGTACACCGTGTTCCGGTGGGCCGCCACGTTGAAGTCGCCGGTGACGACGAGGGGGAGCGACCGGTCGAGCCCGGCGATGCGCTGGGTGATCAGGGTCGCGGCGCGGTCGCGGGCGTACTGGCTGACGTTGTCGAGATGGGTGTTGAGGACGTAGAACTGTCTGCCACCGTCCTGCAGGTCGCGGAAGCGCACCCAGGTGACCATCCGGATGGAGCCGCCGCCCCAGGTGTTCGACCCCGGCACCTCCGGGGTGTCGGAGAGCCAGAAGTGCCGGTACTCGACGGGCGCGAGCCGGCGGGTGTCGTAGAAGACGGCCATGAACTCGTCGCGGTTGCCGCCCGCGCGGCCCGTGCCGATCCAGCGGTAGTCCGTGCCGAGGTCGGCCTCGATGTCGAGAAGTTGCTGGTGGAGGCCTTCCTGGGTGCCGATGACATGAGGTGCCTCCTGCCGCAGCAGTGCCCGCATCACCGGCCTGCGCACCGCCCAGCTGTTGGGCTGCACCGTGCTCGCGTAGCGCAGGTTGAAGGACATGGTCGCCAGAGGCGGGGCCGCGGTGGCCTCCTCCTTCTTCTCCTCCGCGACGGCGGGCTCGCCCGACAGTCGGGTGGTGCGGGACAACGGCAGCAGAACCGCTGCGGCGAGGGCGGTCTTCATGCCCAGTCGGCGAGTGACGCGGCTGTGGTTCGGCACAGGGGCTCCTTCTGTGAAGGTCTCCGGGCGAGCCGTGCGTACACACTCTGGGATGCCCTTCTGTGCCCGCCATGAACATGTCGATAGGGGAGGGTGTACTCGGTTCGACATACCGGGTGCCCATGGTACGAAGAGGGCGCGCGCCGACCCGGACGCGCGCCCTCTCCTCGTCCTGTGCGGGGTGTCAGGTCACCGCGCAGGACTGGTCACCGAGCTTGAACGCGGTCGGCTCGCCGTTCGTCCCCGACCAGCTTCCGGTGAAGCCGAAGCTCACCGACGAACCCGCCGCCACCGTGCCGTTCCAGCCGATGTTCCGGGCCGTGACCGCCGACCCCGTCTGCGTATGGGTGGCGTTCCAGAGCTGGGAGACGCTCTGGCCGTCGGGGAAGGTCCAGCCGAGCGCCCAGCCGGACCAGGCGCTCGCGCCCGTGTTGGCGAGCCGCACGTCCGCCTGGAAGCCGCCCGACCACTGGTTGGTGATCGTGTACGTCACCGCACACGCGCCCGTCGGCTCGGGGTCCGGGTCCGTACCGCCGCCCCCACCCCCGCCGCCTCCCGTGTCGGAGGAGTCGCCGTAGACGACCCCGCGCCCGTTCGTCGCGATGTAGACCCGCCCGTACACCCTCGGGTCACCCGTGATCGCCGCACCCGTCCAACCCCACTGGTGGGCGTCGTCGTTGATGCGGGTCCAGGTCGCGCCCTTGTCCGTCGACCGGAAGATGCCGCGTACGCCACCGATCTTGGCGCTGGTGTAGAGGGTCTGGTACGAGGCTCCCGTCGCCGCCTTGCCGAAGCCGATCGTGTCGGCCTGCTCGACACCGGAGAGCTTCGTCCAGGTCGCGCCGGCGTCCGTCGAGTGCCACAGCCCGTAGGCCCCGTCCGTCGCGCCACCGGCCAGCCAGACGTCGCCCTTCACCCCGGGCAGCGCCTTGAACCGGACGCTGTCCCCGCTGGGCAGGTTGGTCGCGTTCGACGCGGTGAAGGTCGCCCCGCCGTCCGTACTGACGTAGAACTTCCCGGACTTGAAGCCGTAGAAGGTCTTCGGGTCCACCCGGTCGGACTCCACGATCGCGTCGGCCGGGATGCCGCTCGACGCCGACCACGCGGTGCCGAAGCCGGTCGTGTACTGCACACCCGTGCCCGCCGGACTCCACACGAACCGGCTGCCGTCCGAGGCCGCGGCCACCGTGCCGCCGCCGCTCACGCCCGACGGATCGGTCCCCGCGAACCAGTTGGCGCCGTTGTCCGTGGAGAACGCGATGTGCGGGCCGGAGTCCAGATTGCCCACCCGCACCACCGTGTTCGGGTTGGACTCGGCGTAGTCCAGACTGGTCGTCGTCGTGAAGTTCGGCTGGGTGAACATCATCGACGGGACCTTCGTCAGATCCGTGTGCCGGAAGCCACCGATGTCCCCGAGCGCGCTGAGCAGCGGCGCGCCGGACGGGGGAGAGGCCAGATCGAGGACGGCCGTCTCCTCCAGCCCCCGCACCATCGGCTTGATGGTGAACTGGCTGCCGTCGTCCCAGTTCCCCAGGTTCTCCGTGCCGTAGATCGTCGCGCCGGTCCCGTACATCATCCGGTCGGAGTCGAACGGGTCGATCTCCAGCGCCTCGGTCATCCAGCCGAGTTTGGGTGACTGCTCGGGCGGCGACGGGTTGGCGCCCCAGGTCAGCCACGGGGACGAGGACACGTCCATGGTGTAGCGGTTCGAGCGGTTGGGATACGACGTGTAGTCCCAGGCCCTGGTCCAGGTGGCGCCGCTGTCCGTGGAGCGGAAGATCTGCGTGTCCGGCCACCAGGAGCTGTACGCCGTCGCCATGACCGTGCCCGGGTCCTGCCGGTCGACGGTCAGCCCGCTGAAGCCGTAGTAGGTGTCGGCCTCCGCCACCGGGCTGACGTTCGTCCAGGTGCCCGTGGCGGTCGCGTACCGCCACAGCTGTCCCTTGCCGCCGTCGTACGGTCCGCCCTTGTCGCTGTAGGACAGGTACAGATGGCCGTTCACGGTGTCGAGGACGCCCTTGTGGGCCAGATGGCCGGTCGGCTGTCCGGCCAACCGCGACCAGGTGGCCCCCGCGTCCGTGGACCGGTACACCGCGTTGTCCTTGTCGGCGACCCCGACGTAGAGGGTCCGCGTGGCGTTCCCGGCGGTGCCCGTCGACTCGTCGAAGGTGACCCAGACGATGCCCTGGTTGTCGCTGGAGTAGCCGCTGGTGTCGGACGGATCGGCCACGTAGTTGCCGACGTTCGGGAAGTTGGTCACCTGCGACCAGGTGACCCCCGAGTCCGTGGACCGCCACAGCCCCTTGCCGCTGGGCGCGCCCAGGTAGAGCACGCTGTTGCGGTGGGGGTCCACGGCCAGCCGTTCGCCCATGCCCCGCCCCGGCATGTTCCCGCCCAGCTTGAACGGCAGGCCGGTCTTCTGCCAGCTGGCTCCCCGGTTCGACGACCGCAGGATCGCCCCGTTCCCCGGGTCCCAGCTGTTGGTGTACGTCCCGGCCGCCACGTACACCTTGTCCGGATCGACCGGGTCGGAGGCGAGGCTCACGACACCGGTGTGCCCCCAGTCGTCCCAGCCGACGGAGTCGAGCAACGGGGTCCAGGTCTTCGACGACTCCACCCAGCGATAGGCGCCGCCGATGTCGGTGCGGGCGTACGCCAGGTCGCGTTCCTTGCGGTTGAAGACGATGCCGGGGACGAAGCCGCCGCCGTCGATCCGGGCGTTCTTCCAGGTATAGGTGTCGGCGGCGAGAGCCGCCGGCTTCTCGGCCCTGTCGGCGGCCAACGCGGGTGGGGATCCGGCGAGAAGGCCGGCCGCGAGGGCCAGGACGGTGGTGAGGATGCGGGTTCTTCGCACAGCGGGGGTCCTCTCCTGACTGTGGGGGGAAAGATCCCCGCGCCCCCGAAGGGGCGCGGGGAACTGCGCGACCAGCCACGAACGGTCCGCGGCTGTCATACGTCCTCCGCGGTGCTACTCCAGAAGCTCCGCGTACGAACCCATGGCCAGGGCGATGTCCGCCTGGGCCCAGAACCGGTGATACGTGAACGAGGGCGCGGCCCCACCGGCCAGATACGCCTCGATCTTCGACCAGGCCGGATCGTCCTCGTAGAACGACCGGATGGAGGCGAAGGTCGAGTTCGAGTCGATGGTGTCGCCGTTCGGCATCTTCCCGGTCCACCCGCTCGGCACGTACACCCGGTCGTCGAACCGGTTGTAGTCCGCCCGGGTCTCGGGGACCGCGATCCCCAGCCCGTCCTGGTGGTGGTCCCACATGCCGTCGAGCAGCGCCTTGGCGACCCGGGCCGCGTCCGCGTCACCGGAGCGGTCCGCGTAGTACGTGAGCGTCTTGGCGTACGCGGCGGCCACACCCACGTCGTCGGTGTAGTCGGCCACGGTCACGTGGAGCCCCGCGTTCGCACCGGGACTCGACGCGTTCCAGGTGTCCGGCGCGCCCGACCACTGCAGCGTCGACGGGATCCGGTAGGTACCGTCCGGATTGATCGTCGTCTTGGAGAGCGCCCAGTCGACCCACTTGTCCAGGACCGTCTTCGCGGCGGCGTTCCCCGTCTGCTGGTAGTACTCGGCGACCCGCTCCATGGACCACGCCTGGAAGCCGAACCACTGGTTCGACGGCGGGTCGTGGTACACCGGCTTCGAGTCGTAGAACATGCCGTAGAAGGTCGGCGTCCCGGCCGGGGGAGTGGCGTACCGCCCCGCCCAGCTGTTGGTGGCGCCGCCCGCGATGCCGCCCTCGTTCGACTGCAGCCAGCGGTAGAACTCGATCTGCCGGTCGAGGGACTTGGCCCAGTCCGCCTGCCCGGTCGACGACTTGGGCTTCAGCGGGGCGTAGTTGGCGAGGGCATGGGCGGCCAGCGGGTTCTGGTAGCCGCCGTGCGTGTGGCTGGAGCCGATGCGCCAGGCCCAGCCGGCCGCCGTGTCGGTGGCGCCGCCCCACGCGTAGTACCAGGACATCAGGTAGTGCGAGGCGTCCTTGCCGGTGCCGGCCGGGCAGGACGTGGCCCCCACACAGTTCCCGATCTTCTTGAAGTACTTGTCGTACATCGAGTAGCGCAGATAGTCGCCCATCTTCGCGGCCTTGCCGATGGTCGCGGAGACGTCCGCGCCCTTGCCCTGCTGCTTGGCCCAGATGTCCGCCCAGTACGCGGCCTGCACGGCCCGCGCGTCGGCGTCCGGCGCGTTGGTGAACTTCCACTGCTTGGCGTACTGCGCGTCACCGGTGAACAGGTCCAGGTACCCGTTCGGGCCGCCGTACTTGAACTGGTCGCAGGTGGGCTGCGGGACGGTCTCCCACACCGACTCCTGCGGCCCGCGCTGGAAGGTGTTGATGTACGACGGGCCGGTGTCCGTCGGCCCCGCCTCGCACTTGCCGGGCGAGTTGCCGTAGCCGTAGACGTTGTCGACGTCCTGCAGCCAGTGCATGCCGTACACGTCGTCCGTGCCGTACGCGCTCTTCAGCTCGGCGGCGATGGGGTCCGGACCGACCGAGACACCGGTGTTGAGCTGCGCCGGATACTCGTTGGGTGTGTCGTGTTCGGGGGCGTACGTCGCCGGCTTGGAGGCGTTGTAGAAGGAGTTGGTGGGCTGGTCGGGCTTGGTCGGGATCATGTACTTCTCCATGATCTCCCAGGCCCCGTTGAACTTGGACCAGTCGCCCGTCACCTTGCCGTACATGGCCTGGAGCCACAGGAGGTAGCTGTACGCCTCCGAGGTGGTCTCATGACCGTGGTCCGGCGCCTCGACCATCAGCGTCTCCACCGAGTGGTACGGGATGCCCTCGGGAGAGAAGTAGCCGTTGGCCGGGTTGGTGATCTTGCCGTAGAGCTCCAGGAACCGCTCGTCGTACTCGCTCGACGCGGCCAGCTGGGTCACGGTCACCGAGGCCTTGGCGTGGCCGGTGGCCGTCGAGTCGAAGACGGCCGAGCCGGTGCCCGAGGCGTTCGCGGTCACCGTCACCTTCTGGGCGGTGCTCCAGTTCGACGGCGTGAAGGTCAGCGACCCGCCGCCCGTCACCGACAGTCCGGTGTTGCCGGACGCCCGCGCGGTCGTCACCGTCACGTTGCCGGACGGCTGGGTCGAAAGTTTCACGTCGTACGTGCCCGACTGGCCCTGGCGGACGCCCAGTTGGGTCGGCGAGACCACCACGGCGGGACCCGAGGCGACCGTGATGCCGACCGGCGTGGAGTTCGCCGACGCGCCCAGGCTGTCGTACGCCTTGGCCACCAGCGAGTGACTGCCCACGCCCAACCCGGTGGCGGAGTACGTGTACGGCGAGCTCGTGTCGGTGCCCAGCAGCGTGGTGTCGTCGTAGAACTCGACCTTCGTGATCGTCGCGCTGTCCGCGGCGGCGGCGGTGGCCGCCATCGGGACGGCCGTGCCCTGCGAGTACACCGCGCCCGGCGCCGGGCTGGTCAGGACCGTGATCGGCGGCTGGTGCGCGCCCACGCACGTGGTGCCGTTGATCGCGAAGTTGGTCGGCGCCGCGTTCGTGCCGCTGTACGTGAACTGGGCGCCGGTGGTCACCGCGGCCCCGACGGCGATGGTGCCGTTCCAGGAGGCGTTGCGCGCGGTCACCGTCTTCCCGGACTGTGACCAGGTGCCGCTCCAGCCGCTGGTGAGCGTCTGGTTGCCCGTGTAGTCATAGGTCAGGGTCCAGCCGCTGATGGCCTCGGTGCCACGGTTGGAGAGGGTGAGCTCCGCGGTGAAACCGGAGCCCCAGTCGTTGGTCTTGTAGTCGACGTTGCAGGCGACTGCCGCCGCGCTGGCGGGAGTCGAGCCCGTACCGAGCATCGTCAAGGGGAGGGTGAGGGCCGCGACCACGGCCGTCCACAGGCGCCGCGAGGCATGGCGTCTCCGTCTGGGGTGCATGCTCTGGTTCCTTCCGTGCGGCTCTTGCGAAGGTGGGGGCGGAGCAGCAACAACAAGCCTTGAACCAGTGGGAGCGCTCCCATATTGAGGAGGAGGGCCCTAGGGGTCAAGGTGTTTGAAGAGTCGAAAAGATTCGATCACGCAGAAAAGATTCGTCGAGCGCAATAACGCAACACCTCTGTCTTTTACCGTCACTTGGCGCTACCTTCACCAGCACCAGTGGGAGCGGTTCCATCAGTCGACGCGCTCGTCCCAGGCGTGTCCGAGCTGCGAGGAACGCTCCGCGCACACCCCCAGCGTTCAGTTCTTTTACTCGCCTCGGCGACAGCGCGACGACTCCTCCTCGTACACCCCACTACGGAAGAGGAACCCGCACTCATGAGCCGTATCAGAACAGCACTCCTCGCGGCGATGGCGCTGGTCGCCGGCGCCGCCGGGACCGCCGTGGCCGCGGTGCCCGACGACGTCGGCGCCCAGGCGATCCCCTGCACGGTCGACTACAAGGTGCAGAACCAGTGGTCCACCGGCTTCACCGCCGCCGTCACGGTCACCAACAACAGCGCCGCCAAGTCCTCGTGGGCCGTGAAGTGGTCGTACGCGGGCAACCAGCAGGTCACCAGCGGCTGGAACTCCCGGATCACCCAGAGCGGCACCTCCGTGACCGCGGCCAACGAGTCCTACAACGGCACGCTGGCCACCGGCGGTTCGGTCAGCTTCGGCTTCCAGGGCTCCTACAGCGGCACCAACGCCCTCCCGACGACCTTCACGCTCGACGGCGTGACCTGCAACGTCGACGACGGCGGCGGAGGCGGCACCGACCCGGGCCCGGGCACACCGGGCGCGAAGGTCGACAACCCGTACACCGGCGCCAAGGTGTATGTGAACCCGGAGTGGTCCGCGAAGGCCGCCGCCGAGCCGGGCGGCAGCCGGATCTCCAACCAGCCCACCGGTGTGTGGCTGGACCGGATCGCCGCCATCGAGGGCGTGGGCAGCGGCATGGGCCTGCGCGACCACCTCGACGAGGCGCTGCGCCAGAAGGGCTCGGGCGAGCTGACCATCCAGCTGGTGATCTACAACCTGCCCGGCCGTGACTGCGCCGCCCTCGCCTCCAACGGCGAGCTCGGCCCGACGGAGATCGACAAGTACAAGACGCAGTACATCGACCCGATCGCGGCCATCCTCGCCGACTCGAAGTACGCCGGCCTGCGGATCGTCACCACGGTCGAGATCGACTCGCTGCCGAACCTGGTCACCAACACCGGCAGCCGCCCGACGGCCACCCCCCAGTGCGATGTCATGAAGGCCAACGGCAACTACGTCAAGGGCGTCGGCTACGCGCTCAACAAGCTCGGTGACGTGCCGAACGTCTACAACTACGTCGACGCCGGCCACCACGGCTGGATCGGGTGGGACGACAACTTCGGCGCCTCCGCGAACACCTTCAAGGAGGCGGCCACGGCCGAGGGCGCGACGGTCAACGACGTCCACGGCTTCATCACCAACACGGCGAACTACAGCGCCCTGAAGGAGAACAACTTCACCATCAACTCGACCGTGGGCGGCACCTCCGTCCGTGAGTCGAAGTGGGTCGACTGGAACCGCTACGTCGACGAGCTGTCCTTCGCCCAGGCCTTCCGCAACCAGCTGGTCTCGGTCGGGTTCAACTCGAACATCGGCATGCTGATCGACACCTCCAGGAACGGCTGGGGCGGCAGCGCACGGCCCAGCGGTCCCGGCGCCACGACCAACGTGGACACCTTCGTCAACGGCGGCCGCTACGACCGCCGCATCCACATCGGCAACTGGTGCAACCAGTCCGGGGCCGGCCTCGGCGAGCGGCCGAAGGCCTCCCCCGAGCCGGGTATCGACGCCTACGTGTGGATGAAGCCGCCGGGTGAGTCCGACGGGTCCAGCTCCGCCATCCCGAACGACGAGGGCAAGGGCTTCGACCGCATGTGCGACCCGACGTACACGGGCAACCCGCGCAACGGCAACAACCTGTCCGGCGCGCTGCCGAACTCGCCGCTCTCCGGGCACTGGTTCTCCGCCCAGTTCCAGCAGCTGATGCAGAACGCGTACCCCGCGCTCTGAGTCCACTCGCATGAACCGGTCCGCCAGGGGTCAGTCACGCTTCCCCCACCCCTGGCGGACCGGTGGCATGTCCGTGTGGGCCACGTCACGATGAGGGAGGTGGGCGGGTGCGATGAGTTCCGGGCGGCGCGGCGGTCTGCATCGCCGTAAGCCCGTGACGGTACGAGAAAAGAGAACCCCATGCGCGTCGTGATCTGCGAGTTCATGAGCCTGGACGGTGTCGTGCAGGCGCCCGGCGGTCCCGACGAGGACACCGAGGGCGGGTTCACCCATGGCGGCTGGACCCACCCCTTCTTCGACCCGGAGGTCGTGGGCGGTGCCTGGGACGCCGCGCTGGAGAAGGCCGACGCGCTGCTGTACGGCCGTCGCACCTGGCAGGCCATGGCCGGGGCGTGGCCCGGCCGCGCGGGCGACCCCTTCGCCGACCGGATGAACTCCATCCGCAAGTACGTCGTGTCCTCGACGCTCACCGACGCCGAACTGACCTGGGCGAACACCACGCTCGTCCCGGGCGCGGAGGCGGTCGCCGAGATCCGCAGGCTGCGCGAGACCGAGGGGGGCGACCTGCTCGTCATGGGCAGCCCGACCCTCGCCCGCACCCTGCTCCAGGAGGGGCTCGCCGACGAGCTCGTCCTGATCGTCATGCCGGTCCTCCTCGGCGGCGGAAAGACGATCTTCCCCGGTGACGGCGCCAAGCACACCCTGGAACTGGTCTCCACGACCACCAGCGGCACGGGCGCGAACGTCTGTGTGTACCGGGTGGCGGAGCAGGGCTGACCGCGCTGGATCGGCACAGGCGAATTGCCGATACGGCAAGAGAGCTGGCGCTTCTCCGGTGTGTCGGAGCAGGCTGACGGCACCCGGAAGAGAGGCTCACCGTCATGGGACAGCATCACCACGGCCAGGATCCGCACCGGCCCGCACGCCAGTGCGCGCAGGGCCACGGCCACGGCCACGAGCACGGCCCCGCCCACACCGACCTCGACTGGGCCGAGCTGGCCGAGTATCTGGTGGGGCAGGCGGAACTGTTCGCGCCGCTGAACCGGCAGGCCGCCGCGTGGGTCGCCACGCGGCAGCCCGAGCCGGGGCTGGTCGTCGACCTCGGCAGCGGCCCGGGGGTCATGAGCTGTCTGCTGGCCGAGACGTTCCCCGGTGCCCGGGTCGTCGCGCTGGACGGCTCCGGGCCCCTGCTGGAACGGGCGCGGACTCGTGCGCGGGAGCTGGGCCTCGCCGACCGGTTCGGCACCCTTGAGGTGCAACTCCCGGGCGGCGTGGAGGACTTGGACTACCCGGCCGACCTGATGTGGGCCAGCCGCAGTCTGCACCACCTCGGCGACCAGCGCGCCGCCCTCGCCGCCTTCGCCGAACGCCTCGCGCCCGGCGGCACGTTGGCCGTCGTCGAGGGCGGACTGCCCAGCCGGTTCCTGCCGCGTGACATCGGCATCGGCCGCCCCGGACTGCAGTCCCGGATCGACGCGGCGGAGGACCGGTGGTTCACCGAGATGCGCGCCTCGGTGCCCGGCAGCGTCCCGGAGACCGAGGACTGGCCGGGGCTGCTCACCGCCGTGGGTCTGCGCGACGCCACGTCCCGCACCTTCCTGCTGGACCTGCCGGCCCCGGTCGACGAGGCCGCCCGCGCGTACGCCGTGAGCCAGTTCCAGCGCGCCCGTGGAACGCTCGCGGACTTCCTCGACGCCGACGACCTCTCCACGGTCGACCGCCTCCTCGACCCCGACGACAAGGCCGGCGTGCACCACCGCACGGACCTCTTCGTCCTCGCGGCCCACACGGTCCATGTCGCTCGGCGGTGACGAGCCGCTCGCCCCGTGAAGTCCCTGGGCTCCGGCGGTACTTGACTTCGAGAGTGCTCCAAGTGATGGACTCCGCAGGTCGGCCGGGGCTCACCCGGTCGGCCGGAACCACAGGGGGATTTCCATGACCGACGCACCAGTGGCGCTCATCACCGGCGGATCCAGCGGCATCGGGGCCGCCGTCGCCCGGCAGTTGCTCGACCTCGGCCACCGGGTGGCCGTCACCGGGCGCAGGGCCGAGCGGTTGCGGGCGTTCGCCGTCGAACTCGGCGAGCCCGAGGGGCTGTTGACCGTCCCGGGGCACGCGGCCGAATACGCGGACGTACAGGCGGCGGTGGACGCCACGCTGAAGGAGTTCGGGCGGATCGACACGGTCATCGCGAACGCCGGCTTCGGCACCCACGACACGGTCGCCGAGGGTGATCCGGCCGGGTGGCCGGAGATGGTGCTGACCAATGTGCTCGGCCCCGCCCTGCTCGTCCGGGCGTCCATCGACGCCCTCAAGGAGACCCGGGGGCGGATCATGCTGGTCGGCAGCGTCGCCGGGTTCATCCACGGGCCGGGGAACATCTACGGGGCGACGAAGTGGGCCGTCACCGGGCTCGCCGAGAACACCCGGCGTCAGGTCACCGAGTGGGGGGTGGGGGTGACGCTGATCGCGCCCGGCCGGGTGGAGACCCCGTTCTGGGACAGCTACGGCGCTCTCCCGCCCGGGCATCTCCTCACCGCCGACCAGATCGCCGACTCCGTGGTCTGGGCGATCCGCCAGCCGGCCGGGGTCGACATCAACACCGTGGTCGTACGGCCCATCGGCCAGCCGGTCTGAGCGCGGGCGCCGCGCCCCGCCACGGCCCACCACGCCGGACGGACGAGACCGCCCCTCGGACGGATTCCGACGGGCGGTCTCGTGGCGTCCCGGCGAGCGGGCGTCGGCCGAGGGATGCCGGCCGGCGCGTGCCGGCCGGCGGCCCCTGGATCAGGCCTGGTTGAACGTGGCCGGGTCCGGGCCGATGCGACGGTCCTCGTTCAGCGCGCTGATCGCGGCGATGTCCTCGGTGTCCAGGGAGAAGTCGAAGACCTCGATGTTCTCCTTGATGCGGGACGGGGTCACGGACTTGGGGATGACCACGTTGCCCAGCTGGAGGTGCCAGCGCAGCACCACCTGGGCGGGGGTGCGGCCGTGCTTCTGCGCGATCGCGATGATCGCCGGGACCTCCAGGAGCCCCTTGCCCTGGCCGAGCGGCGACCAGGCCTCGGTGGCGATGCCCTGCTCCGCGTGGTACTCGCGGGCGGCGAGCTGCTGGAGGTGCGGGTGCAGCTCGATCTGGTTGACGGCCGGGATGACGTTCGTGGCCTCGATCAGCGTCTCCAGGTGCTCCGGAAGGAAGTTGGAGACGCCGATGGCCTTCGCGCGGCCGTCGGCGTAGAGCTTCTCGAACGCCTTGAACGTGTCGACGAAGGTGCCCCGGGCCGGCAGCGGCCAGTGGATCAGATACAGATCCACGTACTCCAGGCCGAGCTTGTCCAGGGACTCGTCGAAGGCGCGCAGGGTCGAGTCGTAGCCCTGGTCGCTGTTCCAGAGCTTGGTGGTGACGAAGAGGTCCTTGCGGGCGACGCCGGCCTTGGCGAGGGCCTTGCCGGTGCCCTCCTCGTTGCCGTAGATCGCGGCGGTGTCGATGCTCCGGTAGCCGGCCTCCAGGGCGGTGGTGACCGCCTGCTCGGCCTCGTCGTCCGGCACCTGCCACACGCCGAAGCCCAGCTGGGGCATCTCGACGCCGTTGTTCAGGATGATCGGGGGGACCTTGCTGCTCACGAGCTCTCGATCCTTTAAGTCGTCGGGTGGTACTTCCCATCGTCAACGATCACGGCGCGCGATGCATTCCTGAGCGGCTCGCTCGCACGCCGAATCGCAGAATGGCCGGAAATGGATCCGGCGGTTCCAGCGTATCGGTCTGGACCATTGACCGGACACGGTCACACGTGGAGTCTGTCCCTTGCCGCGACGCACGTCGGTGAATATCAATCACGTACGTGAATGGATGGCTCATGACCCCCACACGAAGGAACGTTCTGGGCGCCGCGCTCGGCGGTGCCGCGGCGGCCGCCGTCGGGCTGCCGGCCCCCGCCGCGCACGCCGCCTCCTGGCAGTTGAAGTGGTCCGCCTCGGCGAGCGCCGACGGGCTGCGCGCCTTCGAGACCCTGGAGGACGACCGCGCCGACTCCCACACCTCGGCCGCGCCGCACATCCGCGCCACCGGCGACACCTGGCGGTTCGACATGCACACCGTCGACCGGGACACCTCCACCGACCGCCAGCGCCACGAGGTCACCGGGCTGCGGACCGGCAGCGGCTTTCTGCGCTGGACCGAGGGCCAGACCTGGCGGGTCACCTACCAGATGTACATCCCGGCCTCGCTGCAGGCGACCACCAGCTTCACGCACATCATGCAGATGAAACAGCCCGGCGCCGGCACCTCGCCGCTCGTCGTGCAGTCCCTGCGACGGGTGAACGGGGCGCAGACCATCGAGTTGAAACTGCCGATCGACGACATCCTCGTCGGCCGCACCGATCTGGCGCCCCTGCACGACTCCTGGGTCGACGTCGACTTCCAGGTCAAGGTCGGCAACGGCTCGGCCGGCTCGGTGCGCTGGATGCTCAAGAAGGGCTCGACCACCCTCATCGACGCCTCCCGCGCCGGCGTCGACACCTTCCTGGCGGACCGGCTGCGCCCCAAGTGGGGCATCTACCGCTCCCTGGGCGACAGTTCGGGTTCACTGCGGAACTGTCACCTGCTGCTGCGGAACATGCGGGGCTACCAGCTGGTCTGAGCGGCGCGGGGGGGGCGATCGGGATCACGCCCGGTACAGCGCCTCGACCTCGGTCGCGTACGCCTTCTCGATCGCCTTCCGCTTCAGCTTCAGCGAAGGCGTCAACAGACCGTGCTCCTCGGTGAACTGGTGGGCGAGGATCCGGAACGTACGGATCGACTCGGCCTGCGAGACCAGGGTGTTGGCGGCGACCACCGCCCGCCGCACCTCGGTCTCCAGCTCCGGGTCGCGCACCAGCTCGGCCGGCGACAGCTTCGCCTTGTGGTGCATCTGCAGCCAGTGCTCGACGGCCTCCCCGTCCAGGGTGACCAGGGCGGCGATGTACGGGCGGTCGTTGCCGACGACGATGCACTGGGCGACCAGCGGATGGTCGCGCACCCGCTCCTCCAGGATCGCGGGGGAGACGCTCTTGCCGCCCGAGGTCACCAGGATCTCCTTCTTGCGCCCGGTGATGGTGAGATAACCGTCCTCGTCGAGGGAGCCCAGGTCGCCGGTGGCGAGCCAGCCGTCGTGCAGGGTCTCGTCGGTGGCCTTCTGGTTGTTGAGGTAGCCCTGGAAGACGTTGGGGCCGCGCAGCCAGATCTCGCCGTCGTCCGCGATGTGCACGGTCATGCCGGGGATGGCCTGGCCCACGGTGCCGTACCGGGTGCGCTCGGGCGGGTTGGCGGTGGCGGCGGCCGTGCACTCCGTCAGGCCGTACCCCTCGAAGATGTGGACGCCCGCGCCCGCGAAGAACAGGCCGAGCCGGCGGTCCATCGCCGAACCGCCGGACATCGCGTACTTGATCCGGCCGCCCATGGCCTCACGGATCTTGCCGTAGACGACCTTGTCGAAGAACTGGTGCTGCATCCGCAGCCCCGCCGACGGGCCGGGGCCGATGCCCCAGGCCCGTGCCTCCATCGCGTCGGCGTACTTCACGGCGACCTCGACGGCCTTCTCGAACGGGCCGGCCCTGCCCTCGCGTTCGGCCTTGCGCCGGCTCGCGTTGAAGACCTTCTCGAAGATGTACGGCACCGCGAGGAAGAACGTCGGCCGGAAGGCGGCCAGGTCGGGCAGCAGGACGGCCGCGTTGAGCTGCGGCTGATGACCGAACTTCACCTTCCCCCGGATGCCCGCGACCTGCACCATCCGCCCGAAGACGTGCGCGAGCGGCAGGAACAGCAGCGTCGCCGCCTCGTCACCCTTGCGGGACTTGAACAGCGGCGCCCACCGCTCGATGACCGTGTCCGCCTCGACCATGAAGTTGGCGTGCGAGATGACACAGCCCTTGGGGCGGCCCGTCGTGCCGGAGGTGTAGATGATCGTCGCGACGGACTCGGGTGTCACCGCGCGGCGGTGCCGGTGCACCATCTCGTCGTCGAGGTGCGCCCCCGACTCGTACAGTTCCTGGACCGCGCCGACGTCCAGCTGCCAGAGCCTGCGCAGCTGCGGGAGCCGGTCGATGACCGTGGCGATCGTCATCGCGTGGTCCTCGTGCTCGACCATGGCCGCCGTGCACTGGGAGTCGTAGAGCATCCAGAAGACCTGCTCGGCGGAGGAGGTCGGGTAGACGGGGACGACCTGGGCGCCGACGGTCCACAGCGCGTAGTCGAAGAGAGTCCACTCGTAGCGCGTACGGCACATGATGGCGACCCGGTCGCCGAACCGGATGCCCTGCGCCAGCAGACCCTTCGCCAGTGCGAGGACCTCGTCGCGGAACTCGGCGGAGGTCACGTCGCGCCACTCGCCCCGCTCGTCCTTGCGGCCGAGCGCGATGTACGTCGGGTCCTCCTGGGCGTACTCGAAGACGACGTCGGCCAGACCGCCCACCGGCGGCGCCGACGCCAACGGGGGGTTGGTGAACTCGCGCAAACCCGCTCCTCGTGGCGCTCCGCACAGCGCGTGAAAGCTACCTCACCGGGGGAACGGGCGGGAGGGTTGTGGAGGGGGCGCATTGGGAGGTGCGACAGGCGGCGGCACCGGAATACACACGCAGATGGGGAGGTCTCCGGCGCAATTCCTGACGCATCAGTAAGTTTCGGTACCGTAATCTCCACCGAACCCGCACGCTCCGATGACGGTGCGTGTCCACGAGGACACGGTTCGACCTGGGTAGACGCGAGGACCGTTCAGGTTCGCCGCGTCCGCCAGGTCGGCCGTCGCCGCGCCCGTCACACTGCCCGCGCGCGGCCGTGGAGCCGGTCGCCGCCGGCGAGGATGGCCGCCGCGAGGGCGTCGGCCGCGCTCGTCGCCGCTCCCGGACGCCGGCCGTGGACGAGGACGAAGTCGACCTCGCCGAGTTCCGGCAGCCCGGCCCGCTCCGGAACGCGGACCAGACCGGGAGGCACCAGACGACGGGAATGCGCCATCACGCCGAGGCCCGCGCGGGCGGCGGCGATGAGCCCGTTGAGGCTGCCGCTGGTGCAGGCGACGCGCCAGGCGCGGCCCTCGCGCTCCAGCGCCTCCATGGCCAGGGCCCGGGTGATGCCCGGCGGCGGATAGACGATCAGCGGGACCGGGCGGTCGGCGTCGAGGCGGAGCCGCTCCGCGCCGATCCACACGAGCCGGTCCGTCCAGACGGGTTCGCCGCGGGGGTCCTCGGGGCGGCGCTTCGCCAGCACCAGATCGAGCTTGCCCGCCGTGAGCCGCTCGTGCAGCGTGCCCGACAGCTCGACGGTCAGTTCCAGGTCCACCTCGGGATGGTCGTGCCGGAAGGCCTCCAGGATCTCCGGGAGCCGGGTCAGCACGAAGTCCTCCGAGGCGCCGAAACGCAGCCGTCCGCGCAGCCGGGTCCCGGTGAAGAACGCCGTCGCCTGCTCGTGCACCTCCAGCAGCCGCCGGGCGAAGCCGAGCATCGCCTCGCCGTCCTCCGTCAGCTCCACGGAGTGCGTGTCCCGGGAGAACAACTGCCGCCCGGCCGCGTCCTCCAGCCGGCGTACGTGCTGGCTGACCGTGGACTGCCGCAGCCCCAGCCGCCGGGCGGCCTGGGTGAAGCTCAGGGTCTGGGCCACGGCGAGGAAGGTGCGCAGATGGGAGGGGTCGTACACGACCGCCACCCTACCCGCTTATCGCAGAACGCGATGACAGTCAGAGCGGTATGAAGGATTCCCGATCAAGGGCCGGGAGAGGACGATGGAGAGGGGCCTTCCGGCCCCCGATACACCCGCATCGACAGCACGTGGAGCACCGTGAAACGCCTGAAGTGGCCGAGTTGGATGCCGATCGACCCGTACATCCTGCTGTTGCTCGGGACGGTGGGCGTCGCGGCGCTCCTCCCGGCGCGGGGTACGGCCGCCGACGTCGCCTCGGGGGCGTCCACGGCCGCGATCGCCTTTCTCTTCTTCCTCTACGGCGCCCGGCTCTCCACCCGCGAGGCGCTCGACGGCCTCAAGCACTGGCGGCTCCACCTCACCGTCCTGGCCTGCACGTTCGTCGTCTTCCCCCTGCTGGGCCTGGCGGCCCGCGGCCTCGAACCGGTGTTCCTGAGCCCCTCCCTCTCCACCGGGCTGCTCTTCCTCACCCTCGTCCCGTCGACCATCCAGTCCTCGATCGCCTTCACCTCGATGGCCCGGGGCAACGTGCCCGCCGCGATCTGCGCGGGCTCCTTCTCCTCCCTCGCGGGCATCGTCATCACCCCGCTCCTCGCGGCGAGCCTGCTGGGCGGCAGCGCGGGAGGCTTCTCCGCCGACTCGCTGCTGAAGATCGTGCTCCAGTTGCTGGTGCCGTTCGTCGCGGGACAGCTCGCCCGCCGCTGGATCGGCGGCTTCGTCACCCGGCACAAGCGGATCCTCGGCCTCGTCGACCGGGGCTCCATCCTCCTCGTCGTCTACGTCGCCTTCAGCGAGGGCATGGTGCGCGGAATCTGGAGCCAGGTCAGCCCGCTGCGACTCGCCGGTCTCCTCGTCGTCGAGGCGGTCCTGCTGGCGGTGATGCTGCTGCTGACCTGGTACGGCGCCAAGGCCCTGCGGTTCGGCCGGGCGGACCGGATCGCCATCCAGTTCGCCGGCTCCAAGAAGTCCCTCGCCTCCGGACTGCCCATGGCGAGCGTCCTGTTCGGCCCGGAGGCCTCCCTCGCCGTCCTGCCGCTGATGCTCTTCCACCAGATGCAGCTCATGGTCTGCGCGGTCATCGCCAAGCGCCGCGCCCACGACCCGGTGGAGGAGCAGGAGGTCACGGAGCAGCAAGACGAAGCGATACGAACCTCGGTCGGTACAGGGACGCGTTCCGGGTGATGTTCAGCTGCGCCGCCGCCGCGTCGGCGTCCAGCCAGTTGACGTCGTAGCTGAGCACCAGCCGCCCGTCGTCGCCGACCGCCCGGTGCGCCTGCGGGTTGTACGCCGCGACACCGCTCTTCGGCAGCGGGGGACTGAACCCCTCGGTGGGCCCGTGCCAGGGCCCGGTGGGGGAGCACGCCCAGTACGCGGTCACGGTCGTCAACCCCGCCGTCCCGGCAGCCATGGTGAACAGCACATAGGTGCGCCCGTCCCGGACGACCGTGAAGGCGCTGCCGACCCCCTTGTCCTCCCCGTTCCCGAGCACCGCGGCGGGCCGCCCCCGCACCGCCCACCGCGAGCCGTCCCAGTACTCCCACGCCCCCGGCTCCCCGAGCCTGCCGCGCGGCACCCGCGCCACGTACGCGTGGGAGGTCGGCCGGGAGGCGGCCTGGGCGTCGGTGCCGCCGAAGACGTACGTCCAGTCGCCCGCGTCCACGGCCGTCGTCCCGAACAGCACCCGCCGGGCCGGGTCGGTGACCGCCCCCTGGTCCAGCACCGTCGTGATCCCCTCCAGCCGCAGCCCGGGCAGCGACAGGGTGGCGACCTCGGTCGCGGTCGGCACCCCGTAGATCCACGGCGACCGTCCCGCCGTACGGGTCCACAACAGCACCCGGACGACCTTCTCGTCCGAGCCGGGGGAGCGGGGCTCGACCCGGGCGGCCACCGGCCAGCGCCACTGCTGCGGGGACGGGTCCGGGAAGACGGGCGCCGGGAGCGTCGCCTCGAGACGGCCCGCAGGGGACATCACCACGGCCGAGTTGCGCACCAGGGGCGTCGACACGTCCCGCCAGGTGACCGATTCGCCGGCCGGGTTGGGCGGCGGGTGGACCTGGCCCAGATAGGTGTCCGAGAACAGCCACAGCACCCGCCCGTCCGGGAGCCGCACGGAGTGGGTGCCGTCGCCGCCGGTCCAGTCGTCGGCGCGCGTCGCGTCGTCGCCGTACCGGGTGAACTCGCCGGTCAGGGCGGTGTCCGGGGTCCAGTCCCGGACCGTTCGGGCCGTGCAGGCGATGCCGCCCTCCCGGTCGTCGTCCGGGAGGGCGGTGAGCAGCACGGCGGCGAGGGCCAGGACCAGGGCCAGGATCAGGACCGGTCCGGCCCCCGTGCGCTGTCGTGCTGCCGCGTCGTCGGGCACGGGAGGGACGTTAGTTGCCCGCGTCCACCCGGTCCATGGGCAGTCGCAGGATCTCGCCGCGCGTCGCGGTATCCGTCGGGGCGAGACGGGCCACTTCCGTGTCGCTCAACGCCCGCCCGTACAGGCGCACGTCGTCGATCGCGCCGGTGAAGTGGGCCCGGCTGTCGACCCGTTGTCCGATGTGCACCCCGAACGGCGAGTTCCGGCTGACCGATCCGGGGACGTCGGCGGTGCTGAACGCGGTGCCGTCGACGAAGAGGGTGAGCTGCCCTCCCTCACGCTCGGCTGCGCTCGCGCGGGAGGTACCTCCGTCGCGCCGCAGCACGAGCCGGTGCCACGCCCCGTCGTTGTACGCGCCCGTGGACCGCACGGAGGCGGTCCGGGGCGGCGAGGCCCCGTCCCGCACGGTGATGAGCCCCGTCAGCCGCCCGGACGCCGGCTCGCCGCGCAGCCACACCTGGGGCTGTGTGGTCCCCACACCGCCCATCCACAGCATCGGCTGTTCCCCGGTGGTCGCCGAGTACCGGAACCAGAGCGAGGCGGTGAAGTCCCCGTCTCCGAGCGGGAGTCGCGACCGGTACGGCAGCCGTACGGCGTCGTCGGCGCCGTCGAACTCGAGCGCGCCGCCGACCACACCGTCCGTGGGCCGGGCGCCGCCGAGCACGGCGGCCGGTCTGCCGCCGGGCGCTGTGTCCGGCGTCGTCGGGTCGGGGCCCCGGCGGGGCTTCAGCCAGTCCTCCGTGAACCGGGCGAAGCGGATCTCGTCCCGGGCGTCGGCCGCGCCGCCCTCGTACAGCAGCCCGACGACATCGTTGCCGGCCCGGCCGCCGTCGACGCGGACCAGGTCCGAGTAGCCGGACCAGTCCGTGGTGACGACCGTGCCCCGGTCCACGCTCTCCCAGGTGCGTCCGCCGTCGTACGAGGAGCGGATCGCCATCGTGCGGCGGCGGTCGGGGTCGGCCGGACCGGCCAGCAGCATGCGGTCGCCGAGGCGCAGCAGGGAACCCTGCACCTGGGGCGTGTAGAGGTCCGGGAGCGCCCGGAAGGGGGCGGCGAAGGTGGTGCCGCCGTCCCGGCTGACCGTCTGGCTGCGATGGCCGAGGTCGGTGCCGTCCTGCTCGCGTCCGCTGACCAGTACCGAGCCGTCGCCGCGCTCGGTGAGTGTCAGCTCCGACGGCTTCTGGCGGAAGGTTCCGTCGTCCGCGACCGGCCAGCTGTCCGTGGCACCGATCCGCCAGTTCTCCCCGCCGTCGTCGCTGGTCACGAGCGCCGCGTGATTGGCGGTGACGCGGCCGTCGGCCCACGTCTCGGCGTTGACGCCGAGCACGAGCCGGCCCGCGTGCCGCCCCCGGGTGAGCTGGATGCCGTGCACGGGACCGGTGGCGTACCAGGAGTTCCAGTCGGCCGGGCGGATCTGGTCGCTCAGACCGCGTGGCTCGGACCAGGTCAGCCCGTCGTCGTCGCTGTACTGCAGATGCGGTGTGCGGTCGCACGGGACGTCGCAGCCGGCGCTGTCCAGGCGGCCCGTGTTGTACGTCTCCGCCAGCACGATCCGGCCGGTCTCGCGGTCGACCACCGGTGCGGGGTTGCCGTGGGTGTCGCCCCGGCCCTCGTTGACGACCCGCAGCGGGCCCCAGGTGCGGCCCCCGTCGGTGGACCGCTTCACGACGAGGTCGATGTCCGCCGCGTCCCCGCAGTTCAGGACGCGGCCCTCGGCGAAGGCGAGCAGGGTTCCGGCGGTCGTCCGGACGATCGCCGGGATGCGGAAGCAGGCGTAGCCGGGGTCCTGGGAGGCCTTGAAGAGGATCTGCTGCTCGAATTCGGGCGCGGCGGGGGTGGGTTGGGGCGCGGCCCCGGCGGGGTGGGAGAGGGCGAGGAGGGCGGTGGTGGTGAGCAACGCCGTGAGGGACGAGGCGAGGGACGTGGTGAGGGAGGAGATGCGGGGGGAGACGCGGGGGGAGCGGAGAGGTGATCTGAGCGGGGATCTGAGACGTGCGCGAAGAATCGACGGCACGGTGCGGCCAGCCCTTCATCCGTCTGGGGGGATGGGACATCGGACGTCCCACGTCCGATGTGCGGCCACGACCGTACGTGGGGGTGCTGGGGCTCACAAGAACCGTGCGGGGGATGGGCGTGTTTTCGCTGGAGGGGATGGGGGGTTGGATGCGTCGACGGGTGCGGGTGGGTGGGGGTGGGGCTTCTCGCGCAGTTCCCCGCGCCCCTGAACAGCCCTGGGGGCGCCCCACGCTGCCGAAAGCGCGGTGAAAGACGGGGCCCCGAGGGCGCAGGGGGCGCTCCCCGCCGCAAGGGGCCCCGCCGCCGTGTAGCGGGAGCGCCGCTCAGCCCTGGTCGGCCCCGGCCGCGGCCCGCAGAGCGATACGGTGCTCGCCCGCGTACACGTTCATGGAGGCGCCCCGCAGGAAGCCCACCAGCGTCAACCCGGACTCCACCGCCAGGTCCACCGCGAGCGACGACGGCGCCGACACCGCGGCCAGCACCGGGATCCCGGCCATCACCGCCTTCTGCGCCAGCTCGAACGAGGCCCGCCCCGACACCAGCAGCACCGCCCGGGACAACGGCAGCTCACCGCTCTGCAGGGCCCGCCCCACCAGCTTGTCCACCGCGTTGTGCCGCCCGACGTCCTCCCGTATGTCGAGCAGCTCGCCGGCCTCGCTGAACAGGGCCGCCGCGTGCAGACCCCCGGTCCGGTCGAAGACCCGCTGCGCCGCGCGGAGCCGGTCGGGGAGGCCCGCGAGGAGTTCCGGGTCGAGCCGGACCGGGGGAGCGTCGCCGCCGTGGGTGTCGTCGACGGCCCACCGGGCGGTCGTCCGGACGGCGTCCAGCGACGCCTTGCCGCACAGCCCGCAGGACGAGGTCGTGTACACGTTGCGTTCGAGGGTGATGTCGGGGACGACGACCCCGGGCGCGGTCCTCACGTCCACCACGTTGTACGTGTTCGCCCCGTCCGCCGTCGCCCCCGCGCAGTACACGATGTTCTGGAGGTCCGACCGCTCGGCGAGCACCCCCTCGCTGACCAGGAACCCCGCCGCCAGGGCGAAGTCGTCGCCCGGGGTGCGCATGGTGATCGCGAGCGGCTTGCCGTTCAGCCGGATCTCCATCGGTTCCTCGGCGACGAGCGTGTCCGGGCGGGTGGAGACCGCGCCGTCCCGGATGCGGATCACCTTGCGTCGTTCCGTGACTCGTCCCATGTCGTGTCTCAGTCCCGGTTCTGTACGTGCTGGTAGCCGAAACGGCCCTTGATGCAGAGGTTGCCGTGGGTCACCGGGTTGTCGTGCGGCGAGGTGACCTTCACGATCTCATTGTCCTGCACATGGAGTGTGAGGTTGCAGCCCACACCGCAGTACGCGCACACCGTGGTCGTCTCCGTCTGCGCCGCCTCGTCCCAGGTGCCCGCCGCCCGCATGTCGAACTCCGACTTGAAGGACAGCGCGCCCGTCGGGCACACCTCGATGCAGTTGCCGCAGTACACACAGGCCGAGTCGGTGAGCGGGGCGTCGTGCTCCACGGCGATCCGGGCGTCGAAGCCCCGGCCCGCGACGGAGATCGCGAACGTGTTCTGCCACTGCTCCCCACAGGCGTCCACGCACTTGTAACACAGGATGCATTTGTCGTAGTCCCGGACGTACAGCTCGTTGTCGACCTTCGGCTCCTCGTTCAGCCGGGCCGCGTCCGGGCCGAAGCGGTCCGGTTTCGCCTCGTACTCCTTGATCCATCCCGCGACCTTCGGGGTCGTCGAGAGATCGACCGACGACGCGAGGAGTTCCAGCACGATCTTGCGGCTGTGCCGGGCACGTTCGGTGTCCGTCCGCACCTCCATGCCGGGCTCGGCCTTGCGGGAGCAGGCCGGGACGAGGGTCCTGGCGCCCTCGACCTCGACGACACAGACCCGGCAGGCGTTCTTCGGTGTGAGGGTGTCGCCCTCGCACAGGGTGGGCACGTCCTTGCCTGCGGCCCGGCAGGCGTCCAGGATCGTCGAGCCCTCGGGCGCCCGCACCGGCTCCCCGTCGAGGGTGAACTCCAACAGCCGACGCGGCACTCCCAGCGGGATCACGGTCATTCGTAGGCCCCCAGACGGTCGATGGCGGATTCCACGGCGTTCCAGGCGGTCTGCCCGAGACCGCAGATGGAGGCGTCCCGCATGGCGCGGCCGACCTCCCTGAGCAGGGCGATGTCGTCGGCCGCGGCCGCCCCGGTCCGCTCGGCGATCCGGTGCAGCGCCTCCTCCTGTCGTACGGTCCCGACCCGGCACGGCACGCACTGCCCGCAGGACTCGTCGCGGAAGAACTCCGCGATCCGCAGCAGCAGCCGGGGCAGCGGGACCGTGTCGTCGAAGGCCATCACCACCCCCGAGCCGAGCGTGGTGCCCGCCTCCCGCGTCCCCTCGAAGGTGAGCGGGATGTCCAGCTCGTCGGGGCGTACGAAACCACCGGCCGCGCCGCCGAGGAGGACGGCCCTGAGGCGGTCCCGTACCCCGGCGAGCGTCAGCAGGTCGCCGAGGGTGGCCCCGAAGGGCAGTTCGTAGATGCCGGGCCGGTCCACGCTGCCGGAGACGCAGAACAGCTTCGGCCCGGTGGAGCGGCCGGTGCCGATCGCCGCGTACGCCGGGGCGCCCAGGTCAAGGATCGGCAGCACGTTGACGAGGGTCTCGACGTTGTTCTCCACCGTCGGCTTGCCGAACAGGCCCTTCTCCACCGGGAACGGCGGCTTGGAGCGCGGCTCGCCCCGGTACCCCTCGATGGAGTTGAACAGCGCCGTCTCCTCGCCGCAGATGTAGGCGCCCGCGCCCCGGCGGATCTCGATGTCGAAGGCGTAGCCCTGCCCGAGCACGTCGTCGCCGAGCAGGCCCCGGGCGCGGGCCTGGGCGAGGGCGTGCTCCAGTCGGCGCAGGGCCCGGGGGTACTCGCCCCGCAGATACAGGTAGCCCCGGTGCGCGCCCGTCGCGTACCCCGCGATCGTCATCGCCTCGATCAGGGAGAAGGGATCGCCCTCCATGAGCACCCGGTCCTTGAAGGTGCCCGGCTCGGATTCGTCCGCGTTGCAGACGAGGTAGTGCGGACGGTCGGGCTGCGACGCCGTGGCCTGCCACTTCCGGCCGGTGGGGAAGGCGGCGCCGCCCCGCCCGACCAGGCCCGAGTCGGTGACCTCGCGGATGACCCCGGCGGGCCCGAGCTCGAAGGCCCGGCGCAGGGCCGTGTAGCCGCCGTGGGCCCGGTAGTCGTCGAGCGAGGACGGGTCGACGACGCCGACCCGGCCCAGCAGGGTCAACGACGGGTCCCCGGCCTGGGGAACCGCCATGGCCGCCGGTGGCTCCTCGTCCGCCGAGTCGGGCGCGCTCGCCGCGAGGACGGCCGCCTCGACGGTCGCCGGCGCCGCCACGGCGGTACGCACCGGGTCCCCGGCCCTGATCGCGAGGGCGGCCGGCGCGCGCTCGCACAGCCCGAGGCACGGGCTCCGCTCCACGCTCACCCCGCTGCCGGGGCCGAGGCGGGCCTCGGCCCCGGCACACAGCTCCGCGGCCCCGGCCGCCGCGCACGCCAGGTCCGTGCAGACGTGCAGCACGGTCGCCGGGCGTGGCTCGACCGAGAACATCGCGTAGAACGTGGCCACGCCGTACGCCTCCGCGGGTGGCACGGTCAGCCGTCGGCAGAGGTAGTCCAGCGCGCCCCCGCTGATCCAGCCGATCCGGTCGTTGACGGCGTGCAGCCCCGGCAACAGCAGGTCACGGCGCTCCCGGGCCTCCCGGCCGCCGCGGGCCCACCGGAGGTCGGCGGCTCGCATCTCGTCGCGGGCCGCGCCCTCCCAGGAGGACTCCGGCGGCCCGAGCAGCGCGTCGACCGCCGCCTTCTCCTCGTCCGTGGGCTTGCTGTCACCGAAGCGCAGGTCCACTTGTGTCACCTCACGATGGTCGCGACGGGCAGCTTCTCGATCCGGATCGCCGACGCCTTGAACTCCGCCGTCCCCGCGATCGGGCAGTTGGCCTCGATCGTCAGCTGGTTGGTGTCCACCTCATCGGGAAAGTGCATGGTCATGAAGGCGAGGCCCGGCCGCAGCCCGAGGTCGATCCACACCGGCGCCACCACCGAACCGCGCCGCGAGGTGACCTGGACCTCCTCGCCCACCACGACCCCGTAGCGCTCGGCGTCCTCCGGGCACAGCTCGATGTACTCGCCGCGCCGCAACGGGGAGGCGTAACCGCCGCTCTGCACTCCGGTGTTGTACGAGTCGAGTCGCCGCCCGGTGGTGAGCCGGATGGGGAACCGGTCATCCGTCAGGTCGACGGGCGGATCGTGCCGCACGATCCCGAACGGCGCGCGCCTGCCCCGTTTCGCCGGGTCCGGATCCCACAACCGCCCGTGCAGATAGCTCCGTTCGAGCCCGTCGGTGTCCGGACAGGGCCACTGGATGCCCTGGTGCTCCGCCAGCCGCTCGTACGTCATGCCGTAGTGGTCCGGCGACACCGACCGCAGCTCGTTCCAGACGGCCTCCGCGTCGGCGTACTTCCACTCGTGCCCCAGCCGTGCGGCGAGGTCGCAGATGATGTCGATGTCCTCCCGGGCCTCCCCGGGCGGGGTGATCGCCCGGCGCACCCGCTGGACCCGGCGTTCGCTGTTGGTGGTCGTGCCGTCCGTCTCCGCCCACCCGGCGGTCGCGGGCAGCACGACGTCGGCCAGCTCGGCCGTCCTCGTGAGGAAGATGTCCTGGACGACGAGGAAGTCCAGCTCCCCCAGGCGCCGTACGGCCTGCTCGCTGTCGGCCTCGGACTGCGCAGGGTTCTCCCCGATGCAGTACACGGCCTTCAGCGAGCCCTCCTCCATGGCCTCGAACATCTCCGTCAGGTTCAGCCCGTAGTGCGGCTGGATGACGGTGTCCCACGCCGACTCGAACTTCAGTCGGGACTCGGTGTCGAGGATGTCCTGGAAGCCGGGCAGCCGGTTGGGGATGGCGCCCATGTCGCCGCCGCCCTGCACGTTGTTCTGGCCGCGCAGGGGCTGCAACCCGGAGGCGTAGCGGCCCACATGCCCGGTCAGCAGCGAGAGGTTGATCAGCGCGCGGACGTTGTCCGTGCCGTTGTGGTGCTCGGTGATGCCGAGCGTCCAGCACAGCTGGGCACGCTCGGCGCGGGCGTAGGCGTGCGCCAACTCCTGTATCGCGGCGGCCGGTACGCCCGTGACCTTCTCCGCGAGGGAGAGCGTCCAGGGTTCGACGAGCGCCCGGTACTCCTCGAAGCCGGTGGTGGCCCGCTCGATGAACGCCTCGTTGGCGAGGCCCGCGCGGATGATCTCGCGGCCGATCGCGTGGGCCATCGGGATGTCGGTCCCGACGTTCAGGCCCAGCCAGCTCTCCGCCCACTCGGCGGTGGACGTGCGCCTGGGGTCGACGGCGTACATCCGGGCACCGGCCCGGATGCCCTTCAGCACGTGCTGGAAGAAGATCGGGTGGGCGAAGCGGGCGTTGGAGCCCCACATCACGATGACGTCGGTGTGCTCGATCTCCTCGTAGGACGACGTGCCGCCGCCGGAGCCGAAGGCGGCCGACAGGCCGGCCACGCTCGGCGCGTGACAGGTGCGGTTGCAGGAGTCGACGTTGTTGGTGCCCATGACCACGCGGGCGAACTTCTGCGCCACGTAGTTCATCTCGTTGGTGGCGCGGGCGCAGGAGAACATGCCGAACGCGCCGCGGTTGCGCTCGATGCCGCGGGCGGCCCGGTCCAGTGCCTCCTCCCAACTCGCCTGCCGGAAGGGCTCGTCGCGGGAGTCGCGGACGAGGGGATGGGTGAGCCGGGTGTAGGTCCTCGGTTGCCGGTTCTGCCGGTTCTTCACGCGGCGCTCCTCAGCGCGAGCAGGTCGGAGATGGCGTGGACGGTGCGGAGTGTGGGCACGTCGACACCCGTGATGTCCGCCAGTTCGACGACGGCGGCCAGCAGGACGTCGAGTTCCAGCGGTTTGCCGCGCTCCAGGTCCTGGAGCGTGGAGGTGCGGTGGTCGCCGACGCGCTCCGCGCCGGCCATCCGCCGTTCGATGGAGACCCCGACCTCGCAGCCGAGGGCCTCGGCGACGGCCAGCGTCTCGGCCATCATCGTCTCGATGACCTTGCGGGTGCCGCCGTGCAGGCACATCTGCCGCATGGTCGCGCGGGCCAGGGCGCTGATCGGGTTGAACGAGATGTTGCCGAGCAGCTTGATCCAGACGTCTCCCCGGATGTCGGGCTCCACCGGACACTTCAGGCCGCCCGCCACCATGGCCTCGCTGAACGCCCGACAGCGCGCCGAGACCGTACGGTCGGGTTCGCCGATGGAGAATCGGGTGCCTTCCAGGTGCCGTACGACGCCCGGTCCTTCGAGTTCGGTGGCCGCGTAGACGACACAGCCGATGGCCCGTTCCGGCGCGAGCACCGCACTGACCGCGCCGCCGGGGTCCACGCTCTCGACGCGGTGGCCGTCGTGTGGGCCGCCGTGCCGGTGGAAGTACCACCAGGGGATGCCGTTCTGGGCGGCGATCACCGCCGTGGTGCTGTGCAGCAGGGGATCGATCAGCGGCCCGCACGCCGCGTACGAGTTGGCCTTGAGGCCCAGGAACACGAAGTCGACGGGACCGATCTCGGCCGGGTCGTCGGTGGCGTGGGCGCGGGCGGTGAAGTCCCCGCGCGAGCTGAGCACGCGCACCCCGTCCCGCCTCATGGCCGCGAGATGCGGTCCACGGGCGACGAGATGCGTGTCCGCGCCGGCGCGGTGGAGCGCGGCGCCGACGTAGGCGCCGATCGCACCGGCGCCGAGAACTGCGACTTTCATGGTGAGGGAGCTCCGTTCGGTCGAGGGATACCGCGGAGATGACACTCTGTTCGAACTCTGTCGACGAAATATTGTCTACAGTATGGAAGTTGGGTCGACAAGACTTCGCGCAACGACCGGGCAAGGCATTACTCGGACATGAAGGTGGCCGGTACGCGAAGACGACCCCGGCCGGGAAGCGACCGTTCGGCGCGCGGTGGATACCGTTCATCGCATACGGTCGACGTGCCGCCTTCTCAACTCCCGTGCCACTGCCTACCGTCCGGGATCATGAGTCCCCCCGTCGCACCTCCGGGCTGGAGCCGCTGGCTCGTCCCCCCGGCCGCACTCTCCGTACATCTCTCCATCGGGCAGGCCTACGCCTGGAGCGTCTTCAAGCCGCCGCTCGAAACAGCGCTGGGCCTCAGCGGCACCCAGAGCGCCCTGCCCTTCCAGCTGGGCATCGTCATGCTGGGCCTGTCCGCCGCGTTCGGCGGCACCCTCGTCGAGCGCAACGGGCCGCGCTGGGCGATGACGGTGGCGCTGATCTGCTTCTCCTCCGGCTTCCTGCTCGCCTCCCTCGGCGCGGCGACCGAGCAGTACTGGCTGATCGTCTTCGGCTACGGCTTCGTCGGCGGCATCGGCCTCGGCATCGGCTACATCTCGCCCGTCTCCACCCTGATCAAATGGTTCCCGGACCGGCCCGGCATGGCCACCGGCATCGCGATCATGGGCTTCGGCGGCGGCGCGCTGATCGCCTCGCCCTGGTCCGCCCAGATGCTGGAGTCCTTCGGCTCCGACTCCTCCGGCATCGCCCTCGCCTTCCTGGTGCACGGCCTGTCGTACGCCGTGTTCATGCTGCTCGGTGTGCTGCTGGTCCGGGTGCCGCGCACGGAGAGGCCGGTCGACAGCGGACCGAGCGCCCTCGCGGGCCCGCAGGTCTCGGCCCGCAACGCCATCCGCACACCGCAGTTCTGGTGCCTGTGGGTCATCCTCTGCATGAACGTGTCCGCGGGCATCGGCATCCTGGAGAAGGCCGCCCCGATGATCACGGACTTCTTCGCCGACTCCTCCACCCCGGTCACCGTCACCGCGGCCGCCGGGTTCGTGGCGCTGCTCTCCGCGGCCAACATGACCGGCCGTATCGTCTGGTCCTCGACGTCCGACCTCATCGGACGCAAGAACATCTACCGCGTCTACCTCGGCGTCGGCGCTCTGATGTATCTGATGATCGCTCAGTTCGGCGACACCTCCAAGCCGCTGTTCGTCGTCTGCGCCCTGGTGATCCTGTCCTTCTACGGCGGTGGCTTCGCCACCATCCCCGCCTATCTGAAGGACCTCTTCGGCACCTACCAGGTCGGCGCCATCCACGGCCGGCTGCTCACCGCCTGGTCCACGGCCGGTGTCCTCGGACCACTGATCGTCAACTGGATCGCCGACCGGCAGGAGGAGGCGGGCAAGTCCGGCTCCGACCTCTACGGCATGTCCTTCTTCATCATGATCGGGCTGCTCGTCGTCGGCTTCGTCGCCAACGAGCTGGTCCGGCCCGTCCACCCCCGCTTCCACATCCCCGCCCCGAGGGAGGCCGCCGATGTCGTCCAGCGACAGCAGTCCGAATCCGCCTGACCGGCGCCCCCTGATCGTCTTCGCGTGGATCTGGGTGGGCGTACCGCTCGTCTACGGCCTGTACGAACTCGTACGGAAGGCGACGCAGTTGTTCACCGGCTGAGGTGGGCGGCGCGCACTCCTGCTCCGACCGTGCTGTTCCGGTACCGGGGCCCGACTCGGGTACCGGAACAGCACGGCGAGAAGGCCCGTGCGGACGGCGTCGACACCCGCACACGCGGTTGAGAGGTCATCACGCCGGAGGCCGGTCCCCGGGGGGAGTCGGCTGATGTGCCGTCACGGCGCTGGGGACGGTGACGGCGGCGCTGCCGCGCTGGACGCCGGAGCCGGCGGTGGCCCGGCCCGGTCTGCCGCGGTCCAGCCAGAGCAGGACGAGACCGAGCGTGCAGGCGAGCGCGGGCCAGTAGACGTAGCGGTAGTTCGTCGCCGGCACGATGGGCAGGTAGCCGAGCACATAGGCCAACGAGCTGATGCCCAGGGCCCGGATCGGCAGGGAGAACGTCCCCCGGCCCGGACGGACGGCGAGCACGAGCGCGACGGCGACCCAGAACCATCCCCGGAACAGCGGCTTCAGATCGGTGGCCGCGCCGTTGACGTACGAGGCGAGGATGGCCTCCAGCCGGGGACGGGCCACCTCGATGCCGAGGTCGTTGGCGAAGACCCCGGGCTGGTACGGGTAGCCGGTCTCGAAGAGCAGGGCGGTGAACACCCGCAGCCGGTACTGGAGATAGCCGGAGGCGTGTCCGCGCATCTCGCGCAGCCACAGCGACGTGAGCTCGTCCGCGTCCCCGGTCAATCCGTCCGCCGGACGTCGGTAGCAGGCCCAGTAGGTGTCCGACAGTGCGCCGACGCGCCGGCATTCCTCGGCGGCGGCCACCAGGCGGTCCCGCAGGTCCGGCCGGACATCGGCCGACCGCAGGTCCTCCACGGTCAGGACGTGGAGGAGGTCGTCGAGCATGATCTGCGCGCCCTGGTCCGTCTGTACGGGCCGTGCGATCAACGAGATCCCGGCGGTGGGCAGGACGACGGCGGCCACGAGCGCCGCCGTGCACGCGGCCCAGGTGCGGCGTCCCGGGGAGCGCCACAGCGCGAGGACGAGCAGGACGAACATCGGGATCGCGGCGAGGAAGGCGTTCTTGCGCACGAGCACCGCGTAGGCGAGGAAGAGCACCCCCAGCCAGAGCAGACCCCGGCGCGCCCCGGCGGAGAGGCCGCGGTCCCGCAGCCGCAGGCCGACGAACGCCACCGCACAGGCCGCCAGCAGCGCGCAGGCCGCGTGGACGTCCTTCCACACCACGCCGACGAACGTCAGCACGGGGGGAGTCAGCCCGAGGCCGAGAACGGCCAGCGAACCGGCACGGCTCGTGGTCAGCTCCCAGACGCACCGGGCGAGCACCCACAGCGCGCCCCACAGGACGACGGACTGGAGAGCGGCCATGGCCGCGGGCGTGCCGGTGACGGCGATGAGCGCGCGCCACACCAGGCTCAGCACGGGCGGATGCCAGTCGGTCAGGGGTGTCCTGCCCATGGCCTGCCGGAGCTGGTCGATGCTGTCGGGACTCATGTACCCGGGGACGAAGACGACGATCGTGGTCACGCAACACGCCGCGGCGACAGCGGCCAGCCACCAGTTCCAGCGCCTTTCGCCCGGAATGCGGGTGTTTTGTCCCATGTGGCGGATGCTAACAGCGCCGACCGGACCGCACGGATCAGGGCGCGACGAAGACGTAGCGCCGGTAGGTGAAGAAGCGGAACAGCGTGGCGAGGGCCCAGCCGAGGACGCGGGCGGCGTTGTCGCTGCCCATCGATTCCAGCCCGAGCAGATGGCGCGAGGCGAAGACCGTGCCCGCGGTGATGGCGACACCGACCACGTTCACGGACAGGAACAGGGCCAGTTCCCGCGTCATGTTCTCGCGATGTTGGTGGCGGTAGGTCCAGTAGCGGTTCCCCGCCCAACTGAAGAGCGCCGCGGCAGCCGTCGCGACGACGGAGGCCCGCACGGGCGCGGACCGCATCACCCCGCCCTGCGTGCCGCCGGGAAGACCGAACACCAACAGGTTGTAGCCGCCGTTGTCCACCACGAAGGCCAGCGCCCCGACGACTCCGAACTTGGCGGCCTCGCGCCAGACGCCCCGGACGGCGTCACGCACACGCAGCGCCATGGATACGAGGACCAGCACCCGGCGAGAGTAACGACCCGGCGCGCCCCGACCGCCCGGACGCGCCCATAACGCATTATTTCGTATCGTAATCCGACGCCGGGTCAGGTAAGGAGCGGCCGTGCAACCGACGATCGCGTGTGTCGTGCCGTGCCACAACGAGGAGGCCGCCGTCGGCAAGGTGGTGCGCGACCTGAGGATGGCACTGCCCGAGGCCGACATCTACGTGTACGACAACGCCTCGACCGACCGCACGGTCGAGGTCGCCCGTGCGGCGGGCGCGATCGTCCGGGAGGAACCGCGCAAGGGAAAGGGCAACGTCATCCGGCGTGCCTTCGCCGACGTCGACGCCGACGCCCTGCTCCTCATCGACGGTGACGACACCTACGACGCGTCCCGGGCGCGCGACCTGGTCAACCTGCTCTTCGAAGGGCCGTACGACCAGGTGGTCGGCGCCCGCCGCGAGACGGTCAGCGCCGCCTACCGGGCGGGGCACGCGACCGGCAACAGGCTGCTCACGGGCGCGGTGCGGTTCCTGTTCGGCAACGACGTGAGCGACATGCTGAGCGGTTACCGCGTCTTCTCGCGCCGCTTCGTCAAGTCCTTCCCGGCACTGGCCCGCCAGTTCGAGACCGAGACCGAGATGACCGTCCACGCGCTCCACCTCCGGCTCCCCACGGCCGAGGTGGAGGTGGACTACCGGGTCAGGCCCGCCGGGAGTGAGAGCAAGCTGCACACCTTCCGGGACGGCTGGCGCATCCTGCGGGTCATCCTCGATCTCGCCCGGCGCGAGCGGCCTTCGCTCGTCCACGCCGTCGTCGCGGGACTCCTCGCCCTCGTCTCGGTCGTCCTCGGCATCCCCGTCATCGCCGACTTCGTCCGCACGGGCACCGTGCCGCGCATCCCCACGGCGATCCTCGCCGCCGCGATCATGACGATCGCGGTGCTCGTCCTGCTCGTCGGGTACATCCTGGAGTCCCTCATGCACATGCGTCAGGAGCACTCCCGGCTCGTGCACCTCGCCTACGCGGCGCCGGGCCGCGCACCGCGCCACACCAGACCCCGGCCCGGCTCGGGCCCGGCGCCCGCCAGGAACATCTCCGGCAGTCGCTGACAGCCGCTGACCGGCCGGGGTGTCCGCGTGTGACTCGTGAGGGTGTGAGCGGAGCCCCCGGTCCGTCAGCGGCGTCCGCCGAACTCCCAGGCGTGGACCTCGATGTCGGCGTACCGGTCCGCGGTCAGCACGGCGCGCGCCGTGGCCGGGTCCGGGGCCCTCAGCAGCACCGCCGTCCCCAGCCACGTGGCGCCGTCGTCGGACAGCAGCGGTCCGTACGCGATCAGGTCGTCCCGCCCGGACGGCACGTCGACGTCGGCGGCCTCCCCCGATCCCAGGCCGAGCACCAGATACCGGTTGCCGCCGCTTCGGCCACCGGGAAACTCCCACATGGTGCGCCCCAGCAGGTTGCGCCACCGGCGCAGCAGCACGTCCCGGTACGCGCCGGCCTGGTAGTTGGGCTCGTCGAAGGCGAACGCGCGGGCGGCGGCGGGATCGGGCAGGTCGACGATGTGCACGCTGCCGGTGGGGGTCTCACCGTCGTCGGCGAAGGTCGGACCGCGCGCGATCAGCTCCTTCGCGTACCCGTCCATGTAGGACCAGTGCGCTTCCAGCAACTCCTCGCGCAACGGGAGTGATCCGAGCCGGTCGCGGTGATAGCAGAAGTACTCCATGGGCCCGACCCTCCACCACACCCGGCGGCATCTCAACGGAGTTTCGCAGTCCACCGGGTCGCGCCCGGGCGAGTCCACTGCGACCGGCGCGGCGAGGGCGTCCCCTCTCGCCCTGTGAGCCTTCTCACGAAGCGGTCACCGGAGCGGACTCACGACGTGACCGGGACTCGTCGGGGCTCTGACAGAAGCCCACAACTCGGGCCACGCTTTCCTGTCGCCTCACCCGTCCTCGTACCGGTGAGTCACTGATCAGACTGGTGGATCCCGCTGACCACAGGCAACGAGGGGAACCACCCATGAACGGCTCGCGAATCGCCGCCGTCGGCCACTACCAGCCCGCCAAGGTCCTCACCAACGAGGACCTGGCCGGCCTGGTCGACACCAGTGACGAGTGGATCACGAGCCGCGTGGGCATCCGCACCCGGCACATCGCGGGACCCGACGAGCCGGTGGACGAGCTGGCCGGCCACGCCGCGGCCAAGGCGCTCGCCGCCGCCGGACTCGGCCCGGAGGCCATCGACCTGGTCGTGGTCGCCACCTCCACCGCCGTCGACCGCTCCCCGAACATGGCGGCCCGGGTCGCGAACCGGCTCTCCATCCCGAACCCGGCCGCCATGGACGTCAACGTCGTCTGCGCCGGGTTCACCCACGCCCTCGCCACCGCCGACCACGCCGTGCGCGCGGGCGCCGCCACCCGGGCGCTCGTCATCGGCGCCGACAAGATGTCCGAGGTCGCCGACTGGACCGACCGCACGACCTGTGTCCTCGTCGGGGACGGGGCGGGCGCGGCCGTCGTCGAGGCGGCCGAGGAGCCCGGCATCGGGCCGGTGCTGTGGGGGTCGGTGCCCGAGATGGGCAACGCCGTACGGATCGAGGGCACGCCCGCGCGCTTCGCGCAGGAGGGGCAGAGCGTCTACCGCTGGGCCACCACCAAGCTGCCGCCCCTCGCCCGTGCCGCCTGCGAGAAGGCCGGGCTCGTGCCCGCCGACCTCGCCGCGGTCGTGCTCCACCAGGCCAATCTGCGCATCATCGAGCCCCTCGCCGAGAAGATCGGCGCGGTGAACGCCGTCGTCGCCCGGGACGTCGTCCACTCCGGCAACACCTCGGCCGCCAGCATCCCCCTCGCCTTCTCCAAGCTCGTCGAACGCGGCGAGATCTCCTCCGGCGACCCCGTGCTGCTGTTCGGTTTCGGCGGCAATCTCTCCTACGCGGGACAGGTCGTCCGCTGCCCCTGAGCTGGGCGCTCGTGACGCGGTGACGGCGATGTGACGAGTTCGACCCTCCATCGGGCTGGCCATTGTGGGCCGTAGACTGTAGACGAAAGACAATCCATACTGGCTGTTGACTTGGGATTTCCCGTCCTTCCCAGTTCTTTCCAGTGCGGGCCGTCGACTTTCCGTGTGCAGTACATCCAGTGGTGCTCTGGAGGGGGACCCGATGTTGTCCACAGGACTTCCGCAAGGGGCCGTGCCCAAGCTCGAACGCCCCGGTCCGCTGCGCGACCGTGTCTACGAGGCCCTGCTCGAACTCATCACCACGCGCGCGCTGCGCCCCGGCCAGCACCTCGTCGAGAGCGAACTCGCCGGGCACCTCGGGGTGTCCCGGCAACCCGTCCGCGAGGCCCTGCAACGCCTCAACACCGAGGGGTGGGTCGATCTCCGGCCCGCGCAGGGCGCGTTCGTGCACGAGCCGACGGAGGCGGAGGCCGACCAACTCCTCACGGTCCGAACCCTGTTGGAGGCCGAGGCCGCCCGCCTCGCCGCGGCGAACGCCGGTACGGCGGGCATCGCGGCCCTGGAGGAACTCTGCGCCGAGGGCGAGCGAGCCGTCGAGGCCGACGACGTCGACGCGGCCGTCGCCCTCAACGCCCGCTTCCACGCCAAGGTCATGGAACTGGCCGGCAACACCGTCCTCGCCGAACTCGCCGCCCAGGTCGACCGCCGCGTCCGCTGGTACTACACCCCCGTCGCCCGCCGGCGCGGACACCAGTCCTGGATCGAACACCGCGACCTCATCACGGCGATCTCGGCCCGCGACGAACAGAGGGCCACGGAGGTCATGCGGGCCCACACGGAGCACACGCGGAAGACGTACCACGAGCGGGAGAAGTGACCGAGGCGCGGGTGGCGGGCGGCCATCGGTGAAGCCGTAGCCGCCGTTCGCCGTCGGCCGTCGTCGCCCGCCGTCGCCCGTCCGGGAAGCCCCGCACCATCTCCGGATCCTCGTCCTCGTGCTCCGCGGCGCGGGGTGGTCCGGCGTACCGCCGCGAGACCCTTTGTCCTGTCAGTGGAGAAAGTTGGCGGCAATCTGTGCGCGACTTCTTCCCAGCCCCGGCAGCCGCTGCTACGTTCCCCTGCGAAAGGTCGGTCGCGGTGCTGCGGCCGGCAACCCGACGGACGCAGCGGCCGGTTGAGGCGGGGAGGGGCTCGTGAGACGTATGACGGCTCGACCCGCGAACGCGCATCAGGCACGGCTGCTGCGGCTGTTGCGGGACGGGGGGCCCAACTCGCGGGCCCAGCTCGGCGATCGGGTGGATCTCTCGCGGTCGAAGCTGGCCGTGGAGGTGGACCGGCTCCTGGAGACGGGACTCGTCGTGGCCGACGGACTCGCCGCCTCGCGCGGTGGCCGCCGGTCGCACAACATCCGGCTGGCTCCCCAACTGCGTTTCCTGGGCGTCGACATCGGCGCCACCTCGATCGACGTGGCCGTCACCAACGCCGAGTTGGAGATCCTCGGACACATCAACCAGCCGATGGACGTGCGGGAGGGCCCGGTCGCCGTCTTCGAGCAGGTGCTCTCCATGGCGGCCAAGCTGAAGGCCTCCGGCCTCGCGGAAGGGTTCGACGGCGCCGGCATCGGCGTCCCCGGACCGGTCCGCTTCCCGGAGGGCGTCCCGGTCGCCCCGCCGATCATGCCGGGCTGGGACGGGTTCCCGGTCCGCGAGGCGCTCAGCCAGGAACTCGGCTGCCCCGTCATGGTCGACAACGACGTGAACCTCATGGCGATGGGGGAGCAGCACGCGGGCGTGGCCCGTTCCGTGGGCGACTTCCTCTGCGTCAAGATCGGCACCGGCATCGGCTGCGGCATCGTCGTCGGCGGTGAGGTCCACCGCGGTACGACGGGCAGCGCCGGAGACATAGGGCACATCCTCGCCGTACCGGACGGCCGCCCCTGCGCCTGCGGCAACCGGGGCTGTCTGGAGGCCCACTTCAGCGGCGCCGCGCTCGCCCGCGACGCCAAGGAAGCCGCCCAGCACGGACTTTCGGCGGAACTCGCCTCACGTCTGGAGACAGGCGGCACCCTGACCGCCGTCGACGTGGCCGCCGCGGCCGCCGCCGGCGACGCCACCGCGCTCGACCTGATACGCGAGGGCGGCAACCGCACCGGCCAGGTCATCGCCGGACTCGTCAGCTTCTTCAACCCCGGCCTGGTGGTGATCGGCGGTGGGGTGACCGGCCTCGGCCACACCCTGCTCGCCGCCATCCGCACCCAGGTCTACCGTCAGTCACTGCCCCTCGCGACCGGCAATCTGCCCATCGTGCTGGGGGAGTTGGGGCCCACGGCCGGAGTCATCGGCGCGGCCCGTCTCATCAGCGACCACCTGTTCTCACCCGCGTGAGCCCTCTCCCGTTCGCACGCGCCTAGGCCCCATTCCGTCCAGGCCCTCCAGCACAGCGCTCTGCCTCGCCCTGCCCGAAACGCCTGCCCAGCAGACGGATTCGCCCTGAAACCGGCCCGCACGCCCGCCAAGGGGAACTCATGGCACCAGAACCACCGCTGCTCACCATGTCCGGCATCACCAAGTCGTTCCCCGGAGTCCGGGCCCTGGACGGCGTCGACCTCGACGTCCAGGCCGGAGAGGTCCACTGTCTGCTCGGCCAGAACGGCGCCGGGAAGTCGACCCTGATCAAGGTCCTGGCCGGCGCCCACCAGCCCGACGACGGCACCATCACCTGGCGCGGCGAACCCGTGACCCTGAAGTCCCCGATCGCCGCCATGCGCCTCGGCATCGCCACCATCTACCAGGAACTCGACCTGGTGGAGGGCCTGTCGGTGGCCGAGAACGTCCACCTCGGACACGAGCCCACCGCCGCCGGCTTCGTCGTACGGGGCAAGGCGGCCAGGGCGTCGACCGCCGCACTGCTCAAGCGGCTCGGCCATCCCGAGGTCGATCCGGCGTGGCTCGTCGGCGACCTGTCGGCCGCGCAGCAGCAGATCGTCTCGATGGCCCGGGCGCTCTCCCACGACGTACGGCTGATCGTGATGGACGAACCGTCGGCCGCGCTCGACCCGGACGAGGTCGACAACCTGTTCAGGATCGTCGGGGACCTGACCGCCGACGGGGTGGCCGTCGTCTACATCTCGCACCGCCTGGAGGAGATCCGCCGGATCGGCGACCGGGTGACCGTACTGAAGGACGGGCGGGCCGTGGCGGGCGGGCTGCCCGCGAAGTCCACGCCGACGCGCGAGGTCGTGGCACTGATGACCGGACGCAACGTCGAGTACGTCTTCCCCGATCGGCCGCCCGCGCCCCCGACCGCGGTCGCACCCGTCCTGGAGGTGCGGGGACTGGCGCGCGCCGGAGAGTTCGAGCCGTTCGACCTTGAGGTGCGGCCCGGCGAGATCGTGGGGCTCGCCGGACTCGTCGGCTCGGGACGCTCGGAGATCCTGGAGACGATCTACGGCGCCCGCAGGCCGACGGCCGGTCATGTCAGTGTGGACGGGCGGCAGTTGAGGCTCGGCAGTGTACGGGCCGCCGTACGGGCCGGGCTCGGGCTCGCCCCCGAGGAGCGCAAGGCGCAGGCACTGCTGATGCTGGAGTCCGTCACCAGAAACGTTTCCGTGTCGTCGATGTCCCGCTTCGCGCGCGTCGGGTGGATCGACCGAGGTGCCGAACACCGTGCCGCGCGAGCCGCGACCCGCGAGCTGTCCCTGCGCCCCGACAACCCCGCCGTACCCGTGCGCACGCTCTCCGGTGGCAACCAGCAGAAGGCGGTCCTCGCCCGCTGGCTGTTGCGCGGCTGCCGGGTCCTGCTGCTCGACGAACCCACCCGGGGCGTCGATGTCGGAGCCCGCGCCGAGCTGTACGCGGTGGTCCGCCGACTCGCCGACGAGGGGCTCGCCGTCCTGCTGGTCTCCAGCGAGGTGCCCGAAGTCCTCGGCCTCGCCGACCGGGTGCTCGTCCTGCGCGAGGGCCGGGTCGTGCACACCGCGCCCGCCCGTGAACTCGACGAACACCGTGTCCTCGACCTCGTCATGGAAGGAAGCCCCGTGGCCACAGAAGGGAGCCCGGCGTCATGACGCAGCCCGTGTCCCCGCCCAGGGACAACATCGACAAGGCACCCGCGGCGAGCGGGCCCCCGGCCTGGCGGACCACGCTGTTCCGCGCCGACGTCCGCACGCTCTCCCTCCTCGGTGTCCTCGCCGCGCTGATCCTCATCGGCGGCGTCACCAAGCCGGACGAGTTCCTCGACACCCGCAACCTCCAACTCGTGCTCACCCAGGCCTCGGTCATCGGCGTGGTCACCGTCGGCATGACGTTCGTCATCACCTCCGGCGGCATCGACCTGTCCGTCGGCGCGATCGTCGCCCTGGCGTCGGTCTGGGCGACGACCGTCGCCACGCAGGAGTACGGCTTCGCCGGCATCCTCTTCACGGCGGTGATCGTCGGCGTCGGCTGCGGCCTGGTGAACGGGCTGCTCATCGCGTACGGCGGGATGGTCCCCTTCATCGCCACCCTCGCCATGCTGGCCTCGGCCCGCGGCCTGGCCCTCCAGATCACCGACGGCAGCACCCAGGTCGTCACCGTCGACGCCATCCTCGACCTCGGTGAACGCGACGCCTACGTCCTCGGCATCCCGCCGCTCGTCCTGGTCTTCGCACTCGTGACGATCATCGGCTGGCTCGTGCTCAACCGCACGACCTTCGGCCGGCGCACGGTCGCCGTCGGCGGCAACGCCGAGGCGGCCCGCCTCGCGGGCATCGACGTCCGCCGCCAGCGGCTCTACCTGTACCTGCTCTCCGGACTGTGCTGCGGCATCGCCGCCTTCCTGCTGATCGTGCTGTCCGGCTCGGGCCAGAACACCAACGGCAACCTCTACGAACTCGACGCCATCGCCGCCGCGATCATCGGCGGCACCCTCCTCAGTGGCGGCCGGGGCACCATCACCGGCTCCGTCCTCGGCGTCCTGATCTTCACCACGATCACCAACATCTTCGCCCTCAACAACCTGCAGAGCGATGTCCAGCAGATCGCCAAGGGCGCGATCATCGTCGCCGCGGTCCTGGTCCAGCGACGCACGGCCGGCACGACCTGACCCACCGAAGAGCCGACACGCGAAAGGCCCACCGCCATGCCAGAGTTCACCAGCCGCAGAGGACTGCTCTTCGGGACCGCCGCCGTCTCGGCAGGCGCCCTCCTCGTGGGTTGCACCAGCAACGAGACCAAGGACGACCCGGCCGCCGACAATCAGCCGGCCGCCGACGACAAGCCCGGCAAGGCGGTCACCATCGGCTTCGCCGGACCGCAGGCCGACCACGGCTGGCTCAACGCGATCAACCAGAACGCCAAGAGCCGCGCCGAGCGGTACGAGGACGTCACCCTGGAGATCACCGAGGGATCGAACGACACCGCCCAGCAGATCGGGCAGATCGAGACCCTCATCAACAAGAAGGTCGACGTCCTGGTCGTGCTGCCCGCCGACGGCAAGGCGCTCACCCAGGTCGGCCTCAAGGCGATGCGGGCCGGCATCCCCGTAGTCAACCTCGACCGGATCTTCAACTCCCCGCAGGCGTACCGCTGCTGGATCGGCGGCGACAACTACGGCATGGGCCTCAACGCCGGGCACTACATCGGCGAGAAGCTCAAGGACAAGGGCGACGCCCGGGTCATCGAGCTCGCCGGGCTGGACAACCTGGAGCTGACCAAGCAGCGCACCAAGGGCTTCGACGACGCCCTGAAGAACTACCCGAACATCAAGAAGGTGGCCCGGCAGGCCGCCGAGTTCACCGTCGAGTCCGGGCAGGCCAAGATGGCCCAGCTCCTCCAGGCCCAGTCGAACTTCGACGCGCTGTGGAACCACGACGACGACCAGGGCGTCGGTGCCCTGCGCGCCATCGAACAGGCCGGGCGCGACGACTTCCTGATGGTCGGCGGCGCGGGCGCGCTCTCCGCCTTCCAGGCGATCAAGAAGGACGACGGCGTGCTCAAGGCGACCGTCCTCTACCCGCCGACCATGGCCGCCTCCGCGATCGACCTCGCCCGCGCCCTCGGCCAGGGCAAGGGGGTCGGCGGCCTCGCCGAGTTCGAGATCCCGTCCTCGCTGACGCTGTACTCGGCCGTCGTCGACAAGGACAACGTCGACCAGTACATGGCCACCGGCTTCAAGTGACGGGTCCCGCCCGACGGACCCGGGCCGGGTCGACGCAGGACATGAGCCCGGGCCGCCGAGTCGGGCCCCACCCCCCACCGCGCCACCACGAGGAGGACACACGCATGGGACAGCCGCAGCAGCCCGACCAGGCCGAGGCGGAGGAGCCAGGAGCGCCGGGGCCCGACGCGGGGGCCGGGACCGTTCCCCGTGCCGGTGCCGTGGCCCCGCCCGCCGGTTCGACGGTCGGCGACGGTCCTCGCGTCGGGTACTGGCCGGCCGGGCTCGCCGGTGGGACGGAGAAGCCGCAGCTGCGGGTCGGGATGGTCGGCTACGCCTTCATGGGCGCCGCGCACTCGCAGGGGTGGCGCACGGCGGGGCGGGTCTTCGACCTGCCGCTCACCCCCGTGCTCGCCGCCGTGTGCGGGCGGGACGCCGACGCGGTGCGGGCCATGGCGGACCGGCACGGGTGGGCGGGGACGGAGACCGACTGGCGGCAGTTGATCGCCCGCGACGACATCGACCTCGTGGACATCTGTACCCCCGGCGACAGCCACGCCGAGATCGCCCTCGCCGCCCTCGCCGCCGGCAAGCACGTGCTCTGCGAGAAGCCTCTCGCCAACACGGTCGCCGAGGCGGAGCGGATGGCGGTGGCGGCCGAAGAGGCGTACGCGCAGGGCCGGTTGGCGATGGTCGGCTTCAACTACCGCCGGGTGCCCGCCACCGCGCTGGGCCGCCGCATGGTCGCCGAGGGCCGGCTCGGGGCCCTGCGACATGTGCGGGTGACGTACCTCCAGGACTGGCTCGTGGACCCGGAGTTCCCGCTGACCTGGCGCCTGCGCAAGGAGTCCGCCGGTTCCGGGGCGCTCGGCGACCTGGGCGCCCACATCGTCGACCTCGCGCAGTACCTGGCCGGGGAGCCGGTGGTCGGGGTGTCCGCGCTGATGGAGACCTTCGTACGCGAACGGCCCCTGCCGGCCGGGGTGTCCAGCGGCCTCGCGTCCTCCGGCGGCACCGCCGGCCGGGGCGCGGTCACCGTCGACGACACGGCCCTGTTCACCGGCCGCTTCGCCTCCGGAGCCGTCGCCTCCTTCGAGGCCACCCGCTTCGCCACCGGCCGCAAGAACGCCCTGCGCATCGAACTCAACGGTGAGCGCGGCTCGTTGGCCTTCGACCTGGAGCGGCTCAACGAACTCGCCTTTCACGACCACACCGAGCCCGCCGCCCACGCCGGTTTCCGTCGCATCCTCGTCACCGAGCCCGACCACCCCTACCTGGACGCCTGGTGGCCGCCGGGGCACGGCCTCGGGTACGAGCACACCTTCGTCCACCAGGCCCGCGACCTGGTCCACGCCGTGGCGGCGGGCCGGCGGCCCGAGCCGTCGTTCGCCGACGGGCTGCAGGTGCAGCGGGTGCTCGCGGCGGTCGAGGAGAGCGCCGAGAAGAACTCCGTCTACACCCCGACCCACACCCCCACAGCGGTCTGAGGAGACCCGACATGCCGCGCGACTTCACGCTCTTCACCGGCCAGTGGGCCGACCTGCCCCTCGAAGAGGTCTGCCGCCTCGCCCGCGACTTCGGCTACGACGGGCTCGAACTCGCCTGCTGGGGCGACCACTTCGAGGTCGACAAGGCGCTCGCCGACCCGTCGTACCTCGCCTCCCGCCACCAGCTCCTCGACAAGTACGGCCTGAAGTGCTGGGCCATCTCCAACCACCTGGTGGGACAGGCGGTGTGCGACGCCATCATCGACGAACGCCACCGGGCCATCCTGCCCGCCCGTATCTGGGGCGACGGCGAGGCCGAGGGCGTACGGCAGCGGGCCGCCGCCGAGATCGCCGACACCGCGCGGGCCGCCGCCGCCTTCGGCGTGGACACCGTCATCGGCTTCACCGGCTCCGCCATCTGGCATCTGGTCGCCATGTTCCCGCCCGCCCCCGAGTCGATGATCGAGCGCGGCTACGACGACTTCGCGACGCGCTGGAATCCGATCCTCGACGTCTTCGACGCCCAGGGCGTGCGCTTCGCGCACGAGGTCCACCCGAGCGAGATCGCCTACGACTACTGGACGACCCAGCGCGCGCTGGAGGCGGTCGACCACCGGCCGGCGTTCGGACTGAACTTCGACCCCTCGCACTTCGTGTGGCAGGACCTCGACCCGGTCGGGTTCCTGTGGGACTTCCGCGACCGGATCTACCACGTCGACTGCAAAGAGGCCCGCAAGCGGCTCGACGGCCGCAACGGCCGCCTCGGCTCGCACCTGCCCTGGGGCGACCCGCGCCGAGGCTGGGACTTCGTGTCCGCCGGCCACGGCGACGTCCCCTGGGAGGACGTCTTCCGGATGCTCCGCTCGATCGACTACCGGGGCCCCATCTCCGTCGAGTGGGAGGACGCCGGCATGGACCGGCTCCAGGGCGCCCCCGAGGCCCTCACCCGCCTCAAGGCATTCGACTTCGAGCCGCCCACCGCCTCGTTCGACGCCGCCTTCGGCGGCAACGAGTAGCGCTACCTCCGTCCTCCGGGGTGACGGCGCACCCCGGCGTACCGCACACACCCGTACACCTCCGTACGACCAGCCCCTTACTGGAGGCATTTCGTGCACCCGTACGACGACAACAGACACCCCACCAGCACCTTCGGACGCCGTGGACTGCGCGGACCGATCGCACTGCTGAGCGGACTGCTGCTCGCGGGCGCGTCGCTCTCGCTCACCGCACCCGCGGCGGGTGCGGCCGACGCCGAGCCGAAGGCCGCCGCGGCCGCCGCCGAGGACTTCCAGCAGGTCACCCTCGCCAAGGGGGAACCGGAGGTCGGCGAGCCCATGTCGCTCGCCGTCCTCCCCGACCGCTCGGTCCTGCACACCTCGCGCGACGGTGAACTGCGGCTGACCGACGCGGCGGGCAACACCAGACTCGCCGGCAAGCTCGACGTGTACTCCCACGACGAGGAAGGCCTGCAGGGCATAGGCGTCGACCCGGGCTTCGCCGACAACCGCTTCATCTACCTGTACTACGCGCCCCCGCTGAACACCCCGGCCGGTGACGCCCCCGAGACCGGGACGGCCGCGGACTTCGCGCCCTTCGACGGCGTCAACCGGCTCTCCCGCTTCGTCCTGAAGACCGACGGCACCCTGGACAAGGCCAGCGAGACGAAGGTCCTCGACGTGCCCGCCTCGCGCGGCATCTGCTGCCACGTCGGCGGTGACATCGACTTCGACGCGGCGGGCAACCTGTACCTGTCGACGGGCGACGACAGCAACCCGTTCCAGTCGGACGGCTTCACCCCCATCGACGAGCGGTCCAACCGCAACCCGGCCTTCGACGCCCAGCGCACCTCCGGCAACACCAACGACCTGCGCGGCAAGATCCTGCGCATCAAGGTGAACGCCGACGGCTCGTACTCCGTCCCCGACGGCAACCTCTTCGCGCCCGGCACGGACAAGACACGCCCCGAGATCTACGCGATGGGCTTCCGCAACCCGTTCCGCTTCAGCGTCGACAAGAAGACCGGCGTCCTCTACGTCGGCGAGTACGGCCCCGACGCCGGCGCCGCCAACGCCTCGCGCGGCCCGGCCGGGCAGGTCGAGTTCGCCCGTGTGACCAAGCCGGGCAACTTCGGCTGGCCGTACTGCACCGGCAAGAACGACGCCTACGTCGACTACGACTTCGCCACCGGCACCTCGGGCGCGGCTTTCGACTGCGCGGCCCCGAAGAACACCTCGCCCAACAACACCGGCCTCACCGACCTACCGCCCGCCGAGCCCGCGTGGATCCCCTACAACGGCGACTCCGTCCCGGAGTTCGGTGACGGCTCCGAGTCCCCGATGGGCGGCCCGGTCTACGACTACGACGCCTCGCTCGACTCCCCGGTGAAGTTCCCCGAGGCGTACGACGGCGACTTCTTCGCCGGTGAGTTCGGCCGCCGCTGGATCAAGCGGATCAGCAGCGACGCCGACGGCACGGTCCAGTCGATCGACGACGTGCCGTGGACGGGCACCCAGGTCATGGACATGGCCTTCGGCCCGGACGGCGCGCTGTACGTCCTCGACTACGGCATCTCCTGGTTCGGCGGCGACGAACACTCCGCCCTGTACCGGATCGAGAACGCCACGGACGGCCACTCCCCGGTCGCCCAGGCCGCCGCCGACCGCACCTCCGGCCAGGCGAGACTGAAGGTCCGCTTCTCCTCCGCCGGCACCAGCGACCAGGACGGCGACGCCCTCACGTACAGCTGGGACTTCGGTGACGGCGGCACCTCCACGGCCGCGAACCCGACGCACACCTACAAGAAGAACGGCACCTACACGGCGACCGTGACCGCGAAGGACCCCTCGGGCCGTACCGGCAGCGCGAGCGTGCAGATCGTCGTCGGCAACACCGCGCCGAAGGTGACGCTGGAACTCCCGCAGGACGGGCAGTTGTTCGCCTTCGGTGACGCCGTACCGTTCAAGGTGCGGGTGAGCGACCCGGAGGACGGCCGCCCGATCGACTGCGCCAAGGTCAAGGTCACCTTCATCCTCGGCCACGACAGCCACGGCCACCCGGTGACCTCCGCCAACGGCTGCACCGGCACCATCCAGACCAGCGCCGACGGCGGCCACGACGAGAACGCCAACATCTTCGGTGTCTTCGACGCCGAGTACACCGACGGCGGAGGCGGCGGCCAGGCCCCGCTGACCACCCACGACCAGAATGTCGTCCAGCCCACCCACCGCCAGGCCGAGCACTACGGCGACTCCTCCGGCATCGCGGTCCAGTCGAAGCCCACGGCCCACGGCGGCAAGACGGTCGGGGACATCGACGACGGCGACTGGATCTCCTTCGAGCCCTATGTCCTCTCCGACGCCACGAAGATCACCGCGCGTGTCTCCTCCGGGGGCGCCGGCGGCAAGCTGGAGGTCCGGGCGGGATCGCCGACCGGCCGTCTCCTCGGCAGCGCGACCGTGCCGGTGACCGGCGGCTGGGAGAACTTCCAGGACGTCACCGCCAACCTGTCCCGCGCACCGCGCGGCACCACCACGCTGCACCTGGTGTTCAAGGGGACCGGCTCCAGCGGCCTGTTCGACGTGGACGACTTCACCTTCACGAAGCGGTGAGGGGGCGCCATGCCGACGAACGGACGAGGACGCCTGTGGGCCGCGCTGGGTGGCGCCGCCCTGCTGATCGGCTGCGTGTCGGGGCCGGCCGTGTCGGATGAGGCGGGCGGCTCCGGCGGCCGGGGCGGTCCCGGAGGCCCGGGGCAGCACGGGGAGGAGCGCCGGGTGCTGGTGTTCTCCAAGACCGCCGGCTTCCGCCACGACTCGATCCCCGAAGGCATCACGGCCGTACGGGAACTGGGGGCCGCCCACGGCTTCGCGGTCGACGCCACGGAGGACGCGGGCGCCTTCACCGCCCGCAACCTCGGGCGCTACGACGCCGTGGTCTTCCTCTCCACGACCGGTGACGTCCTGAACGCGGCCCAACAGGGCGCGTTCGAGCGGTACATCAAACGCGGGGGCTCCTACGTCGGCGTCCACGCGGCTGCCGACACCGAGTACGACTGGGCCTTCTACGGCGGGCTCGCGGGCGCGTACTTCCAGTCGCACCCCGCGATCCAGCCCGCGACGGTCGACGTCGAGGACCACGCTCACCCGGCCACCGCCGGTCTGGGTGCCACCTGGAACCGCACGGACGAGTGGTACAACTACCGCTCCAACCCCCGTGAGAGGGCCCATGTCCTCGCGTCGCTCGACGAGTCGTCGTACAGCGGCGGCACCATGAACGGCGACCATCCGATCGCCTGGTGCCAGGACTACCGGGGCGGGCGCGCCTTCTACACCGGCGGCGGCCACACCAAGGAGTCCTTCGCCGAACCCGCCTTCCGGCAGCACCTGCTGGGCGGCATCCGGTGGGCGATCGGCGAGGCCCAGGCCGACTGCCGCCCGGAGAACGGCTACCGGCCGCTGTTCGACGGAACCGCCGACTCGCTCGCGGCATGGCGGCAGGCGGGCCCGGGCTCCTTCACCCTGTCCGACGACGGCACGATCACGTCGTCCGACGGGATGGGCATGCTCTGGTACGCGGACCGGAGCTTCGGGTCGTACTCCCTGAAGCTCGACTGGAGGATGTCCGGCCCCTCGGGCGACGACAACTCCGGTGTCTTCGTCGGCTTCCCGCCCTCCGAGGATCCGTGGTCGGCCGTGAACAACGGTTACGAGGTCCAGATCGACGCCACGGACGTACCCGAGAGGACCACCGGGTCCGTCTACGGCTTCCGCTCCGCCGACATCGGCAAGCGCGACCGTGCGCTGAACCCGCCGGGGGAGTGGAACACGTACGAGATCCGCGTGGAGGGCGAGCGCCTGCGCGTCTGGCTCAACGGCGTGAAGATCAACGACTTCACCAACACCGATCCGGTACGGAGCCTGAGCGACGGCCACTTCGGCATCCAGAACCACGGATCCGCCGATCAGGTGTCCTTCCGTGACATCCGGATCAAGGAGCTGCCCGCGCGGGCCGCCGACAGGGCGGATTCGCCTCCGGGCGACTGAGCGACGGCGGGCGGGGGACGCCGGACCTCCGCCCGCCGTCTTGCCCCTTCTTCTCGCCCCTTCCCCTTCCCTCTTCCCCACGGAGGGTTCCCGGCCCTTCCCACCACTGGCCCGACGAGGAGGCTGCCCATGTCCGCGTCCGTGTCCGTCACCCCACCCAGCGTCGGCGTCTGGCTGATCGGCGCACGGGGTTCCGTCGCCACCACCGTCGTCGCGGGCTGCGCGGCCGTCACGGCGGGCCTGCACACCCCGACGGGCATGGTCACCGAGACCCCTCTCTTCGCCGACACGCGCCTTCCGCCCCTGTCCTCCCTCGTCTTCGGCGGCCACGACACGGTCGACTGCCCCCTGCCCAAGCGTGCCGAAGCCCTCGCGGCCGGGGGCGTCCTGCCCCATGGCCTCCCCGTGGCCGTCGGAGCCGAACTGGCCGCCGCCGACCGGGAGATCAGACCCGGCGGCCCCCTCCCGGGCGACACCAGGACCCCCGACGAGCTGATCTCCTCCCACGCCGCCGACATCCAGGACTTCGTACGACGCCGGGGGCTGGCCCGGGCCGTGGTGGTGAACGTCGCCTCCACGGAACCCGCGCCCACCGGCGCGGCCCTGCCGCCGAGCTCCCTCTACGCGGCGGCGGCCCTGCGCGCCGGCTGCCCCTACGTGAACTTCACTCCGTCGACCGGCCTCCAGCACCCGGCCCTGGCCGCGCTCGTCGCCTCCTGCGGGCTGCCGTACGCGGGCCGCGACGGCAAGACCGGGCAGACCCTGCTCCGCTCGGTCCTGGGCCCGATGTTCGCCCAACGGGCCCTGGCCGTCCGGGCGTGGTCCGGCACCAACCTGCTCGGCGGTGGTGACGGCGCCGCCCTCGCCGACCCGGCCGCCGCCGCTGCCAAGAACGCCGGCAAGGAGCGCGTCCTGACCGACAGCCTGGGGGCGACCCCCGAGGGCGAGACCCACATCGACGACGTCCTCGCCCTCGGCGACTGGAAGACCGCCTGGGACCACATCGCCTTCGACGGCTTCCTCGGCGTCCGGATGGTCCTCCAGACCACCTGGCAGGGCTGCGACTCCGCCCTCGCCGCCCCCCTGGTGCTCGACCTGGCCCGCCTCCTGGCCCGCGCCCACGAAGCGGGCCTCACCGGCCCCTTGGCCGAGCTGGGCTTCTACTTCAAGGACCCGGAGGGGGAGAGCCCGGCGGCACTGGGGGAGCAGTACGCGGAGCTGACGGGACTGGCGGAGCGGCTGCGGGCCGCGGGGCCGCCGCTGGGGGAGCCCGGCGCCGGTCAGCAGCCGACGCCGCACGAGGAGACCCGATGAACGGGGGACGTCGTCGAGGGCGGCCCGACGCCGACGCGGCCGCCGACGCCGCCCGCTCACCCCGTCCGCCGCACACACCCCGACCGCCCCTGCCCTCCCGGTCACTCCAGCCCTCCTCCCCGCCTCTGCCCTCCCGGTCACTCCAGCCCTCCTCCCCGCCTCTGCCCTCCCGGTCACTCCAGCCCTCCTCCCCGCCTCCGCCCTCCCGGTCACTCCAGCCCTCCCGGTCATTCACCGCCTCCTCCCAGCCGTCCGAGTCACCTCAGCCGACCGCCTCGACCACCCCGACCACCCCGACCGTCACCTCCCCGACCACCCCCCTCTCCTTCGGCTACGGCACCAACGGCCTCGCCGACCTCCGGCTGGACGACGCGCTCGCCCTCCTCGCCGACCTCGGCTACGACGGAGTCGGTCTCACGCTCGACCACATGCATCTCGACCCGCTCGCTCCCGACCTCGCCGCCCGGACCCGGCGGCTCGCCCGGCGGCTGGACGAGCTCGGTCTGTCCGTCACCGTGGAGACCGGCGCCCGCTATGTGCTGGACGCGCGCCGCAAACACGGCCCCACACTCCTGGATCCCGACCCGGACGACCGCGCCCGCCGGGCCGACCTGCTCGTCCGTGCCGTGCGCGTCGCGGCCGACCTCGGCGCCCACGCCGTGCACTGCTTCAGCGGGGTCACGCCACCGGGCACGGACGAGGACACCGCCTGGAAGCGTCTCCCCGACGCACTCGCCCCCGTCCTCGACGCCGCCACCGCCGCCGGTGTCCCCCTCGCGATCGAGCCCGAACCCGGTCACCTCCTCGCCACGCTCGCCGACTTCCACCGCCTCCGCGCGGCCCTCGACAGCCCCGCCCCACTCGGCCTCACCCTCGACATCGGCCACTGCCAGTGCCTCGAACCCCTCCCTCCGGCCGACTGCGTCCGCGCCGCCGCGCCCTGGCTGCGCCATGTACAGATCGAGGACATGCGCCGCGGTGTCCACGAACACCTGCCCCTCGGCGAGGGCGAGATCGACTTCCCGCCCGTCCTCGCGGCGCTCGCCGCCGTCGACTACCGGGGCCTGACCGTCGTCGAACTGCCCCGTCACTCCCACGCGGGCCCGCACTTCGCCGAGCGGTCGCTCTCCTTCCTCGAACAGGCCCTCACCCTCCGCCACGACGACACGTCCGGCCGCACCGCCCTTCCCGGGAGCAGCTCGTGATCCACCACCGCACCCCGGCCACGCCGACGACCGGTCACGCCCATCCAGCCCACCACCCGGACCACCACCCGGCCCGCACCGCCCCCGCCGACCTGCGCCGCCACCTGGACGCCCACCTCACGGGCGCCGCCCACGCCTGGCTGGGCCGGGCGCTGGACGAGGCCGCCGATCAACCGGGCAGCCACGGGCCCATCTCCGCCTGGGAGTCGCGCCTCGCCGAGGCGGGCCGCCGCTGCGGCACCGAGCACGCCGACGCCGTCCGCGTCCTGATCCTGCACGCGGCCCGCGCCGACACCGACGCGCTCACCCGGGTCTACCGCCAGGGCACCGCCGACGAACGCCGCGCGGTCCTGCACGCGCTGCCCCACCTCGTGCCTGGCCCCGAGGCGCTGCACCTCGTCGAGGACGCCCTGCGCACCAACGACACCCGCCTCGTCGCCGCCGCCCTCGGCCCGTACGGCGCCCGCCACCTGGCCCCGCACCCGTGGCGGCAGGCCGTCCTCAAGTGCCTGTTCGCCGGCGTGCGCGTCGACGAGGCCGCCGACCTGGCCCGCCGTGCCCGGGACGACACCGAACTCGCCCGTATGCTCCGCGCCTTCGCCGAGGAGCGCACCGCCGCGGGCCGTCCCGTACCCGAGGACCTGTACCGCGTCCTGGCCCTGACCGCGCCCCCACCGGCCGCCGAGCACGGCCTCGACGGCGAGGAGTCCTGATGCGCATCTTCGACCCCCACATCCACATGACGTCACGCACCACCGACGACTACGAGGCGATGCACGCGGCGGGCGTCCGCGCGGTCGTGGAACCGGCCTTCTGGCAGGGACAGCCCCGCACGTCGCCGGACTCCTTCGTCGACTACTTCGACTCCCTGCTCGGCTGGGAACCCTTCCGCGCCGCCCAGTACGGCATCGCCCACCACTGCGCCCTCGCCCTCAACCCCAAGGAGGCGAACGACCCGCGGTGCACCCCCGTGCTGGCCCTGCTGCCCCGCTACCTGCTCAAGGACCGGGTCGTGGCGGTCGGCGAGATCGGCTACGACTCCATGACCCCGGCCGAGGACCACGCGCTCGAACTCCAGCTTCAGCTGGCCGCCGACCACGGCCTGCCCGCCCTCGTTCACACCCCCCACCGGGACAAGCTCGCCGGTCTGCGCCGCACCCTCGACGTCGTACGGTCCTCCGCCCTGCCCGTCGAGCGGGTGCTGCTCGACCACCTCAACGAGACCACCGTCGAGGAGGCCAGGGACAGCGGCGCCTGGCTCGGCTTCTCCGTCTACCCGGACACCAAGATGGACGAGGAGCGCATGGTCGCCGTCCTCAAGAAGTTCGGCCCGGAGAAAGTGCTGGTCAACTCCGCCGCCGACTGGGGCAGAAGCGACCCCCTCAAGACGCGCCGGGTGGCCGACGCCCTGCTCGCGGCCGGATTCGACGAGGACGACGTCGATCTGGTGCTGTGGCGCAACCCGGTGGACTTCTACGGACTCAGCGGCCGGCTCGACCTCGGCGTCACCGCGACGGACGCGACGCACGAGGGCAACAGCATCCTGCGCGGCGGTGAGTGACCGATGCGCTTCCGCCACCCCGACGGCTCCACCGTCCACCTCGCCTACTGCACCAACGTGCACCCGGCCGAGACCCTCGACGGTGTCCTCGCCCAACTCCGCGACCACTGCGAGCCCGTACGCCGCCGCCTCGGCCGCGACCGCCTCGGCATCGGCCTGTGGCTGGCCAGGGACGCCGCCGCGGCCCTGGTGACCGACCCGTCCGCACTGCGCGGCCTGCGCACGGAACTCGACCGACGCGGCCTCGAAGTGGTCACCCTCAACGGTTTCCCCTACCAGGGCTTCGGCGCCGAAGAGGTCAAGTACCGCGTCTACCGGCCGGACTGGGCCGACCCCGAGCGCCTCGACCACACCACCTCCCTCGCCCGGGTGCTCGCCCAGCTCCTCCCGGACGACGTCACCGAGGGCACCATCTCCACCCTGCCCCTGGCCTGGCGCACGGCCCACGACGACACCCGCGCCGCCCGGTCCCGCACGGCCCTGCGCACCCTCGCCGAACGCCTCGACGTCGTGGCCGAACTGACCGGCCGCTCCATCCGCATCGGTCTGGAACCCGAACCGGGCTGCACCGTCGAGACCACCGCCGACGCCATCGGCCCCCTGACGGACATCGGCCACGACCGCATCGGCATCTGCGTCGACACCTGCCATCTCGCCACCTCCTTCGAAGACCCGCGCACCGCCCTGGACGCGCTCACCCGAGCCCGCGTCCCCCTCGTCAAATCCCAGCTCTCGGCCGCCCTGCACGCCGAACACCCCCACCTCCCCGAGGTCCGCGAAGCCCTTGCCGCCTTCGACGAGCCCCGCTTCCTGCACCAGACCCGCACCTCCACCGCCGCCGGCCTGCGCGGCACCGACGACCTGGGCGAGGCCCTCTCGGGCGACACGCTGCCCGACGCCTCCCCCTGGCGGGCCCACTTCCACGTCCCGCTCCACGCGGCCCCCGCCGCACCCCTCACCTCCACACTCCCCGTCCTCAAGGCCGCCCTGACCCGGCTGGTCGGCGGCGCCCACCCCCTCACCCGCCATCTGGAGGTCGAGACCTACACCTGGCAGGCCCTGCCCACCGCACTGCGCCCCAGCACCCGCGCCCAGCTCGCCGACGGCATCGCCGCCGAACTCGCCCTGGCACGCGACCTGTTGACGGACCTCGGACTCAAGGAGCTGCCGTGAACCCGGAGGAGCAGCCATGACCCCGCAACCCGACGCCGGGCCCACCCCCCTCCTCGTCCTGGACGTCGTCGGCCTCACCCCCCGTCTCCTCGACCACATGCCCCACCTCAAGGCCCTCGGCCGGTCCGGCTCCCGGGCCCCGCTCGGCACCGTCCTGCCCGCCGTCACCTGCGCCGCCCAGTCCACCTTCCTGACCGGCACCCTCCCCGCCGAGCACGGCATCGTCGGCAACGGCTGGTACTTCCGCGAACTCGGCGACGTCCTGCTGTGGCGCCAGCACAACGGGCTCGTCGCCGGCGACAGACTCTGGGACGCCGCCCGCCGCGCCCACCCCGGCTACACCGTCGCCAACATCTGCTGGTGGTACGCCATGGGCGCCGACACCGACATCACCGTCACCCCCCGCCCGATCTACTACTCCGACGGCCGCAAGGAACCCGACTGCTACACCCGCCCCCCGGCCCTGCACGACGAACTCACCGCCGAACTCGGCACGTTCCCCCTGTTCCACTTCTGGGGACCGGGCGCCGACCTGGTCTCCAGCCGATGGATCATCGACGCGACCCGCCACATCCTGCGCACCCGCCACCCCGACCTGGCGCTCTGCTACCTCCCCCACCTCGACTACGACCTGCAGCGCCACGGCCCCGACGACCCGCGCTCCCTGAAGGCCGCCGCCGACCTGGACAGGGCCGTGGCGCCCCTCCTCGACGACGCCCGCGCGCAGGGCCGTACCGTCGTCGCGCTCTCCGAGTACGGCATCACCCGCGCCGACCGCCCCGTCGACATCAACCGCGCCCTGCGCCGTGCCGGCCTCCTCGAGGTGCACACCCAGGACGGCATGGAGTACCTCGACCCGATGGCCTCACGGGCCTTCGCGGTCGCCGACCACCAGATCGCCCATGTGTACGTGCGCCGCGCCGAGGACCTGGACGCCACCAGGGAAGCCCTCACCGACCTGCCCGGGATCGACCGACTCCTCGAAGACGAGGGCAAGAAGGCCCATCACCTCGACCATCCACGCTCCGGCGAGTTCGTCGCCGTCGCGGAGCCGGACGCCTGGTTCACGTACTACTACTGGCTCGACGACGACCGCGCACCCGACTTCGCGCGCACCGTCGAGATCCATCGCAAACCCGGTTACGACCCGGTCGAGCTGTTCATGGACCCGCTCGACCCGATGGTGAAGTTCAAGGCGGCCACGGCGCTGGCCCGCAAGAAACTCGGCCTGCGCTACCGCATGGCGGTCGTGCCGCTGGATCCCTCGCCTATTCGCGGCAGCCACGGCCGCCTTCCCGCGAGCGACGACGACGGTCCGCTCATCATCTGCTCCACCCCCCGAGCCGTCGGTGACCGGGTGGCGGCCACCGATGTGAAAGCACTCCTGCTCCGACTCGCCGGTCTGTCCTGACCGGCGCCCAGGACCCACGGGTCCTGACTGGTCACCAGTGAAGCACCCACCACTGACAACGCCCTTCCACGCAGAGGAGCCCCGGACATGAGCCGCACCCACCAGCCGGATCCCGAACTCACCCACCGCCTCAGCAGACGAGGCATGCTCGGCGTCGCCGCCGGCGCCACGGTCGCCGCCCTGCTGGGCGCGGCCGCCCCCGCGCAGGCCGCCACGGGCACCGAGGCCGCGACCGCCACCGGAGCAGCGGGCAAGGGCCGGGGCCGCCCCGTCCTCCCGCCCGGCCGGCTCGGCATCCAGCTCTACAGCCTGCGCGACAAGGTCTCCACCCTCGGCTTCGCCCCCGTCTTCGCCGAACTGGAGAAGTACGGCTACGACGAGGTCGAGTTCGCCGGCTACACCCAGGGCTCGGCGGGCCCCATCACCCTCGCCCAGCTGAAGCGCCTGGCCCGTGACCACGGCCTCACCCCGATCGGCAGCCACGTCGGCTACTACGCGAGCGACCCGAACGCGTACACCTTCGCCCAGAACCTCACCAAGGTCCTCGACGACGCCCAGGCCCTGGGCCTCAAGCACATCGGCACCGCCGCCGGTCCCTTCCGCTACGGCATGACCGTCGACGCGATGAAGCGGGCCGCCCACGAGTTCAACACCTACGGCGCGGCGGCCAGGGCGCGGGGCATGAAGTTCTACCAGCACAACCACTCCGAGGAGTTCTCCTTCGCCACCGACAACCCCAAGGTCCGCCTCTACGACGTGCTGCTCCGGGAGACCGACCCCGACCTGGTCTTCCTGGAGATGGACATCTTCTGGGCGTACGTGGCCCAGTTCCGGTTCTCCCAGCGGCCCGACGGCACCTCCGCGCCCTTCGAGCCCCTGGACTACGTCCTGCGCCGCCCGAACCGCTACCCGCTCTTCCACGTCAAGGACGGCGAGAGCGACCCGTCGAACCCCTTCGGCTACCGCATGGTGGACGTCGGCGACGGCGACATCGACTACCAGAAGTTCATCTCGGCCGTCACCCGGCTGAAGGGCCACCGTCTCGCCCACCACTGGCAGGCCGAGCACGACAACCCCGCCGAGTCCTTCACGTTCGCCCGCCGTTCCAGCGAGCACCTGCACTCGCTGCGGGAGAAGTGCTGACCGACGCCGGACGCGGAGGCGTCAGGCCACTTGTCAGGCCACTTCGTCACCGAGCGGACGGGGGTTGGGAGTGATCCGCCGGTTGCGGGGCCGCCCCGGCGGATGCAGGAAGACCGCCACGCAACCGGCGAACAGCGAGATGGAACCGGCGAGCACGAAGGCGCCCGCGTAGTCCCAGGCGCCCACGACCACGGCGCCCATGCCGGAGCCGAGCAGACCGGAGACCAGCTTGGAGCTGTAGACCAGGCCGTAGTTGGAGGCGTTGTTGTTTTCGCCGAAGTAGTCGGCGGTCATCGCCGCGAACATCGGGAAGATGGCGCCGCCGCCGAAGCCGGAGATGCTGGAGAACACCAGGAAGAGCGGCAGGTTGCCGATGTTGCCCGACCACAGGATGCCGTACTGGGACAGGCCCAGCACGATGCACACGAAGATCAGGCACTGCTTGCGGCCGTAGCGGTCGGAGAGCCAGCCGATGACACCGCGTCCCGTGCCGTTGACGATCGCCTTCAGGGACATGGCGGTGGCCACGATCCCACCCGCGAAACCCGCCTCGTTGCCGAACGGCACCTGGAAGGCGATGCCGAAGATGTTCACGCCCGAGGTGCACAGCAGACAGAACCACATGAGCGCGACCCGGCCCGTCCGCCAGGCCTCACCCGGCGTGTACTGCTTCACGGCGGGCGGGTTCTTCTCCAGCGCCCGCCGGGCGCGCGGGTCGTCCGGCTTGCGCAGCGGGTCGACCTCGGCCGGCCACCAGTTCTTCGGCGGGTCCTGGAAGAAGTGGCCGGCCACGGCGACGACCGACGCGAGGAACACCCCGACGCAGACGAGCACCCAGCGGAAGTTCGTCAGGTCCATGTACCCGGTGAAGATGAACACGAAGGGCACCGAACCGTAGGCGAAACCGCCGTTGACGAAGCCGGTCTTGCCACCCTTGCGCTCCGGATACCACTTGCCGACCATGTTCACGCAGGTCGCGTACACCATGCCCGCGCCCATGCCGCTGAACATGCCGAACCCGATGTACGCGACGACGACGTGCGGCGCGAACGCGAGGGACACGTACCCGAGCAGGGTGCCGACGGCGCCCAGCATCATCGCCCAGCGGGCGGGCAGTTTGCCGCTCTCGCGCAGCTTGCCTGCGGGGAAGGCCACCGCGGCCTGGAAGAACACCCAGACGCCCAGCATCCAGAAGATGTGCTGGTTGCTCCAGCTGTGCGCCGTGTGCAGGGTCTCCTCGGCGGACGCGAACGCGTACTCCGCCGAGCTGATGCCCATCATGCCCACCCACGGCAGGATGACCATCCACTTGCGTTTGCGGCCCATGATGTCCAGGTCGGACTCGCCGATCCGGTACATCCGGCCGTTGGCATCCGTCACCTCCCGGTAGGGGACGGGTGTGGAGATGTCAGTTGTTGCCATGTCGATCGAACCCTCCGCGTGGAAGAAGTCTGGCCAGCGCCCCCTGTCCGTGCTTCTTTGCGCCGGGGCCCGCGGTGAGCGGTCGCCGCAGGCCCCGTGGTTCGAGCCGTCGCTCAGCTCATCGACCGCCCCCCAACATCCCGCCCGTCTCCCACCACCGCCCTACCGGAGGGGCCTTCGGCCCCCAACCTCTCTGCCGCCCTGGCCCACCGGTACTTCGCGCCGAGCACCGCCACCGGCTTCTCGGTCGTGTACGGGTACGCCACGACTCCCCGCTCGAAGAGGTACTGGCAGGCCTCCTCCACCTCGACGTCGCCCGCGAGCGACGCCACGACCGGCTTCTCGACGCCCCGCTCCCGGAACTCGGCCACCACGCGCGCGGTGAGCTCCGCGAAGACCATCGGGGGAGTGACGATGGTGTGCCAGTAGCCGAGGACGAGCGCGTGGATGCGCGGGTCCTCCAGACCCAGCCGGATCGTCGCCTCGTACGTCGACGGCGGCTCGCCCCCGGTGATGTCGACGGGGTTGCCGGCCGCCCCGAACGGCGGGATGAACGTCCGGAACGACGCGTCGAGGTCCGGCGGGATCTCCATCAGGGTCAGCCCGTTGTCCGTCACGGCGTCCGACAGCAGCACGCCACTGCCGCCGGCCCCCGTGATGATCACGACGTTGTCGCCCTGCGGAGCCGGCAGCACCGGCAACGCGCGCGCGTACTCCAGCATGTCGTTCAGCCCCGGCGCCCTGATGACACCCGCCTGCTTGAGGATGTCCTCGTACACGGCGTCGTCGCCCGCGAGCGCGCCCGTGTGCGAGCCCGCCGCCTTCGCCCCGGCCGCCGTACGGCCGGCCTTCAGGACGACGACCGGTTTCTTCGGGACGGTCGCCCGCGCGGCCTCCACGAAGGCCCGCCCGTCCTTCAGGTCCTCCAGATGCATGGCGATGCACTCGGTGTGCGGGTCCTCGCCGAACCAGGTCAGCAGGTCGTCCTCGTCCAGGTCCGACTTGTTGCCGAGCCCGACGATCGCCGACACGCCCGTCTTCGTGGTGCGCGCGAAGCCCAGGATGGCCATCCCGATGCCGCCGGACTGCGAGGTCAGCGCCACCCCGCCCTTGACGTCGTACGGCGTGCAGAACGTGGCGCACAGGTCCTGCCAGGTGGAGTAGTAGCCGTAGATGTTCGGCCCGAGCAGCCGGACGCCGTGCCGCTCGGCGATCGCCACGATCTCGTCCTGGAGTCCGTGCTCGCCGGTCTCCGCGAAGCCCGACGGGATCAGTACGGCGTTGGGGATCCCCTTGCGACCCACCTCCTCCAGCGCCGCGGCCACGAACTTGGCGGGGATCGCGAAGACCGCCACATCCACCTCACCGGGAACGTCCGTGACACTCTTGTACGCCTTGCGGCCCAGAATGTCATCGGCCTTGGGGTTCACCGGATGGATCTCGCCGGCGAAGCCCCCGTCGACGAGGTTGCGCATCACCGAGTTGCCGATCTTGCCCTGCTCGTTGGAGGCCCCGATCACGGCCACCGACGAGGGCTCCATCAGCCGGCGCATCGACGCGAGGATCTCCTCGCGCGTGTACCTGCGCCTCGGCTTCGGCACCGACCGGGCGAGGATCACCCGGATGTCCGCGGCGACCGCTCCCTCCGGCGTCGCGATCACCGGGTTGAGGTCCACCTCGGCTATCTCGGGGAAGTCCGCGACGAGTTCGGAGACCCGGCGGATCTGCTCGGCGATCGCCCACCGGTCCACGGCCGGCGCCCCGCGCACCCCGCGCAGGATCTCCGCCGCGCGGATCGAGTCCAGCATGGACAGCGCCTCGTCCGCGTCGACCGGCGCGAGCCGGAACGTCACGTCCTTGAGGACCTCCACCAGCACCCCGCCGAGCCCGAACGCGACGACCTTCCCGAACGTCGGGTCCGTCACCGCGCCGACGATGACCTCCTGCCCCTTCGGCAGCAGCTCCTGCACCTGGACACCCTCGATACGGGCGGCGGGCGCGTAGGCGCGGGCGTTGTCGACGATGGTGTGGAACGCGGCCCGTACATCGGCCGCGCCCTCCACCCCGACGATCACACCTCCGGCGTCGGTCTTGTGCAGGATGTCCGGCGACACGATCTTCATCACCACCGGCCCGCCGAAGCGCGCCGCGTACGACACCGCCTCCTCGACGTCCCGCGCCAGCTCCTCGCCGGGTACGGCGATCCCGTACGCGTCGGCGATCACCTTGCCCTCGGGAGCGGTCAGCGCGCTCCGGCCCTCGGCCCGTACGGCGTCGAGGAGCGAACGCACCTTCAGCTCCCGGTCTTCGGCCATCAATCAGATCACTCCGTTCGACTTGAGCAGGCGCAGCTCCTCGTCGCCGAGCCCCAGCTCGCCGACGTAGACCTCTTCGTTGTGTTCGCCGAGCAGGGGTGAACTGGTCACGTCCACGGGGGAGTCGGACAGCTTCAGCGGGCTGCCGACGGTCACGAACTCGCCGCGCTCGGGGTGCGGCACGGTGACGACCATCTCGTTGGAGACCAGCGACTCGTCCTCGATGATCTCCTTGGTGGAGAGGATCGGCCCGCACGGGATGTTGTGCGCGTTGAGCCGCTCCAGCACCTCCCACTTGGGGAGCGTGGCCGACCACTCCTCGATGAGCTGGAACATCTTGTTCAGCTTGGGGAGGCGGGCCTCCGGCGTCGCCCACTCGGGGTCGTCCGCGAGCTCCGGCCGGCCGATGAGTTCGCTGAGCGGCTGCCAGCCGACGGGCTGCACGATGACGTACACGTAGTCGTTCGGGCCGCCCGGCGCGCACTTCACGGCCCAGCCGGGCTGACCTCCGCCGGACGCGTTGCCCGACCTGGGGACCTCGTCGCCGAAGTCGTCGTTGGGATACTCACGCAGCGGGCCGTGGGCCAGCCGCTGCTGGTCCCTCAGCTTCACCCGGCAGAGGTTGAGGACCGCGTGCTGCATGGCCACGTTGACCCGCTGGCCGCGCCCGGTGTTCTCCCGCTGGTACAGCGCCGCGAGGATCCCCGCCACGGCGTGGACGCCCGTGCCCGAGTCCCCGATCTGGGCCCCCGTCGCCAGCGGCGGTCCCTCCTCGAAGCCGGTGGTCGCCATGGACCCGCCCATGGCCTGCGCGACGACCTCGTACGCCTTGAAGTTGGTGTAGGGACCGTCCCCGAACCCCTTGATGGAGGCATAGACGATCCGCGGATTGATCTCCTGGATGCGATCCCAGGTGAAGCCCATGCGGTCGACCGCGCCCGGTCCGAAGTTCTCGACCATGACGTCGGAGCGCCGGATCAGCTCGGTGAGGATCTCCTTGCCGCGCTCGGTCTTGGTGTTGAGGGTGATGCTCCGCTTGTTGCAGTTGAGCATCGTGAAGTAGAGGGAGTCGACGTCCGGGAGGTCGCGCAGCTGCTTGCGCGTGATGTCCCCGGTCGGCGCCTCCAGCTTCACCACGTCCGCGCCGAGCCAGGCGAGCAGTTGGGTGGCGGACGGGCCGGACTGGACGTGCGTCATGTCGAGGACGCGGATGCCTTCGAGAGCCTTGGTCATGCCGAGGTCACCTCACTTGTACATCGTCTGGTTCATGGTTCCGGGGGCGTACGCGTCCGGGTCGACCCAGACGTTGATGAGCGACGGCTTGCCCGACTCCCGGGCGCGCCGCAGGGCGGGGCCGATGTCGGCGGGGTCGCGGACCTCCTCGCCGTAACCGCCCAGCATCTGGGCGAACTTGTCGTAGTGGACGTCGCCGAGGGTGTTGCCGATCCGCTCGCGCTCCTCCCCGTACTTGGCCTTCTGGCCGTAACGGATCTGGTTCATCGAGGAGTTGTTGCCGACGATCCCGACGAAGGGCAGGTCGTAGCGGACGAGGGTCTCGAAGTCCCAGCCGGTGAGGGAGAAGGCGCCGTCACCGAAGAGGGCCACCACCTCCTTGTCGGGCCGTGCCTTCTTCGCGGCGAGCACGAAGGGGACGCCGACGCCGAGCGTGCCGAGGGGGCCCGGGTCCATCCAGTGCCCGGGTGACTTGGGCTGCACGACCTGACCGGAGAAGGTGACGATGTCGCCGCCGTCGCCGATGTAGATGGAGTCCTCGGTGAGGAAGTCGTTGATCTCGCTGACCAGCCGGTAGGGGTGGATGGGCGAGGCGTCGGACCTCAGGCTGGGCAGCCGCTTCTCGATGGCGGTCTGCTCGGCGGCGCGCAGCTCGTCGAGCCACTCCTTGCGCTTCGACGCGCCCCCGTTCATGCGCCCGGAGGCCGCTTCCGTCACCGATTTGAGCACGAGGCCCGCGTCGCCGACGATCCCGAGGTCGATGTCGCGGTTCTTGCCGACGGTCCGGTAGTCGAGGTCGATCTGCACGACGGTCGCGTCCGGCGACAGCCGCTTGCCGTAGCCCATGCGGAAGTCGAAGGGGGTACCGACGATGACGATGACATCGGCGTTGGAGAAGGCGTACCGGCGGGAGAGCTGGAAGTGGTGCGGGTCGCCGGGCGGGAGCGTGCCGCGCCCGGCGCCGTTCATGTACGCCGGGATGTTGAGCGTGCGCACCAGCTCGATCGCGGACTCGGTGCCGCGCGTGGTCCACACCTGGCTGCCCAGCAGGATCGCGGGCTTCTCGGCGTGCACCAGCAGGTCGGCGAGCTTCTCGATGGCCTCGGGGTCGCCGGCCGAGCGGGTCGAGGCCCGGTAGGCGCCGGCCTTCGGTACGCGCGCCTTCTCGACGGGCACCTTGGCGTCGAGGACGTCACGCGGGATCTCCAGGAACGAGGGCCCGGGGGCGCCGTGGTAGCACTCGCGGAACGCCATCGACACCATGTCGGCGGCGCGGGCCGTGTCCGGCACGGTCGCCGCGAACTTGGTGATCGGCGTCATCATGTCGACGTGCGGCAGGTCCTGGAGGGAGCCCATCTTGTGCTGGGTGTGCGCGCCCTGGCCGCCGATCAGCAGCATCGGGGACTCCGCGCGGAAGGCGTTGGCGACGCCGGTCACGGCGTCGGTCGTACCGGGGCCGGCGGTGACGACCGCGCAGCCGGGCTTGCCGGTGATCCGGGCGTAGCCGTCGGCGGCGTGTGCGGCGACCTGCTCGTGGCGGACGTCGACGACCTCGATGCCCTCGTCGACGCAGCCGTCGTAGATGTCGATGATGTGGCCGCCGCACAGGGTGTAGATGACCTCCACACCCTCCGCTTTGAGTGCCTTCGCGACGAGGTGACCACCGGAAATGAGGTCCTGGCTGTTGCCGTCGGGCATGGCGGGGTCCTGTCCCTTCGTAGGGGTCTTCCTAGGGGTTGGAGCGCGCTCGCGGTCGATTGCATACAGTCGACGAATACTGTATGAAGCTTGTTATCCCGCATCCGGTGGGTGGTGTCCAGGGGGCGTGCGGCACTTTTGAGTCAGGAGCCGGAATGGACCTGTTCGAACACCAGGCAAGGGAACTCTTCGAGGAACACGGCATCCCGGTGCCACGGGCGGAGGTCACCGACTCGCCCAAGGAGGCGCGCGAGATCGCCCGCCGACTCGGCGGACGCGTCGTCGTCAAGGCCCAGGTGAAGACCGGCGGGCGTGGCAAGGCGGGCGGGGTGAAGCTCGCCGCCGACCCCGCCGCCACCGAACTGACCGCACGGCAGATCCTCGGCATGGACATCAAGGGCCACACCGTGCACCAGGTGATGATCGCCGAACCTGTCGCGATCGAGAGCGAGTTCTACGTCTCGTACGTCCTCGACCGCGCCGCCGGCCGCTTCCTCGCGATCGCCTCGGCCGAGGGCGGCATGGACATCGAGGAGGTCGCGGCGACCAGGCCGGACGCCGTGGTCCGGATACCCGTCGACCCCGTCGAGGGCGTCACCTCCGCGAAGGCGTCCGAGATCGCCGAGGCGGCCGGCCTGCCGCCGCAGACCGTCGACGTCCTCATGCGGCTCTGGGAGGTGCTGACCCGCGAGGACGCCCTCCTCGTCGAGGTCAACCCGCTCGTCCGCACCGAAGAGGGCCGCATCCTCGCCCTCGACGGCAAGGTCACCCTCGACGACAACGCGGGCTTCCGGCAGACCCGTTGGGGGGACGAGGGCTTCGCGCCCGACGACCCGCTGGAGGCGGCGGCCGCCGCCAAGGGCCTCAACTACGTGAAACTGGACGGTGAGGTCGGCGTCATCGGCAACGGCGCGGGACTGGTCATGTCGACCCTCGACGTGGTCGCGGGCTGCGGCGCCCGCCCCGCCGACTTCCTCGACATCGGCGGCGGCGCCTCCGCCCAGATCATGGCCGACGGCCTCTCCGTCATCCTCTCCGACCCGGCCGTGAAGTCCGTCCTCGTCAACGTCTTCGGCGGGATCACCGCCTGCGACGCGGTCGCCGACGGCATCGTCCAGGCCCTGGACAGCGTCCAGTTGACCAAACCGCTCGTCGTCCGCCTCGACGGCAACAACGCCGTGCGCGGCCGGGCGATCCTCGACGACCGCGACCACCCCCTCGTCCACCAGGCCACCACCATGGACGGCGCCGCGCGCCGCGCCGCCGACCTCGCCCACGCGACCTGAGGAGCCCGGACATGGCCATCTACCTCACCAAGGAGAGCAAGGTCCTCGTCCAGGGCATGACCGGCGGCGAGGGCATGAAGCACACCCGCCGCATGCTCGCGGCCGGCACGAACGTCGTCGGCGGCGTCAACCCCCGCAAGGCCGGCCGCACCGTGGACTTCGATGTCCCCCAGTGCCTCACGGGCCTGGGAGGTGCCCCCAGTGCGATCCCCGTCTTCGGCTCCGTCGCCGAGGGCGTCGAGGTCACCGGCGCCGACGTCACCGTCGTCTTCGTCCCGCCCGCCTTCGCCAAGGCGGCCGTCGTCGAGGCCGCCGACGCGGGCATCGGCCTCGCCGTCGTCATCACCGAGGGCATCCCCGTCCACGACTCCGTCGCCTTCACGGCGTACGCCCGGTCCAGGGGCACCCGGATCATCGGCCCCAACTGCCCCGGCCTGATCACCCCGGGCCAGGCCAACGCCGGCATCATCCCCGCCGACATCACCAAGCCGGGACGCGTCGGCCTGGTCTCCAAGTCCGGCACGCTCACCTACCAGCTCATGTACGAACTCCGCGACACCGGCTTCTCCACCTGCGTCGGCATCGGCGGCGACCCCGTCGTCGGCACCACCCACATCGACTGCCTCGCCGCCTTCCAGGACGACCCCGACACCGAACTGATCGTCCTCATCGGCGAGATCGGCGGCGACGCCGAGGAACGCGCCGCCGCGTACATCCGCGACCACGTCACCAAGCCCGTCGTCGGCTACATCGCCGGCTTCACCGCCCCCGAGGGCAGGACGATGGGCCACGCCGGCGCGATCGTCTCCGGCTCATCCGGTACGGCGCAGGCGAAGAAGGAGGCGCTGGAGGCGGTCGGGGTACGGGTCGGGAACACCCCCACCGAGACGGCCCGCCTCGTCCTGGCCGCCCTGGAAGGCGGTGCGTGACATGACCCCCACACCGACACCCGCCCCCGCCCTCACCCTCAAGGCCGGCACCGCCTGGACCGACGCCTGGCGCCGCTGCCTCGCCGTCGCCCCCGAGGCCTTCCGGGACGACCGGGTCCTCAACCTCTGGAACGGCTCCTGGCAGGCCGACGGCCGGGCGCTCCCCGCCACCAGCCCCGTCGACGGCAGCCCCGTCGCGGGGCCGCCCCGACTGGACGGCGCCACCGCGCACCACGCCGTCCGGGCCTGTCTCGACCAGCACCGCGCCTGGCGTCACGTCCCCCTCGCCGAACGCCGCGCCCGGGTCGCCGCCACCCTCGACGCCCTCACCCGGCACCGCGAACTGCTCGCCCTGCTCCTCGTCTGGGAGATCGGCAAGCCCTGGCGGTTGGCACAGGCCGACGTGGACCGGGCCATCGACGGCGTCCGCTGGTACGTCGACGGCATCGAACCCATGGTCGAAGGGCGGGTCCCCCTCGACGGCCCCGTCTCCAACATCGCCAGCTGGAACTACCCCATGAGCGTGCTCGTCCACGCGATGCTGGTCCAGGCCCTGGCGGGCAACGCCGTCATCGCCAAGACACCCACCGACGGGGGCGTCGCCTGCCTCACCCTCGCCAGCGCCCTCGCCGCCCGCGAAGGCGTCCCCGTCACCCTGGTCAGCGGCAGCGGACGTGAACTGTCCGAGGCGCTGGTCCGCGCCCCCGAGATCGGCTGCGTCTCCTTCGTCGGCGGCCGTGACACGGGCGCCGCCGTGGCCACCGCCGTCGCCGACCTCGGCAAACGCCATGTCCTGGAACAGGAGGGCCTGAACACCTGGGGCATCTGGAACCACACCGACTGGGAGAGCCTCACCGCCGTCGTCCCCAAACTCTTCGACTACGGCAAACAGCGCTGCACGGCCTATCCGCGCTTCGTCGTCCAGCGCGAGCTGTTCGACGAGTTCCTCGCGGCGTACCTCCCCGCGGTCCGCACCCTGAGGGTGGGCCACCCGCTGGCCGTGGAGCACCCCGACGACCCGTACCCGACGCTGGACTTCGGACCCGTCATCAACGCGGCCAAGGCCAAGGAACTGACCGACCAGGTCGCCGAGGCCGTCGACCGGGGCGCCGTTCCGCTGCACCGGGGGCGACTCGCCGACGCGCGCTTCCTGCCCGGCCAGGACACCGGCGCGTACGTCCAGCCCGTCACCCTCCTCGACCCGCCCTCGTCCTCCCCGCTCCACCACGCGGAACCCTTCGGCCCGGTCGACACGATCGTCCTGGTCGACACCGAGGCCGAGCTGCTCGCCGCGATGAACGCCTCGAACGGCGCGCTCGTCGCCACCCTGTCCACCGACGACCGGGCGACGTACGAGCGGCTCGCACCCCAGATCCGGGCGTTCAAGGTCGGCCACGGCAGGCCGCGCTCCCGCGGCGACCGCGACGAGCTCTTCGGCGGCTTCGGCGCCTCCTGGCGGGGTGCCTTCGTCGGCGGCGAGCTGCTGGTGAAGGCCGTCACGCGCGGTCCGGCGGGGGAGCGGCTGCCGGGGAACTTCCCCGAGTACCACCTCATGCCGTCCGCGGCCTGACCTGGCCGGAAAGTAACTGTCCGATCACCCCTGGTGAGGCCGTGCGGGCCTGCTCGTCGAGTCCCGCACGGCCCTGTCCTGAGCCCGGATATGCAGGTGAAAGGCACTCCGAAACCTTGGTATTGTTGTCCATGTCGCCGCCGGGAGCACTCCTGGCAAGGCGGCAGACACCTGGTCCGGGTGGCGGAATGGCAGACGCGCTAGCTTGAGGTGCTAGTGCCCTTTATCGGGCGTGGGGGTTCAAGTCCCCCCTCGGACACCACATAGCAAAGAGATCGACATCGACCCCATCGACCGTTCCGGTCGGTGGGGTTCTTCGCTGCCGCCGGGGCCCGCTCGTTCCGCCCCGGAGCATGCCGAGCCCGGCCCCGCCGATCTCTCTGGACTCAACCCACCGGTCTCACGTCTCACGGCGTGTACGGGGCGTCGCTGTGGTGGAGTTCGACCATGGCGGGCTCCGTCACCTGGTAGACGGCGGTTCGCCGGAGTGTCACCACGGCCGTCGGTTCCGAGTCACCGCGGGTGAGGTAGACGACCGTCGCCTGCCTCTCGGGCGACGAGATGTCGATCGAGACCACCGGCGTACGGTCGCCGAGGGAGACGGCGGCGGCCGGTACCGGGGTTCCGGCGTCGTTGCGCCAGGTGACGAGGCCGTAGAACTTGCCCGTGCCCCCGGTGGTGACCTTGATGGCGGCCACGGCGTCCGCCGCCGGGTCACCTGTCATGTCCCCGATGCCGCACTGCGGCTGCAGCTCGATCACCACACCGTCGCCCTCCCACCGCCCGTCGGTGAAGGCGACGGTCCCCTCAGGGGCGTCCGGCAGCCGCATGGAGGAGTTCTGCAGCTCGGCGTCGCGCAGCTGATCGCAGGTCAGCGCACCCGCTGGGCCCTTGCCTCCCGGCTTCTTCGAAGAGTCCGGCGACTCCTTGGCCGATTCTTTTCCGTCGTCCTTGACCGAGCCGCTGTCAGGTTTCTTCGAGGAGGCGGCAGGCTTCGGAGACTTCGATGCCGAACTCTCCCCGCCGCTCGCCGTGTCCTTGCATCCCACCGCGGCCGACACCAGGGCGAGGGTGGCAATCAGCCGCGTTCCCCGTCTCGCCCATCTCCCGGTTCGATTCACCGTAGGTTCCCCCTTTATCCGCTTCGCAGGGCCGCACGCACGGCCAACAGGGTCGAAGACGCGCCATTTTGCGCCACGGTTGCGGATGCCGGGCGGAATCGACGGGGAGGTGCCGCAGGCGCAGGGGGCCGAGGCGTCGTGCCCCTTCCCGCCGGATAGCGGGGGCCGCTCAGCCGGTCGCACATCCGGAGTCGGCGGGGCACGCTGGAAACAGCCACCCGTGACGTACGGGCGGGCCGGTGCGGGGGACGAGCCTCCCTGCCGGTGCAGAGGAGCAGAGGAACAGGACGAGGTGACCACGCATGCGCCATGGGGTGGTGCCACCGCCGCCGCGGGTTCGTCGCTGCCCGCTCGGCCAGGGGCGGGGCGGCAGTGCCGTCCGGCTAGTCGGGCTCGTCAGGCCAGTCCGGCTCGTCCGTCCCGCCGGACCGTCGGCCCTGTAGAGCCCTGGCGGATCCCATGAAACCCGTCGGACCGCCGGGCCAGTCCGAGCCATCCGAGCCATCCGGTTCGTCGGGTGTTCCGCGTTTCTCGGGGTCGTCCGATGCTCCGGATCCTCTGGGGGACGGCCGGCCCGGCAGGCGCGGGAAGACGAACCACCCCGGCGGCCGCGGGCGCCGCTCGACGAGACTGCGCCGCTCCCTCCACATCAGGGCCACGCACGTATGGCAGCGCGGCAAGGAAGTGGAGCTGATGCACCGGGCCATGGGCTTCGCGGCGCTGGGACTGGTGACGTTCGCCCCGCTGCTGATCGTGGTGGCGGCGGCCGCGCCCATCCAGGAACGCGGCTTCGCCCTGTGGATCGTCGACGGCATGGGCCTGTCCGGGCGCTCCGCCGACGCCGTGCAGGACCTCTTCTCCGCGCCCCGCAAGGTCCTGAGCACGATCAGTGTCCTGAGCGTGGTGCTGCTCGCGGTCTTCGGCGTGACCTTCGCGGGCAGCGTCCAGACCGGTTACGAGAAGGTCTGGGACCTGTCGGCCGGGCGCTGGCACACCGTATGGCGACGCGCGGTGTGGCTGGTCGCTCTGACGGCCTACCTCTTCGCCGAGGCGCAGAGCGGCGCGCTCCTGGGCTCGGGACCCCTGCGCTCAGGGGCCCGGCTCGTGTTGTCCGCGCTGCTCGGCGTGCTCTTCTTCTGGTGGGGACAGCGTTTCCTGCTCGGCGGCAGGATCTCCTGGCGGGCGCTCCTGCCGGGCGCCGTCGCCACGGTGGTGGGCCTGGGCGGCCTGCGCCTGTTCTCCTACCTGGTCTTCTCCCCGCTCATCGTGAGCAACGCGGTCGCGTACGGTTCGGTCGGCACCGTCCTGATCGTGACGTCCTGGCTCATCGGGGTCGGCTTCGTCGTCTTCGGCGGCGCCCTCGTCGGTCGCTACTGGTACCTCCACGAACCGCATCACCTTCCGCATCCCCACGGCCGCTCCCGGAAGCACTGAGGCGCTGCCGCGGTCCGCTGAAAAATGCGGTGCCCCGTCTGTGTCCGCTTCCCTAGAATCGCCACACATCGCGCGCCGCGTTCCACCGCGGCGCGCGCGTCGTGACGAGTGGACGCAGACCGATCGAGGGGAGCCCGGCCGTGTGTGACCGCACCGCTGTCGTCGTTCCCCGTTCCCGGTACGAGGTGATCCTCGTGTCCTCGTCCGTCCGGTGCCCGCTGCGCGGCCGGTACCGGATGCCCGTGACGAACGCCTGATCCCGAAGCCGCACCTGTGCCGGAGCGACAGCTCCGTACCTCCCGCGTGCCTTCGCCGTCCGTCGTGTCCGCACGGGAATCGCGCTGCCCCGAAACAGCTCAGCTGAAAGGCCACGGGCCATGCGCAGCAACGTCGACACCATCGCCAACCCTCTGAACGCCGTCCGCAACCTGGGCATCCTCGCCCACGTCGACGCCGGCAAGACCACCGTCACCGAGCGGTTCCTGTACGCCACCGGGACCACGCACAAGCGGGGCGAGGTCCACGACGGGACGACCGTCACCGACTTCGATCCGCAGGAGCGCGATCGCGGCATCACCATCTTCGCGGCGGCCGTGAGCTGCGCCTGGGACGGCCATCGGATCAACCTGATCGACACCCCCGGCCATGTCGACTTCGCCGACGAGGTGGAGCGTTCGCTCAGGGTGCTCGACGGCGCGATCGCGGTGTTCGACGCGGTCGCGGGCGTCGAGCCGCAGAGCGAGTCGGTGTGGCGGCAGGCCGACCGGCACGGCGTACCGCGTATCGCGTTCGTCAACAAGCTGGACCGCGCGGGCGCCGACCTGGACACGGCTGTCGAGTCGATCCGGCAGCGGCTCCATCCGGCGCCGCTGGTGGTGCAGTCGCCGATCGGTACGGAGGACGGCTTCGTCGGTGTGGTGGACCTGCCGCGCATGCGGGCGCTGGTGTGGGCGGACGGTTCCGACACGGCCGTGGAGGGGCCGGTCCCGGACGACCTGAGGGACGAGGCCGAGCGGCGACGGCGGCGCCTGGAGGAGGCGGTGGCGGAGCTGCATCCGGCGGCGCTGGAGGAGTTCTGCGCGCGGGGCACGCTCTCCGCGCGGACGCTGGCCGCCGCGCTGCGCGACCTCACCCGCACGGGTGAGGGAGTGGTCGTGCTCTGTGGCTCCGCCTACCGCAACCGTGGCATCGAACCGCTGCTCGACGCGGTGGTGGCGTATCTGCCGTCGCCCCTGGACGTGCCGCCCGTACGCGGCACGCACGACGGGACGGAGCAGGAGCGGGCCGCCGAGGCGCAGGCGCCGGTCGCGGCCCTGGCGTTCAAGGTGAGCGCCACCGCCACGGGGAGGTTGACGTACGTGAGGCTGTACTCGGGGACGATCCGGAAGGGGGACACCGTGCTGGACGCGGGGACACGCCGCACCGAGCGGATCGGTCGGATCCTGCGGGTCCAGGCCGACCGGCACGCCGAACTGGAGCGGGCCGTGGCCGGGGACATCGTCGCGGTGGTCGGGCTGAAGTCCGCCCGCGCGGGGACGACGCTGTGCGACCCGGCGGCGCCGCTGCTCCTCGAACCGCCCTCCGTCGCCGACCCGGTGGTGTCGGTGGCCGTCGAGGCACGCCGGAGCACCGACACCGACCGGCTCGCCACGGCCCTCGCGCGGCTCGCCGAGGAGGATCCCTCGCTGGTCGTGCGGACCGACCCCGAGACCGGGCAGACCCTGCTGTCCGGCATGGGCGAACTGCATCTGGAGGTCGCCGTGGAGAAGGTCCGGCAGAGCCATGGGCTCGACGTCGCCGTCGGCCGGCCTCGTGTGGCCTATCGCGAGACCGTCGTCCAGGGCGTGACCGGTCTGGTCTTCCGGCACGTCAAACAGGACGGCGGGGCGGGGCAGTTCGCCCATGTCGTGCTGGACGTGGCGCCTCTGGAGGCGGAGGGCGACGGTGCCGCCACCGGCTTCGTGTTCCGTTCGGCCGTCGTCGGCGGCCGGGTGCCGCAGGAGTACGTCCGCGCGGTCGAGGCCGGCTGCCGCGACGCGCTCGCCGAGGGGCCGCTCGGTGGGCATCCGGTGACCGGGGTGAGCGTCACGCTGGTCGACGGGGCGACCCACTCCAAGGACTCCTCGGAGATGGCGTTCCGCACGGCGGGACGGTTCGCGCTGCGGGAGGCCATGCGTGTCGGGGTGATGGGCGTCCTGGAGCCCGTCGCCGATGTCACGGTCACCGTGCCCGCGGATGCCGTGGGCGGGGTGCTCGGGGATCTCGCCGCGCGGCGGGGGCGGGTGTCGGACTCCGTGGCCCGGGGCGGGGCGGTGGTCGTCACCGCGACCGTGCCGTTGGGCGAACTGTTCGGGTACGCGACGCGGTTGCGCAGCCGTACGCAGGGGCGGGGGACGTTCACGGCGCGGCCGGCCGGGTATGTGCGGGCGCCGGGTGCGGTGGTGAGTGAGCGGTGAGGTAGCCGCTTTCGTCGGCGGGTGGGGGTGCGCGTGGGGTTTTCGCCCCCGCCGCCCCTACCCGTCCCGTCCTCCAGGGGCTGCCGCCCCTTCGACCCCGCCTTCGGTGCGTTCTTCGGGTGCGGGGTCGTGGGGGTTCTCGCGCAGTTCCCCGCGCCCCTGACGGGGCGCAGTTCCCCGCGCCCCTGACGGGGCGCAGTTCCCCGCGCCCCTGACGGGGCGCGGGGTTCTGTCGTCGCTAGGCCCAGGGGCTCACGGCCGTGAAGGAGCTGTCGGCGCGGAAGGTGTCCGTGGCCTGGTGGATGTCCAGGCGCAGCTCGTAGTTGTAGTGGCGGATGTAGCGGCCCGGGTAGTTGTAGGACTCCAGGCGGACCGAGCCGGAGGTCGTGCCCGGGCGGGCGCAGTACGTCGCGTCCTTGTCGAAGACGGTCGTGCCGTCGTCCGTGTCGAAGCGGATCCGGTAGTCCCAGTGCCGCAGATAGCGGCCGGCGGAGTTGCGGAAGGAGTAGCAGTTGGCGTCCGCGAGGCCGGGCACGACGGTGAAGGTCGCGCTCTGCTTGACGGCGGTGGTGCTGGAGGACGTCACCGGGTCCACGTAGCCGAGGTTGTCCGAGCGGGCCACGGTGTAGCGGCCCGTGTAGTTGACGGACTGGAGGGAGCGGGTGGTGTTGGTGGGGAGGGTGACGCCGCCGGAGACCGTCTCCTTGAGCACCGTCAGATGGCGTACGAAGCCGGTGAGGCCCGGGAGCTGCGTCGGGGTCGACCAGGTGGCGAAGTTGTCGTAGCTGTCGCTGTACCAGTACTGCCCGGCGCCGTAGGCGTCGTAGTAGATGCGCCAGCCGCCGTTGTCCAGCTGGACCAGCGCCGGGCCCTCCATGCCGGAGCCGAAGCCTGCCCAGTTGCCGGTCTTCGTGATGGTGTACGGGCCGGTGAGGCTGGAGGCGGTGCCGTACTCGATGTACTTCGTCGTCTCGTTCTTGGTGAACGCGTGGTAGGTGGAGCCGATCTTGACGATGAAGGTGTCGATGTAGTTCGGGCCGATGCCGGAAAGCCGGGTGGGCGCCGACCACGCGGTGAGGGCGGAGTTCGTCGCCGTCAGCTTGTACGGCTTGAAGATCCACTCTCCGTCGGCCGCGACGGACGCGGACAGGATGATGTTGACGCTGCCGTTGGTGTCGACGAACCACTCCGGCGCCCAGGCGCGCTGCAGACCGCTGATCGGGACCGTGTAGTCGTAGAGGAAGGTCCAGTTGAGTCGGTCGGTGGAACGGGCGAAGCCGATGGTGGTGGAGAGCGCCGACCAGGTGCGGGTGGTGTAGGTCAGGTAGTAGTAGCCGTCCGTGTGCTTGAAGATGCTGGGGTCACGGATCAGGCCGGAGGGCGGGGTGTACGCCGGGCCCTTGCGGAGGGTGAACCCCGTCGCGTCCGGTGAGTCGTAGACGTACATGTTCGACTCGCTGCTGTTGGTGAACGCGGTCATGGTGTACCGCGTCGCCTGTCCCGCCGGCGGGTGGGCGGCTCCGGCCGCGCCGGCGAAGGCGGTGGTGAGCCCCAGGAGGGCGGCCACCGAGGTGAGGAGGGCGAGGACCGCCCTGAGGGTTCTGTTCAACGCTCGTCCCATTTCTGCGTGAACTGCCCTGAGGCGTGAGGATGTTGTTTTGTTCGGCATGTCGTACATCGTGCGGAACTTCGGTCAGAAGATAAGAGGGAGGCATGTGCGCGTCAATGGGTTGTGCCAGGGTTTCTGCGAGAAGAGATTCCGCTTCGTGGTCGCCGTGGGTCCGCCCTGACTCCACCGTGACGTGGCTGTGCGCGAGTTCGACCCGCCGCACGGCTCGGGCGTTGCCTCCCGCCTCACGCCTCCCCAGGTCACGTCTGGTTTCCCCGGTGCTCCGGGGGAGGGCAACAGGAAACCCGTCGACCGCCCCGAGCGGCGGGGCAACTCTGGATCCGTCAGCACGCAGCACCCAAGACCCAGTGTGAGACCGGGGGGAATCGGCCCATGAGGCGTGTGCTCATGTCTCTGTGCGCGGTGGTGGCGGCCACCGCGGTCGCCACGACAGGATGCGCCGGCGGTGACGGCGCCGGCCGGGCACCGAAGGAGCCGGGCCCGCGCCCCCGGGCGCTGACCTGGCAGCAGGAAGTGCGGGTCGGCGACGCCGAACAACGCCTGACGTCACAGTGCATGAAGCGCCACGGCTTCACCTACTGGGAGGACCGCCGCCTGACGCTGGAGGAGAGTCGTCCGGTGCGCTACGTCCAGGACGACGTGGCCTGGGCCCGTGCGCACGGGTACGGCAGCCGCATCGAGGCCGAGAACGAGAAGACCCGGGCGAGCAACCCCATCGGTACCTACCGCCAGAACCTCACCCCGTCCCGGCGTGCCGCGTTCGACCTCGCGCTCGACGGCGGCGACGACGGCCGCACGCTCACCGCGCCGCTGCCGGGGGGCCGCGGCGAGATCCGCAAACGCCTCGGCGGCTGCACGGAGGAGGCCGAGCAGAAGCTCTACGGCGACCCGGCCGAATGGTTCCGCACCGGCAAGGTCGCCACCGGCCTCAGTGCCCTGTACAGCGAGGACCTGATGAAGGACCGTCGGCTCACCACGGCACTGCGGGCCTGGTCCCGGTGCATGACGAAGGCCGGACTGCCCTACGACGACCCGCAGGCGGCCCGTGAGGCCGTCCGGGCCAACACCGCGAGGCTGGGCGAGGAACGCGCCGACGAGGCCTTCGCCACCGAGCGGAAGACCGCCGTGGCGGACGCGACCTGCGCCCGCGAGACGTCCCTGCGGGCCGTGGCGTCGGCCCGGGAGACGTTCTACGAAAACCGCCTGCGCGACCGGTTCGGCAAGGACCTCGACACCTACCGGACCCTCGCCCAGCAGGCCTACGACCGGGCGGTGCGCATCGTCCCGGAACGCGACTGACCACCGGGCGTCCCGGAACCGCACCGACCGCCGACGACGGCAGACCGGGCCACCCCCGGTGCGCGGTCATCGGCTGCACCACACCCACGCACGACCAACGAAACGAGGGGAACCATCATGCGCAAGTTCACCGCGACGGCAGCGCTTCTCGGGCTCGCCGCCCTGGGCGTCGTCGTACCCGCCGCCACCTCGCAGGCGGCCGACAGCGCCGTCGCCGGCCCCGGCTGTGACAGCAAGTGGGGGCCGCGCAACGGCTACATGTACGCCTGGGACGGCTACGACTGCTCCGGCGCCCAGCTGATCGCCACCCCCAACACCGTCGGCGACTGGGGCTCCGCCAACTGGGACCGGGCGTCGTCCGTCATGAACCGGGGCTACACCGGCAGCCTCGCGATCGTCAAGTTCTACGAGTGGGAGGGCCACGCGGAGGGTACCAACGACGGCCACGCCTGTCTCCAGCCCGGCGAGCTGTACGCCGACAACCTGTCCGACAACCGCCTCTCCGACGGCAGCTCGGCGGACAACAACATCCGGTCGCACAAGTGGGTCAACGGAGGCTGCGCGACCAACCTCACCTGATCCGCCCGCCCGCCCCGGGATCGACCACCGGGGCTGGTCCGAGCTGACCCGACACCACCGGGGAACGTCCGGAACCGCATCGGCCCGCGGTTCCGGACGTTCGTGTTTTCGCCACTCCGGGTGAAAGGCTTGGCCGCCCTCACCGCCCCGACAGTAACCTGGGCACCCGCCGTCTCACGGCCCGCACTGCCTTGGGGGACACCTTGGGGGACCCGCCGTTCGGAGAGGACCCGGACCGCCGGAACGACGGGGACGGGACCGCGCTGACCACGCCGGCCTTCCCCGCGCAACTCAGACGCCTGAGACGGGAACGCGGACTGTCGCTCACGGACCTGGCCCGCCGCACCCACTACAGCAAGGGCTACCTCAGCAAGATCGAGACCGGTACCAAACGCGCCACTGTCGACGTCGCCCGTCTCTGCGATGAAGTACTGGGCGCGGACGGCGAGTTGGTACGGCTGGTGCAGCAGGCCCCACCTCGCGACGGCCGACCCGACGGGGAGAGCACGGCGCGGCAGTCCGACGCCACGTGTCCGTATCGCGGTCTGTCGGCGTTCACCCCGCAGGACGCGGAGTGGTTCTTCGGGCGGGAGCGCGCCACGGCCGCCCTGGTGGAGCGGACCTTCGAACGGGTCGGCAGCGGACCGCTGATGCTGGTCGCCCCGTCGGGCGCGGGCAAGTCGTCCCTGCTCAACGCCGGCCTCGTGCCCGCCCTGAAACGCGGCGACTTCCCCATGCCGGGCGCCGAGCGCTGGCCGGTGGTCCTGCTCACCCCCACCTCACGCCCCCTCGACGAACTGCTGGAGCGCACCGCCAAGGCGGTCGGCGGCGAACTCGGTGTCACCGTGGAGGCGGTGCGGGAGAACCCCGCCGCCCTGCTCGCCGCCGTACGCGCGATGGCGGACGAACCGCCGCCGGCCCCGGGGGACCGCAGACCCCCGCCCCTGCGCCCCGTCCTGATCGTGGACCAGTTCGAGGAACTGTTCACGCTCTGCCCCGACCACGAGGAACGCCGTGCCTTCGTCCGCGTGCTGTGTGCCCTCGCGACCACCGGACCGGGGAACGACACGACCGCGTCGGCGGTCGTGGTGCTCGGCGTTCGCGCCGACTTCACCGGCAGCTGTCTGGGCCTGCCCGAACTGACCCCGGTCCTCACCGACGGACTCTTCGTCCTGGCGCCCATGTCCGTGGCGGAGCTGCGGGAGTCCATCACCCGGCCCGCCGAACTCGCCGGCGTCACCCTCGAACCCGGCCTGGTCCCGCTCCTCCTGCGCGACGCCGGACTGCGGGACGCCGGACTGCGCGACGCACCGGACGCGACACTACGGGGCACCGCGCACGCCGTGGGGACCGGCGCCGCGCAGCCCGGCGGCATCGGCGCCGCGCAACCCGCCGGCATCGGCGCCGACGAGACGCCGTCCGGCGCGCTCCCGCTCGTCTCCCACGCACTGCTCGCCACCTGGCAGCGCCGTACGGACTCCGCGCTCACCGTCGACGGGTACGAGCGCGCCGGCGGCATCCAGGGAGCCATCGCCCGCACCGCCGAGAACGTGTTCGCCCGGCTGTACCCGGCCGAGCAGCGGACGATCCGCCGCATCCTGTCCCGGCTCGTGGTCGTCGCGGACGGCGCCGGCGCGACCCGCCGCCGGACCAGCAGGACCGCTCTGACAGAGCAGCTCGGCGACGCCGACGGCGCGGCCGCCGCGCTCGACGCCTTCGTCCGCGCCCGGCTCATCACCCTGGACAGCGACACGGTCCAGATCACCCACGAGGCACTGCTGCACGCCTGGCCCCGGCTGCGCGACTGGATCCACGCCGACCGCGCCGGCCTCCTCCTGCACCAGCAACTCGCCCACGCCGCAGCCGAATGGGAGCGCGAGAACCGTGACCCGTCGGCCCTCTACCGGGGCACACGGCTGGAGACCGTACGGACCTGGGCCGACGAGTCGGACGGCTGGAGCCGCCTCGGCCCCGGCGAGGAGGCCTTCCTGAGGGCGAGTCAGACGGAGGAGGACGGCCGCCGCAGACAGGCCGGCCGCCAGATCCGGCTGCGGCAGACCATGCTCGCCACGCTCGTCGTCCTGCTCGGGCTCGCCGTGACCGCCGGCGGCCTCGCCTACCAGCAGCGGGAGGGCGCCCTCGACCAGGAGCGCGCCGCCCGCTCCCAGGCCCTCGCCGTGCGGTCCGCGTCCCTCGCCGGGGGCCGGCCCGAGGCGTCGATGCTGCTTGCGGAGGAGGCCTACCGCGCCGACACCACCGTCGAGGCGCGCGGCGCCCTCCTGAGCACCCAGGCCCAGCCCTTCTCCGCCCGGCTCGGCGGTTACCGGGGCCCGGTCAACGCGGTGGCCTTCGCCCCGGACGACCGGACCCTCGCGACGGCCAGCTCCGACGGCACCGTCACCCTGCGCGGCACCACCGGCGACCACCCGACGCTCGCCACCTTCACCGTCCCCGGCCGGGTCCGTTCGGTCGCCTTCAGCCCCGACGGCCGCACGGTCGCGGCCACCTCGACGGACGGTCCCGTGACCCTCTGGGACGTCCGCGACCGCCGTCGGACGGCCGCACTCCCGGCCGGCACCAAGGGCGACCGGGCGGTGGCCTTCGACCCGCGCGGCGGCACGCTCGCCGTCGCGACCGCCGACGGGACCGTCGAACTCTGGAGCACCGGGCGCACGCCACGGCGCGCGGCCTCGCTCACCGGTCACAAGGGCACCCTCAACGCGCTGGCGTTCGCCCCCGACGGCACGAAACTCGTCTCCGCCGGCGCCGACCGGACCGTACGCCTGTGGGACACCGACCGCGCGGAGCGGCTCGACGTGCTCGAAGGGCACACCGACGAGGTGCTGGGCGCGGCGTTCTCCCCGGACGGACGGCAGGTGGTCTCCGGCGGCATCGACCGGACCGTACGGCTGTGGGACGTGCGCGACGCGGAGCAGACCGCGGTGTTCACCGGCGGCAGCGACGACATCAACGCCGTCGCCTACACACCGGACGGCGCGGCGGTGATCGGCGCGGTCGGTGACGGTACGACCCGGCTCTGGGACGTGCGCGACGGCCGGCAGACCGCCGTGCTCGCCGGTCACACCGACTACGTCATGGGGGTCGCCGTGACCTCCGACGGCACCCGGCTGGCCACGGCCGGCTTCGACCAGTCCGTCGTCCTCTGGGACCTGGGCGGACCGGTGCTGACGGCGCGTCCGTTCACGGAGGTCTGGCAGACGGTCTACAGCCCCGACGGGAAGCTGCTGGCCACCGCCGACACCGACCACACGGTGCGGCTCTGGGACGTACGGAGCCACCGTCTCCTCAAGAGACTCACCGGCCACACCGAGACGGTCTTCTCGGTGGCGTTCTCCCCCGACGGCAAGACTCTCGCCTCGGGGAGCTCCGACGGCACGATCCGCTTGTGGGACGTGGACCGGCGCGCCTTCCTGGCCACGCTCACCGGCCACACCGGGGAGGTCTTCTCCGTGGCCTTCGCGCCGGACGGCAAGACACTCGCCTCGGCCGGCGCCGACCGCACGGTCCACCTCTGGGACATCGCCGCGCGCCGCGACATCGCCGTCCTCACGGGACACGAGGACTACGCCAACGCCGTCGCCTTCAGCCCGGACGGCCGCACCCTGGCGAGCGCCGGCGACGACCTGACCGTACGTCTCTGGGACGTGGCCTCCCGACAGGCCCTGGCCGAACTCACGGGCCACACCGGCGCGGTACGGAGTGTCGCCTTCGCCCCGGACGGCCGCACCCTCGCCAGCAGCGGCAACGACGGCGCCGTACGCCTGTGGGACGTCCGTGAACGGCGATCGGAGACGACCCTGACGGGGCACACCGGCTCCGCCCGGGGGCTCGCCTTCTCGCCGGACGGCAGCATGCTCGCCAGCAGCGGCAACGACCGCACGGTGCGCCTGTGGGACATGGACACGCGGCAGTCGTGGGCGACCCTGTCCGGCCACACCAACGCCGTGTGGGGCGTGGACTTCGCGCCCGACGGGCGGACGGTGGCCAGCAGCAGCACCGACGGCACGGTACGGCTGTGGGACCTCGACCCGGGAGCGCGCCTGGAGAAGATCTGCCGCCTGAGCGCCGGACTCGGCCCCGAGGAACGCGGCGCCCTGCTGCCGGGACTGCCGGTGCCCTCGCAACCGCCGTGCGGCCGTTCCTGACCGTGACCGACTGCCCTGCTCGCAGGGCGTTTCCCAGGTGTTTCCCGGTTGCCCGATCGGATGGGGCGACACCCGCACCTCCCCGACCGGGCCCGCACGACGGCAAGCTGCTGCACGACCACAGAACCGCAGGACCGCACCGCACGAGCGCACGACCGCACACCGCACCACCGCATGACCACGACGACCACATGATCCACGTCGAAATGATCCACATCGAACAGGAATCGGGGGTCCCGGCATGGTGAGCCGGACCGGACTCATCCGCACACTGATCACACTCCTGGCCGTCCTCTTCTGGGTGCCGGTGGCCACGACCGCCACCGCGCAGGCGGCACCGGCCGCTCCCGCCGCCGACGACTGCCGTCCCCTCGCGCCGGGCGCCTCCGCGGCCGCCGAGCGGGCGATCGCCGCCGCCTGCGCCGAGGTCGCGGCCGGTACCTGGTACACCTGGGGCGGCGGCCACGGGGCCCAGCCCGGTCCCACGTACGGGATGGTGGACCCCAGCGACCCGGAGGACAGCAAGCACGACCCCGAACGCCGGGGCTTCGACTGCTCAGGCCTGGTCCGCCACGCCTACGCCCAGGCCACCGGCGGCTCCGACATCCTCAACGGCGTCGCCAGCCAGCAGTACTACACCCACCGTGCCGCCGCCCGCTTCACCGCCGCCCAGGGCCTCGCCCCCCTGCTCCCCGGTGACCTGCTGGCCTGGGGCACCTCGAAGGACCTGCACCACATCGCCATCTACCTGGGCGCCGGCAAGATGGTCGAGGCCAAGGAGTCCGGCACCCGGCTGATGGTGAGCGACGTGCGCCTGAACGGCTCCTACTTCGGCGCCGTCCGCGTCAACACCGGCGCCGTCACCGGCCACATCCACCAGACCTGGGGCACCGGCGTCTGGACCAAGGCCGAGCCCCGCCTCGCGGCCGAACGCGTCTACGCCTTCCCCTACTCCACCACCATCCGCGTCCACTGCCAGAAGCACGCGGAGAAGGTCACGTCCGACGGTTACACCAACGACGTGTGGTCGTACCTGCCGGACTACAAGGCCTGGGTCACCAACATCTACATCAAGGGCGCGGCCTGGCTGGAGGGGGTGCCCGACTGCAAGGACGCACCCCCCACGCCGTAGCGGATCCGCGCCGGTGACCGTCGGGGGGCGGTCACCGGCGCGAGCGCGCCCAGCCCTCTGTCTCGACCTGTCCCGACGGTGACGACGACGGCTCTGCGCGGCCATCACGTAGGGGCCAGAACTGCACCAGGTAGCGCTCGACGCCCTCGGCGATTCCCTCCTCCTCGATGACCCGAGTCACCTCATCTCGGCCGGAGCAGTAGACCCGTACGTGCCAGTCCCGGTCGGAGGCACCCAGTTCGATCGCATCCTCGATCGGGCCGTGAGCCACCGCCCATACCTGCAGGGTGCCGGTCGTGGACCGCACGGTGGTGTCGGCCCGCCGGTCCCACACACGACTCGTGTCGACGGGTGGTTCGCCGTCCCACACCTGAGCGGTCATGGCCGGCGTGTGAGTATGACCAGCGCTCTCGATATCGACTCGTCCGGGGTGAGCGGTCAAGAACACGCCCTCGTCCATGATCCGGCCACCCGGATACGCGACCTGCGCGGACTCCGCGTCCTGTAGGCACAAGCCATGGAAATCCACCTCGGGTTCGAGTTCCTGCTCCTTGATCAGCCTGGGCTCGGACACAGCACTCCTCCTCCTCAGAGGACGGGCACTTCCACTGAGGCCCTGCCCTGCATCGGTCTTCCAGCGCGTGGGTTGAGACCTGGCCGGTCCACTGTCCCCCATGCCCGCGCCCCGTACGCTGCGTCAGCGTACGGGCACATTCTGTGGACAGTACGCCGATCTTCCCGTCACGCTGGATGCCGTCGGGGCATGGGGGCCACAGCGCACGAAGACCGGAGGTGGCCGCGGATGACGGGCGGCGGAATGGGTGACTACGACGAGACACTGGTGGACGAGGGGCCGGTGGTGGACCGCGAGCCCGACCCGTCGGACAGCCTGCGGACGTGGGGTGCCGTGACCCAGGCGCTGCGCGAGCACGCGGGGTACAGCCGGGCCGAGTTCGCGGATCTCGTCCGTTTCTCCAAGCACACGGTGGAATCGGTGGAGCAGGGGCGCCGGATGCCGGACGCCACGTATGTGGAGCGGGCCGACGAACTGCTCGGGAACACGGGGGCGTTGCGGAGGTCGTCGCAGTACGTGACGCGGGGGCGGGGGGACGTGGGCCTGGCGGCCTGGTTCCGCCAGTGGGCCCGGCTGGAGCGGGTCGCGGTGAGCCTGTGCACCTACGAGTGCAGGCTGGTGCCGGGGCTGTTGCAGTCCAGGCACTACGCCCGGGCGGTCTTCGAGGGGACCGTGCCGGTGACGCCGGACGACGAGCTGGACCACTTCATGGACCGGCGGATGGAGCGACAGCGGATGCTCGTCGAGCGGCCGACGACGCCCTTCAGTTTCATCGTCGAGGAGCATGTCTTCCGGCGGCGGGTCGGGGACGACGCGCGGATGCGCGGGCTGTTCGACCATGTGCTGGAGCTCAGCGCGCCGCGCAATGTGACGCTCCAGATCGTGCCGCTGGAGGCCGGGTTGCACGCGTGTCTCGACGGGCCGGTGCGACTGCTGGAGACGCCGAAGGGGCAGCGGCTCGCGTACTCCGAAGGCCAGCAGAACGGCCGTCTGATCTCCGACCCGAAAGAGGTGAGTCTCCTCCACCAGCGCTATGACACACTGCGCTCGCAGGCCCTCAATGCCAAGGATTCGCGGGCGCTGCTGGAGCGACTCCGAGGGGAACTAGACCTATGAACACGACGGAACTGGCGTGGTTCAAGTCCAGCTACAGCGGCAGTCAGGGTGACGACTGCGTCGAAGTCGCCGTCACCCAGCGGGTCGTGTGCGTACGGGACTCCAAGGACCTGGCCCTTCCTCACTTCGCGGTCGGACGTGAGGGGTGGTCGCGGTTCGTGGGGTTCGTGGGGTTCACGGGGCATGAGGGAGGTCCGCGACAGGCGGGCCTCACCTCGTGAGCGCCGCTGTTCCGGGCCGCGTGCGGCCGACGGTGCCCGTGGCCCGGACGCCGGGGCGGACGTATCCGGCGTCCGGGCCACGGAATCAGTAGCCGTAGATCATCTTGTAGGCGACCTCGGGCAGGAACTGGCCCGCCGAGGAGCCGGACCCGACACCGCAGTTGCCGTCGGACTCACCCGGGACCTTGATCCACAGAAGCATCTCGGCACCCCCGCCCAGCTGCGTGGCGGGGCCGATGCGGCGCCCCGAGGGGTTGCACCACTGGCCGTTGGAGCCGTTGCCGTTGCGGCTGGTGTCCACGACGAAGGGCTTGGTGTAGCCGTAGCGGGCGCTGAGCTGACTGTTGACGGCGTTGCCGTAGGCCGTGTTCTCGGCGGTGGTGAGGTAGTTGGAGACGTTGAGCGAGAACCCGTGGGCCTGCCGGACACCGGCCTCGTGCAGGCGCCGGGCCATGGTCGCCGCGTCCGTCCAGGCGGGGTTGCCGGCGTCCATGTAGACCCAGGTGTTGGGGGCCTGACGGGCGAACTGGGACAGGGCGCCGCTGAGCATGGTCTGGCGTTCGGCGATCTGGGCCTGGTTCATGCAGCCGTAGTCCCCGAGGGAGTCGGGTTCCAGGACGACCAGGGCCGGGCGGTTGCCGATCCCGCCCGCGAACTGGGCGATCCAGCTCGCGTAGGCGGACGGTGAGGAGGCTCCGCCCGCGGAGTGCCCGCCGCAGTAGTCGCGGTTGTAGATGTTGTACGCGACGAGCAGGGGCAGTTTGTCGCGGCTGTCCGCGGCGCCCGCGTAGGCGCCCGTGGCGGTGCCTATCGCCCCGCTCCAGGAGCCGAACCAGCGGGCCGTCGGGGTGTTGGCGATGGAGGCGTTGATCGCGGACGCCCGGCCGTCACCGGGGTTGGCGGCCACCCACCGCTTCGCGCTGGAGTCGGGGTCCACGTAGAACCCGCTGGTCATGGTCGTCGGGTCGGCCGCGTGGGCGGACGGCGCGGCGGTGAGCGCCAGCGGCAGGGCGAAGAGCGCTGCCGTCAGGACGCGGAGTCTGCGGCGCATGAGATCACCTCGAATTCCGTGGAGGGACACGTCACGCGCTCTCGTCCCGAGCGTGTGACGCGCTGAGGAAGTGCGGTGGTAAGGCGTTCCCCGGATGCTGGGAGCGCTCCCATTTGGAAGCGCTTCCAGTGACGCTGAGAACCTTCGGGGTGTGGTGGGTATCGTGTGACCGGCTGGGAGAACTGTCAAGGGTCGACGTGCGAACTGCCTCCTGTACAGGGCGAGTCCGAGGCTCTACGGTCCTTGGGATTGGAAGCGCTCCCAGTTTTCGGGCCGGGAAATCCGGGGGATCCGGGGGATCCGGTGGGCGTTCGACGACAACTCGGCGGGCGCTCAGGGGATCAGGGGACTTCGGCGTGATTCGGGGGAAGGGGTCGTGGTCATGGCAGAGGATCCGGCGCGTCGGCGGCCCACGCTCGACGCCGTGGCCGAACTCGCCGGGGTCTCCCGGTCCGTGGCCTCCCGCGTCCTCAACGACGCGCCGCACGTCAGCCGTTCGAAGCGAGAGGCGGTCGAGCGGGCCGTGCGGCAGCTCGGCTACGTCCCCAATCCGAGCGCCCGCGCCCTGGCCACCCGGCAGACGGGAGCAGCCGCCCTGGTCATCTCCGGGGAGGAACCGTCGATCTTCGCGGATCCGTTCTTCGCCCAGGTGATCGTGGGGGCGTCGGGCGCACTGGAGGAGGCCGACCTGCATCTGATGCTGTGCCTGGCCGCGTCCGACCGGGGCCGCAAGAGGGTGGCGGAACTGCTCCGCTCCAAGGGCGCCGACGGCGTCATGATGATGGCGCTGCGCGAGGACGATCCACTGGCCCGGATCGCCGAGGAGGCGGACCTGCCCGTGGTGTTCGGCGGACGGCCGGTCGGCTCGACCCCCCGCTGGTACGTGGACGTCGACAACACCGGCGGTGCCCGCGAGGCGACCGAGCACCTGCTCTCACGCGGCAGGAGCCGGGTGGCCGCGATCTGCGGGCGCCTGGACACCGAGGCGGGGCGCGCCCGGTACCGGGGTTACCGGGACGCCGTGCTGGCGGCCGGGCTCGATCCGTTTCCGCCGCGTGAGGGCGACTTCACCGAGTCCGGCGGAGCCGCCGTCATGGCCGCGCTGCTGGCCGAACACCCCGACGTGGACGGGGTGTTCGCCGCCAGCGACAACATGGGGGCGGGTGCGCTGCGTGTCCTGCGCCAGGCGGGGCGGCAGGTTCCCGAGGATGTCGCCGTGGTCGGCTTCGACGACCTGGCCGTGGCCCGGATCGCCGATCCGCCGCTCACCACCGTCCACCAGCCCATCGCGGCCCTCGGACGCGAGATGGCACGCATGCTCGTCGCGCTCGTCGACGGGCAGGACCCAACCCCGCTGATCCTGCCCACCCGACTCGTCGTCCGTTCCAGCACCTGACACGGCGGGGCCGCGCGGCGGGAGTGCAGGCCGGCCCGGCAGAGCGGCCGGGTTCACCGTCCTGACCCGGTCGCGCGGTTGGGTTCTGGTCCCGCCCGGTCGCCCGGTCCCGCACGTGCCGGGCCCGGTCCACTCAGCCGGCCAGCCCCCGCACCTCGTCCAGCCGCACCGGCCGGTGCTCCGCCACCGACAGGGTCGCCGCCTCGGCGATCCAGCTGGCCTCCAGGGCGTCGGCGACCGTGCAGGGGGAGGTGCGGGTGCCGGCGACGACCTCGGTGAACGTGGTGAGTTCGGCACGGTAGGCGGGGGCGAAGCGGTCCATGAAGAAGGTGTGCGGGGGACCGGCGGGGAAGGTCACGCCCGGCTCGGCGGAGCGCAGCGGGAGCTGGGTGTCGAGGCCGGCGGCGATGCTGTCCTTCATGCCGTGGACCTCCAGACGGACGTCGTAACCCCGGGCGTTGTGGCGGGTGTTGGAGATGACGCCGATGGTGCCGTCGTCGAAGGTGAGGAGCGCCGACGCGGTGTCGACGTCACCCGCCTCCTTGATGTACTCCGCACCCTTGTTGCCGCCCGTCGCGTACACCTCGACGACCTCGCGGCCCGTCACCCAGCGCACCACGTCGAAGTCGTGCACCGCGCAGTCGCGGAAGATGCCGCCCGACACCGCGACGTAGGCCGCCGGCGGCGGGGCGGGGTCGAGGGTGGTCGACCGTACGGTGTGCAGCGCGCCCAGCTCGCCGCTGAGGACGGCCTCGCGGGCGGCCACACAGCCCGCGTCGAAGCGGCGGTTGAAGCCGATCTGGGCCTCGATGCCACTGTCGCGCACGGCGCGCAGCACGGTGAGGCTCTCCTCCACCGTCTTCGCCACCGGCTTCTCGCAGAACACCGGGATGCCCGCCTCGACGGCGGCCAGGATCAGTCCCGGGTGCGCGTCGGTGGCGGCGGTGATCACGACACCGTCGATGCCGGAGGCGAAGACGGCCTCGGGCGAGTCGGCCACGGTGGCGCCGTACTTCTCGGCGGCGGAGGCGGCGGCCGCGGCCAGCGGGTCGGAGACCACCAGCTGCTCCACGACGTCCAGCCCGGCGAGAGTCCCGGCGTGGAAGGCGCCGATGCGGCCCAGCCCCAGGATGCCAATGCGCATGATCGAGTGTCCCTTTCGGATGTGCTGGAGAAGTTCTGCCGGAGGAGCAGGAGAAGAGCAGACGGGGGGAGAAGGAGGAGACGGGAGGAGCGAAGGAGGAGACGGGAGGGGAAGGGAGGGGAGCGGGTCGGGGGCCGTCAGTCCGAGGCGCCGACGACGTTCTGGTCCCAGTCGATCACCGAACCGGTGACCACGCCGCTGCGGTCGGACAGGAGGAAGACCACGAAGTCGGCGATCTCGTCGACCTGGCCGAGCTTGCCCATCGGGAGGCCCGCGGCGGCCCGTTCCCGCCAGTCGTCGTCCGCGTCGTGGAACTCGCGCTGGATCGCGTCCTCGCCCTCGGTCTCCGTCCAGCCGATGTTGAGGTCGTTGATCCGGATCCGGTCCCAGCGGTGGGCGTGGGCGGCGTTGCGGGTGAGTCCCGCGAGGCCGGCCTTGGCGGCGGAGTACGGGGCCAGGTGCGGCGGGCCGCCGTGCGCGCAGTTCGAGCCGATGTTGACGATCGTGCCGGGCGCCGTGCGGGCCACCAGATGCTCGACCACGGCCTGCATGGCGAAGAAGGGGGCACGCAGGTTGATCGCGATGTGCGCGTCGAACAGTTCGGGCGAGGTGTCGAGGAGCGAGCCGCGTGAGGTCAGGCCGGCCGCGTTGACGAGGCTGTCGACCCGGCCGTGTGCGGCGATCACCTGCTCGACGGCGCCGCGCACCTGCGCCGGTTCCGTCAGGTCCGCCTGGACGAACGTCGCGCCGGTGTCCGCCGCGAGCCGCTTGCCGACCTCGGCTCGGCGGCCGGTGAAGGCGACGGTCGCGCCCTCGCGCAGGGCCGCCCGGACGACGCCCGCGCCGACGCCCTGGCTGCCGCCGTTCACGAGGACGACCTTGTCCTCCAGTAGTGCCATGGTTCTTCCTTTCGACCGGCTCCGGCGGGCCGTGCCGGGGCCTGTGGCGGTCCGGCCGTAGGGCCTTTCATGGCTTCCCCAGCGCCGTCGCCTCTGTCAGTCTTGGGGCGCGGGGCCCCTCGTACAACCCGCAGCGGACCATCAAAAACCCATCATCCGGTTCACCGCCGCCCACCATCGAGATCCAGGACACATCGCCATGGCGCACCCCTACACGATCCGTGAGATCGCCCGGCAGGCCGGGCTGAGCCAGGCCACGGTCGACCGGGTCCTCAACGGCCGGGGAGGGGTGCGGGAGAGCACCGCCCGCGAGGTGCACCAGGCCGTGCGGGACCTGGACCGGCAGCGGACGCAGGTGCGCATCGGGGGCCGCACGTTCATGGTCGACATCGTGATGCAGACCCCGGACCGGTTCTCCACGGCGGTCCGGGAGGCGCTGGAGGCCGAGCTGCCGTCCCTGCACCCGGCGGTCGTACGGTCGCGCTTCCACTTCCGGGAGACGGGGTCGGCCTCGGAGATGGTGCGGGTGCTCGACCGGATCGGGCGGCGCGGCTCGCAGGGCGTGATCCTCAAGGCGCCGGACGTGCCGGAGGTCACCGCCGCCGTCGAGCGGCTGGTCGCGGCCGGGGTCCCGGTGGTCACCTATGTGACGGACCTGCCGAACAGCCCGCGCTGCGCGTACGTCGGCATCGACAACCGGGCCGCCGGGGCGACCGCCGCGTATCTGCTCCGGCAGTGGCTGGGCGACCGGCCGGGAGCCGTCCTGGTGACGATAAGCCGCAGTTTCTACCGCAACGAGGAGGAGCGCGAGATGGGGTTCCGCGGGGTGATGCGGGCGGTCGCGCCGCAGCGGGCCCTCGTGGAGGTCACCGACAGCGACGGCCTCGACGCCACCCAGCGGGACCTCGTCCTGGGCGCGCTGGAGCGGGAGCCGGGGATCGCGGCGGTCTACTCCATCGGCGGCGGCAACACCGCGACGCTCGACGCCTTCGCCGCGCTCGGCCGCGCGCCGCACGTCTTCGTCGCCCACGACCTGGACCACGACAACACCCGTCTGCTGCGCGAGCACCGGCTCTCCGCCGTGCTCCACCACGACCTGCGCCAGGACGTCCGCCGCGCCTGCCAGGTGATCATGCGCGCCCACCAGGCCCTTCCCGACGAGGGCCCGTTCCTGCCGTCGGCGATCCAGGTGGTGACGCCGTACAACATGCCGCCGGGGGCCGGTGCGGTCACCGGTCAATAGTGCTTCGTCAGGTTGTGGGCCGGTCATCTGGAGAGTGAGACTGCGCCTATGGGCATATCGCTGCGCGCACTTGAGGACAGTGACCTGCCGATCTTCTGGCAGCAGCTGACGGATTCCGAGTTGCGGCAGATGGCCGCTGTGACCCGGAAGTATCACTACGACCGTGGCCACTTCGACCGGCACTGGACCAAGGTGCGCTCGGACCCGTCCGTGATCTTGCGTACCGTTGTCGCCGACGGCGCTGTAGCAGGGCACGCCGCTGTCTTCGGTCCGCCGTCGGAGCGCGAGGTCACGTACGTCATCGGGCGAACCCATTGGGGCCAGGGCATTGCCACCGCGGCCCTTGCCTAACTGATCAAGCTGGAGCCAACGCGGCCGCTGCACGCCGATGCCGCCGCTGACAATGCCGGCTCCATCCGCGTGCTGGAGAAGTGCGGGTTCGTCGTCACGGGAAAGAGCCGGTGCTTCGCCCGGGCCCGTGACGAGGAGATCGACCTGGTGCGCTTGACGCTGAGCTGAGCATGCCGCCGCTCCCCTCTAGTGCTGCGAGCTCCATACGGGGAGCTCGGCTGCTCTGACCAGGCCGCGCACGTCCAGCTTCCGGCGGCATGACTCGGATGTCTGGTCGACGATCACAGCGCAACCGCCCCAACGGCTTCCGCCTTCTTCGACCATGGACTTGACGCTGGCTGCCTGGCTGCCGGTCTCGATCCAGTCGTCGACCAGCAGCACCCGGTCGCCTGCCGTGAGCGAGGCGCGTTGCATGCGAAGTTCATGGCGAAGACGGCGGTAGTCGGGCGGCGTCCGTCTGGTGATTTTCTCACCGGGGAACAGACCGTCCTGCTTGCGTACAGCGATGAAGCCGACGCCGAGCTCCAGGGCGACCGCGGCGCCAAGGAGGAAACCCCGGGACTCGATGCCGCAAACAGCGGTGATCCCTTCACTCTCGAATGTCGCCGCGAGCCCCCTGACCACGCCGGACAGCGCGGCCGGGTCGCGGAAGATCCTCCAGACATCGGCGTGGCCGTCGATCCACTGGAAGTGGCTGAGTGCCAGGTCCCGGGCTGGGTCCGTCATGGTCGCGAGTGTCGAGGCCCGACTGTCTCACGACAACTCATTTCTTCCCCGGCAGGCCAGGCGCGAGTCCGCTCGCTCACATTCAGCTGATGCTTGGCGCCGGTGCAGGCGGATACTGTGCGACGGAGTGGTGGTCGGGGGAGGGAGGGGGACGAGTGGGACGCAGCAGGCTGCCTGTGGAGAACGCAGGCAATGGGGATCTCTGTCTCTTCATCGAGCCGTACGGTGAGGACTTCTATCGGAAGCCCGGGGAGGTCTTCACGGTCGGGCCTGAAGCCGAGGGGATCGATGTCTGGTTCTCCACCCTCGTCTGGGAGGGAGGCATCACGGTGTGGCCTTATGAGGACGGCGACCCGACCAAGATCGTCCTGGAGTACACAGTGACGGACGCCAACGGAACCCGGCTGGAGTGCGGTCACCAGAGGCCCCCGAAAGCTGCCGGCTCCGGCCTGGCTGAGCCGGGCTGACCCCCTCGGTCACTGAACTTGGGCCCGGACTGGGACGCCTGCCCCTTCGTCTCCAGGGCTGGTGCTCCGCCGTGCTCCCCTGCCTGGTGCCGGCGTTGGTCGAACGTACGCCGCCCGACACGTACGCCGCCCGACACGTACGCCGCCCGGCACGTACGCCGCCCGGCACGTACGCCGCCCGACACGTACGCCGCCCGACACGTACGCCGCCCGACACGTACGCCGCCCGACACGTACGGCGATACATCGGCCGTAGACCCGGCCGTGTCCACCCTTTCCGCACCGCCAATTCCGATCCCCGTCAGCTCGTGACGAGTTCGGCCGCCCGGCGCTCGCCCGCCCGGCGCTCGCCCGCCCGGTGTTCGACGGTCGGCTCCATGATCACGGTCAGCGTCTCGTGGACGGTCGCCGTGGCCCTCGGCTCAACGGCGCCCTCCCGGTTGCGGAACAGCCAGACGATGTCCCGCCCGAACGACCAGAGCAGCGAGCCCAGCGCCAGAGCGACCAGGCCGAAGCCCGCCTCGTACGGCAGCAGGCCGGAGGCGGCGACGAGCAGGAACACGCCCTGAACGGCGGCGACCGTCTTGCGGGCCATGCTGTGCGGCAGGGAGTTGTTCAGCCACGGGGCGGCCTTGGCGGCGGCCACGAAGACGTACCGCATGAGACCGATCAGCAGCACCCACGGGCCCATCGACATGGAGACGTACACGCTCAGCACCAGGATCAGGAACGCGTCGACCTCCATGTCGAAGCGGGCGCCCAGCGCGGTCGACGTCCCCGTCCGGCGGGCCACCTTGCCGTCGACGCCGTCGAGGATCAGCGCCACGGCGGTCAGGCCGACGAAGAGCGAGACGGGCGGCGAGCTCTGGAAGGAGTCGGCGACCAGCGCGGTGACGGCGCCGACGAGTATCGCCCTGCCGAGCGTGACGCGGTTCGCGGGCCCGAAGGTACGCGTCCGGGTGCGCAGCAGGGCGCGGTTGAGGACCGCCCAGGTGGCGAGCCCGAAGGCCAGCCCGGTCAGCCAGCCCGCCGGGCCCAGTCCGATCGCCGTGCCCAGGAAGGCGAGCAGCAGCACCTGGGCACCCGCGCCCACCGTCGTCTCCGACAGCAACAGTCGGCCGTCGTATGTGTTGATCAGGGCCACCGCATACCTTCCGAACGTGTGACAAGTGGATCATCGCCGCGTACCGTGTCCGCGACTCCCACCGCTGCGTACGTGGCTGACCGCTCGACCGTTCACGGAGACGCACATGAAACCGACAGCCAATGCCTTCTGGCTACGCTCACCCGGGCACGGCGAGATCCGTCAGGAGACGCTCGCCGCACCCGCCGACGGGGAGGTCCTGGTCCGCGCGCTGTACTCAGGAGTCAGCCGGGGCACCGAGACGCTCGTGTTCCGCGGCGAAGTGCCCGAGAACCAGCGCGCGGCCATGCGCGCGCCCTTCCAGGAGGGCGATTTTCCCGCTCCCGTGAAGTACGGCTATCTCAGCGTGGGGCGGGTGGAAGAGGGGCCGGACGCACTGGTCGGACGGACCGTCTTCTGTCTGTATCCGCACCAGAGCCGCTACGTCGTTCCGGTGAGCGCCGTCACCGTCGTGCCGGAGTCCGTTCCGGCGGCGCGGGCCGTCCTGGCCGGGACCGTCGAGACCGCCGTCAACGCCCTGTGGGACGCGGCTCCGCTCATCGGTGACCGGATCGCCGTCGTCGGCGGCGGCATGGTCGGCTGCTCGGTCGCCGCGCTCCTCGCGCGCTACCCGGGCGTGCGCGTCCAGCTCGTCGACGCGGACCCGGCGCGCGCCGACATCGCCCGCGCCCTCGGCGTGGACTTCGCGCTGCCCGAGGAGGCGCTCGGCGAGTGCGACCTCGTCGTGCACGCCAGCGCGAACGAACAGGGCCTCGTACGTTCCCTCGAACTCCTCGCCGCCGAGGGCACGGTCATCGAGCTGAGCTGGTACGGCGACCGCCGGATCGCCCTGCCCCTCGGCGAGGTCTTCCATTCCCGCCGGCTCACCATCCGCAGCAGCCAGGTGGGAACCGTCTCCCCGGCCGGACGCGTCGGACGTACGTACGCGGACCGGCTGGCGCTCGCCCTCGAACTCCTCGCCGACGCCCGCTTCGACGCCCTCGTCACCGGGGAATGCGCCTTCGAGGAACTCCCGGACGTCCTGCCGAAGCTCGCGAGCGGAGAGCTGCCGGGGATGTGCCACCGGGTGCGCTACGACGCCGCGTGAGCCCGTGAGTTGAGTGTTCCGCTTCGCCCCACCCGCCCCTGAACTGCCCGAACGGAACGCTGACCTCCGAAGAATCCGGAAAACTCGGCTGAACAACGGGTAGGGAGCAGCCGTACTACACGGCATGCCCCGGCCCGGGGGCAGACGTACCGCACTGGAGGGTCGTCCGTTGTTCAGCATCACCGTTCGCGATCACATCATGATCGCCCACAGCTTCCGCGGGGAGGTCTTCGGACCCGCGCAGCGCCTGCACGGCGCCACGTTCCTCGTGGACGCCACCTTCCGGCGCGCCGAACTGGACGACGACAACATCGTCGTAGACATCGGGCTGGCCACCCAGGAGCTCGGTGCCGTGGTGAGCGAGTTGAACTACCGCAACCTCGACAACGAGCCCGCCTTCGCCAACACCAACACCTCCACGGAGTTCCTGGCCAAGGTGATCGCCGACCGCCTCGCCGAGCGGATCCACAAGGGCGCCCTCGGGGAGAACGCCAAGGGCATCGCGGGACTCACGGTCACCCTGCACGAGTCGCACATCGCCTGGGCGAGTTACGAGCGTGCCCTGTGACCGACGTGACCATCGACCGGGCGGCGGTCGGCACCACCGCCCAGGCATACGGCAGCGCTGTGCAGGCGGACGGGGGAGAGCAGGTGCGGCTCGGCTATGTGCCCGTGCAGAACGCGGCGCTGAAGAACGCCGCGATCATCCCCATGTCGCTGCGTTCCGTGCACTTCGTGATGCCGGGCGGCGTCGACGACCCCACCCGGCCCAGCGGCGGCAACGCCTACGACCGACGGATCTGCCTCGATCTGCCCGGCTTCGGCTGGCAGGTGCACAAGCACGCGATCGACGGCAGCTGGCCGCGCCCGGGTGACACGGCCCGCGCCGAACTCGCCCGTACGCTGAGCGAGCTCCCCGACGGCACGGTCGTCCTGCTCGACGGACTGGTCGCCTGCGGCGTCCCCGAGATCATCCTCCCCGAGGCCGAACGCCTCTGCCTGGCCGTGCTGGTGCATCTGCCGCTCGGCGACGAGACCGGCCTGGAGCCCCAACTCGCCGCCGAACTCGACGCCAAGGAGCGCACCACACTGCGGGGTGTGTCCGCCGTGATCGCCACCAGCGAGTGGGCGGTCCGCAGACTCGTGGCACACCACGGGCTCGCTCCCGAGCGGGTCCATGTCGCCGCCCCCGGCGCCGACATCGCGCCCCTCGCCTCCGGCACCGACGGCGTCTCCCGGCTGCTGTGCGTGGCCGCGGTCACCCCGCGCAAGGGGCAGCACCGGCTGGTGGAGGCCCTCGCGACCGTCACCGAACTGCGCTGGAGCTGCGTGCTGGTCGGCGGCCTCGACCAGGAGCCCGAGTACGTCGAGCACCTCCGCTCGCTGATCGCGAAGTTCGGCCTGGAGGACCGCTTCCACCTCGCCGGACCGCAGGCCGGCGCGGAACTCGACGCCAGCTACGCCGCCGCCGACCTCATGGTCCTCACCTCCTACGCCGAGACGTACGGCATGGCGGTCACCGAAGCCCTCGCCCGTGGAATCCCCGTCCTGGCCACGGACGTCGGCGGTCTCCCCGAGGCCGTCGGCCGCGCCCCCGACGGAGGCGTGCCCGGCATCCTGGTCCCGCCGGAGAACCCCGCGGCCATCGCGGCGGAGCTGCGCGGCTGGTTCGGGGAGGCCGACGTACGGCGCCGGCTGAAGGCGGCGGCACGCGGGCGCAGGGCCGCGCTGGACGGGTGGGCGACCACGGCCCGCAGCCTCGCCCATGTCCTGGGCCGGCTACGGCACGAACCTCGGAGGGCCGCATGACCACTTCTGCCGATATGACCATGTCCGCGGGCGGGCCGCTGTCGACGGGCGGACCGCTGCCCACGGGGGCGACCCCCTCGCCGGGTACGTCGGTCGCCGCGGGGCCGGCCGCCGCCGGTGGCACCACGGCCGCCACCGGGCCCGCCGTCGGCGGGGCGTTGAGCATGGCGGGACGCGGGGGAAACACGCCGGCGCCCGAGGGCCATCAGTACGCCCCGCAGTGGCTGGAGTTGCGCGAGAGCGCGGACGCGGAGGCCCGCGCGGCGGATCTGCTGGACCCGCTGCGGATCCGCCTCGCGAACCTGCCCGGTCGTGCCACCGGGCTGACCGTGCACGACCTCGGCTGCGGCACCGGCTCGATGGGCCGCTGGCTCGCGCCCCGGCTGGACGGCGCCCAGCGGTGGGTGCTGCACGACCAGGACCCGAACCTGCTGCGGCTGGCCGTCGCGCGGGCGCCGCGCGCCGCCGCCGACGGCAGCCCGGTCACGGTCACCACGCGGCGCGGTGACATCGGGCGGCTGACGGCGGCCGACCTCGACGGTGCCTCGCTGGTCACGGCGTCCGCGCTGCTCGACGTCCTCACCCGTGAGGAGATCGAGGGGCTCGCGGCGGCCTGCGCGGGCGCCGGAGTGCCCGCGCTGCTGACCCTCTCGGTCGTGGGCCGCGTGGACCTCGTCCCCGCGCACCCCATGGACGCCGAGATCGCCGAGGCGTTCAACGCCCACCAGCGCGCGAGCGATCTGCTCGGCCCGGACGCGATCACCATGGCCTGTGAGGCGTTCGCCCAGCAGGGCGCCACGGTCCGGGTCCACCCGAGCCCCTGGCAGCTCGACATCCGGCACACGGCCCTCACCGAGGAGTGGCTGCGCGGCTGGGTCGGTGCCGCCTGCGAACAGCGCCCCGAACTCACCGAGCGCGCCGACGCCTACCTGCTCGACCGCCTCGCGGCCAACGCGGCCGGCGAACTCCGCGTCGTCGTGCACCACAGCGACCTCCTGGCGCTTCCCCGACCGACGGGCGGAGCCTCATGACGGCACCGGTGGAGGAGACGGTCGAGGCCCATCCACCGGCGACGGGTGACCGCGTACGCGTACGCCCGCGCGGAGTCCGGGCCCGAGTGAAGGCGGGCACACCGGGTGCGCGGGCGAGGGTGCGCGCGCTCACGCCCGGCGGACGCTCACCCGAACTGCCGCCCGTGGCGGCGGCAGCGGGCACGCGTTCGCCGGAGGCCGCGGCCTCGACGACCGCTTCCCACACGGACCGGGCCGACCGGGCGGCGACGCCCCCGGCCGCGCCGGACGGCCGTACCGCGCCCCCTCGGACCGCCGCCTCGGCAACGCCCTCGACGGACGCGGCGGACGTGGCGGATACGGCCGACGTGGTGGATACGGCCGACGCCGTGTCCGTGGCCGCCGACTCAACCGGTGGCCGGAGCCGGGTCGGGGCCGCAGTGGCCCTCTCCCAGGCAGCCCCGGAGGCCTCCCAGGCAACCCCGGCGTCCCCCCAGGCAACCCCAGCGCCCTCCGCGGCACCGGAACGCCCCCTCGCGTCGCGGCCCGCCTCCACGTTCGTCCGCGTCCTGCGCACCCACTTCGGCACCCTGGCCGGAACGGCGATCCTCGCGGTCGTGTTCTGGCGGATGGGCACCGGCGTGTTCGTCGACGGGCTGCGGCGGATCGACGGCGGGACGCTCGCGGCGGCGGTCGGGATCGGCGTGCTGACGACGGTGTTCAGCGCGTGGCGCTGGTGCGCGGTGACGCGGTCGCTCGGGCTCGGGCTGCCGCTCGGTCCGGCCGTCGCGGACTACTACCGGGCGCTCTTCCTCAACGCGGCACTGCCCGGCGGTGTCCTCGGCGACGTCCACCGGGCGGTGCGGCACGGACAGAGCTCCGGCGACATGGGCCGGGGCGTGCGCGCGGTGGTGATCGAGCGCACCGCGGGCCAGTTGGTGCTGGCAGTCGTGGGCGTAACGGTCCTGCTGGTGCTGCCGTCCCCCGTGCTGGAGCAGACCCGCCACGCGGCCGGTGTGACGGCGCTCGCCGCGCTGGGCGCGCTCGCGATCTGGGCGGCGGTCCGGATGGGCCGCAGGCCGAGCGCGGGCGCGAAGGGCCGGGGCCGCAGGATCAGGGTCGTCCTCACCGAGGCACGCGGTGTGCTGCTGAACCGCGACAGCGGGCCGGCCGTGCTGATCTCGTCGGTGGCGGTACTGGCCGGATACGTGGCGACGTTCCTGCTCGCCGCGCGCGTCGCGGGCTCCTCCGCCACCCCGCTGGAACTGCTGCCCCTCGCGCTGCTGGCCCTGATCGCGATGAGCCTGCCGCTCAACGTCGGCGGCTGGGGCCCCAGGGAGGGCGTCACCGCCTGGTCCTTCGGCGCCGCCGGCCTGGGCGCCTCGCAGGGGCTGACCGTGGCCGTCGTCTACGGCGTGCTCAGCTTCGCGGCCGCCCTGCCGGGAGCCCTCGTGCTCGTCGGGCGCTGGTACGGCTCCCTGCGGGCCCGCCGTCAGTCGCCCGCGGGGGAGGCGTCGGTCGGAACCGGACCCTTGCCCCAGGCGTCCGAGGTGACCAACGAGAAGTACGCTCCGAAGGATTCCACGAACCCTGCCAGCAACTCCTTCCCCTTCGCGGCGGATGCCAGGGACGGACGGCCGATGACACCGGAGTCGGTGTAGGCCGACATACCGAGGGAGAGGAGATGACGGCGGTCGTCGGCAAGGAAATCGGTGGTCTCGTGACCGGGTCGGACCAATTCGGGATGGCAATGCAGAAGTATGGAGGTCTCAATTTCTCCCGCATGCATATCACTGAGCAACGAGGTCTGGACGCCCGCCCGTTCGCGCGCGGCGTCCCAGTCCTCCATCGCCGGGAAAAGCGCCATTCGATGTCCCGCCGCGGTGGATTCCTGGACGACATTGCCCAGAACGTAATTCCCACCGTGTCCGTTGACCACCACCAGCGCCTCGACGCCCGACCGGCGCAGGGACGCGGCGATGTCGCTCACCATCGCGTGCAACGTCGTCGCGGAGATGCTGACGGTGCCGGGCCAGGCCGCGTGCTCGTGCGAGCAGGCGATGGTCACGGGCGGCAGGAGGTGCACCGGGTACGCGGCGGCTATCTCCCGGGCTATCGCGCAGGCGACCAGCGTGTCGGTGGCCAGCGGCAGATACGGGCCGTGCTGCTCGTAGCTGCCGACCGGAAGCACCGCGACCTGTCGCCCCGCCGCCGCCCCCCGCTCCCGGACGTCCGCGGTGGTGTCCGTCGGAACAAGACTCGAACTGCTCATCTTTTCACGGCCTTTCGTCTCTGCTGATGCTCCGTCATTTTCGCATGACGTCAGGACTCACCAGATAGGAACCAGATCATGACAGAAAATGTTGGTGTACTCGGCACGAATGCCCAGTCCTCCGGCGCCGTACGCGTGGTGAACGCCCCTCTGCCCACCACCTACGGCGACTTCGAGGCCGTAGGTTATCTCGACCAGGACCGCGGCGAAGAACAAGTGGCGCTGGTGTACGGCGACATCAGCGGCGGTGAGGGAATTCTCATCCGGCTGCACTCGGAGTGCCTGACCGGTGACGCGTTCGGCTCGCAGCACTGCGAATGCGGCGAGCAGCTCGACAGCGCGCTGCGGGCGATAGTCGCCGAGGGGCGCGGCATTCTCGTCTATCTGCGCGGTCACGAGGGCCGCGGCATCGGCCTGCTCGCCAAGCTCCAGGCGATGAAGCTCCAGGCGGAGGGCCTGGACACCGTCGAGGCCAACCTCGCCCTCGGCCTGCCGGTGGACGCCCGCGACTACCGGGTGGCGGCCGAGATGCTGCACGACCTCGGCGTACGGTCGGTCCGGCTGATGTCGAACAACCCGCGCAAGCGGGAGGCGCTGCTGCGCCACGGCATCAAGGTCTCCGAGCAGGTCCCGCTGCTCATCACCCCGTGCGAGGACAACATCACCTACCTGCGCACCAAGCGGGAGCGGCTCGACCACTACCTGCCGCACCTGGACGCGGTGGTCCACTCGTCCTGAGCGCCGGGGTCCGCGCGGCGGCCGTCCCGGAGACGACTTTCGACACCGGCCGCCGCGCCCGCCCCGAGGCCCGCACACGCTGCCCCTTCGGGCAAGTACCCGGGCGCCCCGCATGAACGTTCGCCCGGGGTGGAAGACCTGACTCCGTCGGGCATCGCGACCACGGTCGGACGAAGGGAGCGTTCGTGATCCGCAGCGCACGGGTCGTCGTCATCGGCGGGGGAGTCATCGGGACGAGCATCGCCTACCACCTGGCCGCCGCCGGAGTGGACGACGTCGTCCTCGTCGAACGCGACGAACTGGCCTCCGGATCGACGGCGCGGGCCGCCGGCGGGGTCCGCGCGCAGTTCTCCGACGAGCTCAACATCCAGCTCGGCGCCCGGAGCCTGGAGGCGTTCGGCCGCTTCCGGCAGGAGCTGGGCCACGACATCGGCCTGCACCGCGTCGGCTACCTCTTCCTCCTGACGACCCCCGACGAGGTCGCCCAGTTCGAGGCGGGCGTCCAGCTCCAGAACGATCTGGGTGTGCCCAGCCGCATGGTCGACCCCGAAGAGGCCCGGCAGCTCTCCCCGCTGATCTCCACCGAGGGCCTGCTGGCCGCCGCGTTCTCGCCCGACGACGGGCACTGCACCCCCGAGTCGGTGGTCCACGGCTACGCCGCCGGGGCCCGCCGCCACGGGGCGACCGTGCTGCGCAACTGCGAGGTCCAGGGCATCGAGACCTGGCGGGACACGATCACCGCGGTGGTCACGAGCAAGGGGCGGATCGTCACCGACACGGTCGTCTGCGCGGCCGGCGCCTGGTCCCGGTCCGTCGGCGCCATGGTCGGCGTCGACCTCCCGGTGCAACCCCTGCGCCGCCAGATCGCCGTCACCGAACCGGTCCCCGGCCTCCCGCCGAACCTCCCGATGACGATCGACTTCACCAGCAGCCTCTACTTCCACACCGAGGGCCCCGGCCTCCTCGTCGGCATGTCCGACCCCGACGAACGGCCCGGCTTCGCCACCGACACCCACGACCGCTGGATCCCCCGTCTGTACGAGGCCATGCGGCGCCGCGCCCCCGACCTGCTCGACCTGCGGCGCACGGGTGGCTGGGCGGGCCTGTACGAGATCACGCCGGACCACAACGCCCTGATCGGCGAGGCCGGTTCCTGCTCCCGCTTCCTGTACGCGACCGGGTTCTCCGGCCACGGGTTCCTCCAGGGCCCGGCGGTCGGCGAGGTGGTCCGCGACCTGTACCTGGGCCGCGTACCCTTCGTCGACATCAGCCCCTTGAACGTCGACCGGTTCACGGCCGACGCGTTGCGCCCGGAGGCCAACCTCGTATGACCGATCTCCACCTGTGGCTGCGCCACGAGACCCGCACCACCGAACGGCGCACCCCGATCGTGCCGTCCGACGCCCGGCGGCTCGTCGAGAGCGGTGTCCGGATCACCGTCGAGGACTCCCCTCAGCGGATCTTCCCCAGGGACGAGTACGAGGCGGCCGGCTGCCAGGTCGCCGAGGCGGGCTCGTGGGTGTCCGCATCGGCGCGAGCGGTGATCGTGGGCCTCAAGGAACTGCCGGACACCCCGGCCGAACTGACGCACCGCCATGTCTTCTTCGGGCACGCCTACAAGGGGCAGCCCGGGGCCGAGGCGCTGCTGCGCAGGTTCGCGGCCGGGGGCGGGGCGCTGCTCGACCTGGAGTACCTGGTGGACGACCAGGGCCGCAGGCTCGCCGCCTTCGGCTTCTGGGCGGGCTATCTGGGCGCGGCCCTCGCCGTGCTCCACCACCGGGGCGCGCTCCGGGCGCCGCTCGTCCCCACGACCAAGGAGGAGATGGAGGCCGAACTCCGGGCGTCCCGGGGCGAGGTGACCGCGCTGGTGATCGGCGCCCTGGGCCGCAGCGGCCGGGGTGCGCGGGTCGCGCTCGGCGAGGCCGGCGTCGAGCCCACCTGCTGGGACCTGGCCGAGACGCGTGACCTGGACCGACCGGCCCTGCTGGCCCACGAGTTGCTGGTCAACACCGTCCTGACGACCAGCCCGGTCCCGCCGTTCCTGACGGACAAGGACCTCGACGACCCGGACCGCCGGCTCCGTACCCTCTCGGACGTCACGGTCGACGTCGGCTCGCCCATGAACGTCCTGCCGGTCTACGACACGACCACCGAATGGGACCGCCCGGTACGGCGGTTGCGCGAACACCCTCCGCTCGATCTCATCGCCATCGACAACCTGCCCTCGCTGCTGCCGCGTGAGGCGAGCACCGACTTCTCGGCCGCGCTGCTGCCGCAGCTGCTGGACTTCGAGACGGGTGGCGCATGGGGGCGCTGCCTGGACCGATTCCGTCGGGCGAGCACCGAACTGGGTCTCACGGAAGGGTAGTTGCCCGATGACCGAGGTGGTCCCCGCGAGCGGCACCGTCCACTGGGTCGGGGCCGGCCTGTCCACGGGCAGCGGCCTGGCGACGCTGTGCGACACCGCGGCCCGGGTGCGGCTGTGGCACCGCACCGAGGAGCGTGCCGAACGGGCGCTGGCGGCACGGGGGCTGACGGGACGGGCCGAGCCCCGCGCGTACACGCTGCCCGCGCTCGTGGCGGACCTCGCCCCGGGAGACGTGGTGGTCTCCATGCTCCCGGCGCCGGACCACGCCCCGCTGCTCGGCGCCTGCGTCGGGGCGCGGGCCCACTTCGCCTGCTCCAGCTATGTGTCCGACGCGGTCCTGGACCAGGTGCCGGCGGCCGAGGCCGCCGGCGTCACCGTCCTCACCGAGGCGGGCCTCGACCCGGGCCTGGACCACCTCTTCGCGCACAGCCTGATCGCGCGGGCGAGCGAGGCGATCGGCCCGGAGACCTCCGCCTCCTACACCCTCACCTCGTACTGCGGCGGGGTCCCGGCCGTCCCCAACGACTTCAGATACCGCTTCAGCTGGGCCCCGGCCGGCGTCCTGGGCGCCCTGCGCTCACCGGCCCGTTACATCGAGGACGGTGCCGAGACCACGGCCGACCGCCCCTGGACGGCCACCCGCGCCCACGTCGTCGACGGCGAGACCTTCGAGGCCTACCCCAACCGCGACAGCGTCCCCTTCGTCGCCCAGTACGGTCTGCCCGCGGCCTGGACACCGAGGACCTTCGTCCGCGGCACCCTCCGTCTCGACGGCTGGCTCACCGCCTGGGCCCCGGTCTTCGCGGAACTGGAACGCGGCGACGACCGGCGCATCGCGGAACTGGCCCGTGAACTGGCGGCCCGACACCCCACCACCGACGCCGACCGCGACCGAGTCGTCCTCGCCGTCTCCCTCGACGTGCGCACCGACGCGGGCGAGGAGTGGTCCGGCCGCTACCTCCTCGACGCCGTCGGCACCGAGGAGGAGAGCGCGATGGCCCGCCTGGTGTCCCGCCCCCTGGCCCTCGGCGTCGGACACATCCTGGACGGCTCACTGCCGGCGGGCCTGAGCAGGGCGGCGGAGACGGGTGAGCGCGCGGAGGTCTGGCTGACCGAACTGGCGCGGGTGGGTGTGGACTTCAGGGTGAGCGTCGCCAAGTCCTGGGCCACGTCCGCAAAGTGGGGTTGATCGTTGGTCGGTTTGGGGTGCGTCGTCATGGCCTGTGGCTCTGGCTGACAGTATCCGGCCTTGTCGCAGCGGGTGGTCGCGTCACGCCGCCCCTTCGGCACGCGTCGGACGGTCTCGCCGCGGCGCCGCGAGAACACCCTGCTTCTCCAGCGCCTTGCGCAGTGCCCGCACGGCGTAGAAGGCGCGGCTCTTCACGGTGCCGGGCGGGACACCGAGGTGCTCGGCCGTCTGGGCCACGCTGCACTCCAGGTGGTACATGAGACGGATGACGGTCCGCTGCTGCTCGTTCAGTTCCCGCAGGGCCTTACGCACCGCATGGGTGGTGATCGTCGATTCCGTGCTGTCCCAGGACGCGTCCAGGTCCTCGACCGGCATGAGCGCCAGCGGCCGGTTGCGCCGGGCCCGATGGTGGTCGATCACGAGGTTCCTCGCCACGGTGAACAGCCAAGGCCTGATGTGGTCGCCGCGGTCGCCCAGGGAACGGCCGTGCTTCCAGGCGCGGGTCGCGGTCTCCTGGAGGATGTCCTCCGCCTTGTGCCAGTCTCCGTCGAGCAGCCGCGTGGCGTACCGGACGAGCAGAGGCCCGTACCGGTCGTAGACCTCTCGCATGAAGGCATCGCAGTCGGTGTCCGATGTGATGTGCCGGGTGTGCGCCGGAGGCGGAGCGAGGGTGGTGGTCCCCGCTTCCATGATTCCGTTCATGGGTGGTGCCCGTTCCTGTTCAAGTGTTGTGTGGCCTGCTCTCCCGCATGCGCGGTCGAGTGGCTCAACACTCGTGGGGGGCCCTTGGCCGAACCTTGTCGTCTTCTTGTCGTGAACCGCCGCCCTGTCCCGGGCGTTCACAGGACGGGAGGAACAGCATCTGTGATCGGTCCACGGCTTCGCCGCGTCCTGCTGTCCGGTGCGGGCGGTGCGGTGCCGGCCGGCGCCCCGGTGTCGTTCGAGGCCCCGGCGGCACAGGCCCCCTAGGGACGAGCGGACGAGCGACCGTGCGCTGAACCGCCCCGGCCGGGGTCCTGGTGCGCGGGACCACCGCTGTGCGGAACCGGCAGACGATGGCTTCCGGCCGCCCTCTCCGGCACGGCCGGCAAGGGGTCCGCATCCATGTCCAGGGCGGTGAGCCGGTCGCGGACCTGCTGGGCGCTGTGGCGCATGCCCCGCTCGTCGGCGTTCTCGAGGGCCTTGACCCAGTCCGCTCGTGCGCCCTCCCGGTCGCCCTGGACCAGCCGGGTGTCCCCGAGTCGCATCAGGGTGCCGATGGCGTTCCTGTGGTCGCCCAGTTCCTCGAACGCCCGCGTCGCCCGCTGGTAGGTGGCCACCGATTCCTCGTGACGGCCGAGCGCACGGAGGATGTGGCCCACGATGTCCCACCCCTGGGCCAGCTGCCACGGCGCGTCCAGGCGCTGGAACAGGGCGATGCCCTCCTCGCTGTACCGGAGGCTCTTCTCCAGCTGCCCCAGGTTGCAGTGGAACCAGGCGAGTTCGAGAAGGCACTCGGCCAGCCACAACTCCTCACCGGTCGCCCGGGACAGCTCCAGTCCCCGCTCGGAGAACGTCACGGCCTCCTGGACCCGGCCGAACAGGAACAGCGCGCACGCCATGACGTAGTGGGCTCGCGCCTGATCGCCGGTCGCGTCGAGCTGCTCGAAGATCGCGGTGGCGCGTCGCAGGTGCCGCAGGGCCTCATCCTGGTGGCCGAGATAGCCGTGGATGCTGCCGAGATGGCGCAGGCAGCGGCCCTCTTCGAGCCGGTTGCCCTGGCGCCGGGCCACTTCGAGGGCGGGGGTCAGCGCGGTGATGGCTTCGGGCCAGAACTCCTGGCGCTGGAGATGTTCCTTGAGCGACCAGGCCAGTCCGGTGGTGTGGTGGTCGAGCCCCTGGCTCACGGCGCAGTGGAGCAGGCCGGCCAGTACCCGGTGCTCGGCGGTGAACCACCGGGTTGCCTGCTGGGCGCCGGTGAACTTCTCCGGGGTGACACCCGGGCCTGGCACCCCGAGGTCGAGTTCGGCCGTCGTGTCCTGCTTGAGGAGCTGGTTGGCCGCGTAGGCGGTGAACAAGTAGTGGTCCAGGACCCGCAGGGTGGCGTCGTGGCGTTCCTGGGCGGTGTCGTGGATCTGGGTGAGTTCGCCTGCGTAGGCGCGGAGGAGGTCGTGCAGGCTGTAGCGGCCGGGCAGCGGCTGTTCCAGGAGGCAGGAACCGGTCAGGACGGCGAGTGCGCGGCGGGTCCGGGCGAGGGGGAGGCCGACGAGGCCGGCGGCGGCGGACGCCGTGATGTGGGGGCCTGGGTGCAGGGCCAGGAAGCGGAAGAGCCGGGCGGCGTCCTCGTCCAGGGACCGGTAGGACCAGGAGAAGACGGCGCGCACGTCGGTGCTGCTGTCGAAGCCGGTGAACGCGTCGAGGTCGCCGGGAGCGTGCCGCAGGTCGTCGACGATGGCGTGCAGGGGGAAGGACGGTTCGAGTTCGGCGCGGGCGGCGACCACGGCCATGGCCAGGGGGAGTCGTCCGCACAGGCGGATGATCTCGGTGGTGGCGGCGGGCTCGGCGGCCAGTCTCTCGCTTCCCAGACGTCGTTCGAGGGCTTGGTGGGCCTCGGTCTGCGAGGGCAGCGGAAGGGTGAGGGGTTTGGCGCCGTCGGTGGTGATCAGGCCGGGAAGCCGGTTGCGGCTCGTGATCAAGGTGAGGCAGCCCGCCCCCGCCGGCAGCAGGGGGCGCACTTGCTGCTCGTCGCGGGCGTTGTCCAGGACCAGGATGATCCGCCGGTCGGCGAGGAGGCTGCGGAAGAGCATGCCGCGGGCCGGGGTGTCCTCCGGGATGCGCTGCGCGGGAACGCCGAGAGCGGTGAGAAAGCCGTGCAGAGCGGCGCCGGGGTCCACGGCGGGTGCGTGGGGGTGGAATCCGCACAGGTTGACGAAGAGCTGTCCGTCGGGGAAGGACGAGGCGACGCGGTGGGCGTGGTGGACGGCGAAGGTGGTCTTGCCGACACCGGGAGTACCGCTGATGACGACGACGGAGGCAGCCGTCGGTCCGGGCCGGTCCGGTGCACCGCTCACGGCCGACAGCCACGCACCCTCGGCGGCCCGCCCCGCGAACACCGGGAGACTGCCCGGCAGTTGAGCCGGACGCGCCAGGGGCGTCGGCGTGGCTTCCTCCTCCGCGGCCGGGGCGGGACGTGCCTCGGACCGGTCGGCCGCGTCACCGGCGGTCCGGCCGGCGGACGCACCTGGCTCGCCCTCGTCCCGCCCACCGGACCCGGCAGGCCCGGTCGGCTCGCGGCCCTGCTCGGTGCCCCCGCCGCCGGGGGCGGATGCCGCGCCGACTCCGTTCAGCTCACCGGCTGAGTGCAGGGGTGGCAGGTCGTGGTGGAGGATGCCCTGGTGCAGGGCACGCAGGGGCGGGCCTGGTTCGAGGCCGAGTTCGTCGGCGAGGTGCCGGCGCAGTTCGGTGTAGCGCTGAAGCGCTTCGGGGTGCCGGCCGGCGAGGTACAGGGCGCGCAGCAGCAGGGCCCAGCCGGTTTCCCGCAGGGGGTGTTGCGTGGTCAGTTCCTGTGCCGCGTCGAGTGCTTCGGTGATCCGTCCTTGCATGAGCAGTGCGGTGGTGCGGATCTCGCGTGCGGTCTGCCGCAGTTCTTCCAGGCGGGCTGTCTCCTGGGTGGCGAACAGGTGGTTCGCCGCGTCGGCGAACGGGGTGCCACGCCACAACTCCAGGGCGTTCCGGGCCTCTTCGACGACGCGGTCGGACCGGCCCTGGTCCATGAAAAGGCGGGCCCGGGCAAGGGACCGCTCGAAGCGTACGGTGTCACGGCTCTCGGGCGGCACATGCAGGGCGTAGCCCAGGGGCTCGGTGACCAGCAGTTCGAACGTGGCATCCCCCCGCAGGTGCTGGGGTTCCAGGACCGCGCGCAGCTTGCTGACGTGGGCGTGCAGGGAGTTCAACGCTCCGCCCGGGGTCCGTCCCGGTTGCTGCGGCCACAGTTCCTCGCACAGCGTCCGGGGGGCGACCGCCCGGCCGTCGGCGAGCAGCAGGCGGATCAGCAGCAGACGCTGCCTGCGCCGACCCGGATCGAGGACCGCGCCCGCCCGCCGTACCACCAGCGGACCCAGCAGACCGAAGTCGAGCCCCTGACCCACAGCTGTCATCGCATCCATCCGGAATCCCGCTCGACGGCGCCACCATCGGGGGCACACCCATGACCATGGCCCGCGGACAGGTGCGCGACCGCTCCCGCGGTGACGGAAACCGGGCGCCGGCCCGCCTGGACATCCGCGCGCTGTCGTCGCGGTGGGCTGTCCGCCGAGAGGGGGGTGGCCGGTGCGGGTGTCCGGAGCGGCGAGGACCCCGTCGTCCCTGCCCGCGTAACCGGACAGGACATTAGCAGCGGCCCACTCGCGCGATGACGGCGCGGTCGGCGCCGTGTGACGTGATGCTGCGAATGCCCTGCGCAGGACGGCTGCCTGTCCCGGCTGGACGGCCGCCCGTCCCCGCCGGACGGCCGCCTGTCCCCGCCGCGAACCGATATGAACCGGCGTGGGGTCCCTGCCGTTGTGTGACCGAACGGTCGTCGTCACGAGTGGGGAGAAGTCATGGTCACGGTCGAGGGAACGAGCACCGCGCGGTTCGAACCGGTCCGAGCAGCGCTGGCAGCGCATCTGGAGTCCGGCGAGGAGCTGGGGGCGTCGATCGCCGTCGACGTCGACGGAGTCATGGAAGTCGATCTGTGGGGTGGACACACCGACGCGGCGCGGACCGTCCCCTGGCGTCAGGACACGTTGGTCAGCCTGTGGTCGACCACCAAGACCCTCAGCAGTCTGGCGGCCCTCGTCCTCGTCGACCGGGGCGCACTCGATCTTCACCGCCCGGTCGCGCACTACTGGCCCGCATTCGCCGCCCAGGGCAAGCAGGACATCGAGGTGCGGCACGTCCTGGCCCACACCTCGGGGCTCTCGGGCTGGCAGCAGCCCTTCACCATGGACGACCTGTACGACTGGCCGACCGCGAGCGCCCGCCTGGCCGCGCAGGCGCCCTGGTGGGAGCCGGGCAGCGCCTCGGGCTACCACGTGCAGACGCAGGGGCAGCTGCTAGGAGAGCTTGTCCGGCGGGTCAGCGGCCGGACCCTGACCGAGTTCGTCGACACCGAGATCGCCAAGCCGTCACAGGCGGACGTACAGATCGGTGCGCGGCAGGCCGACTGGCCCCGTATCGCCGAACTGGTGGCCCCGTCGCAGATCTCCGGAATACCCGCCGGCCTGGATCCCGAGGGGATCTTCACCAGAACGCTGCTCGGCAGCCCCGCCCGGGACGAGCACGTCGACACCCCGCAGTGGCGCCGTGCGGAACTCGGAGCCGTCAACGGACACGGCAACGCCCGGGGTATGGCCCGTGCCCTCTCGGTGATCTCGCGGCGCGGCGAGGTGAACGGTCACCGGCTCCTCTCCGCGGACACGGTGGACAAGGTTCTCGACGTGCAGGCCGACGGAGTCGACCTCTTCCTGGGTGTCCCCGTGCGCTGGGGCATCGGTTTCGCGCTCTCCGACGCGAGGACGATGCCCCACATGCCCGCGGGGCGGGTCTGCTTCTGGGTCGGCCGGGGCGGATCGATCGTCATGATGGATCTCGACCGGCGCGTCACCTTCTCGTACACGATGAACCGGCTGGGCGACGGCATCCTCGGCTCGGAGCGCACCCACAGCTACCTGAGGCAGGTCTACGAAGTCCTGGACTCCACGGACTGAGTACGGCCTGAGCACGGCCTGAGCACGCCCCCTGAGCGCGGCCCGGTCCGCCCCGCACCGCCGTGCGACGTCCGCGAACGAACAGCGCCGCACTCGGGGTGAACCGGACCGGTCCTGTGGTCGTAGGACAGGACGCAGGACACTCCACCCGGGCAGCCGGGGTCGGTGGTGCTCCAGGCCCGGTTGGGGCCGCAGCCGGACAGCCGCTCTTCCTGCCGCTGCGCCGCGTCGCCCACCTCCCTCCGCTCCGCTCCGCACCTGCCACTCGGCGCGGCCCGCACACACCACCTCAGTTGTCCACAAAGGAACCCGGTGCTTCGTCTCTCGAACGCACCGCCCCATCTCGCCGTGGGTCCGGTCAGGGCCGACGGCCAAGGAAAAAGGACGTTCACGCATGCGCACCACCCTTCGCAGCCGCAGATCCGCCCTGCTCGCTGCCACAGCGGCCGTAGGCCTGACCGTGGCCGCCGTCACCCTGCCCGGTGCGGCCGGTGCGGCCGGTGCGGCCGGTGCGGCGCCCGTCCGCCCGGAACGGCCCACGATCGTGCTGGAGCACGGGGCGTTCGCCGACGCCGCGAGCTGGGACGATGTCGTCACGCGGCTGCAGCGTGCCGGCTACCCCGTGGTGTCCGCCGCCAACCCGCTGCGCGGTCCGGCGACCGATGCCGCCTACCTGCGCAGCGTCGTCGACCACATCGACGGGCCCGTGGTCCTGGTCGGCCACTCCTACGGCGGTACCGTCATCAGCCAGGCCGCCGCGGGCCTGGAGGACAAGGTGAAGGCGCTGGTCTACATCGCCGCGTTCCTGCCCGACACCGGCGAGAGCTCGCTCGGGCTGACGAACAAGTTCCCCGGCAGCACCCTCGGCCAGGCGATCGAGTCCGTCAACTACACGCTGCCCGACGGCGGTCAGGGCGCGGACGTGTACATCCGGGCGGAGAAGTTCCGCGGTCAGTTCGCCGCCGACGTGCCGGCGGACAAGGCCAGGCTCATGGCGGCAGGGCAGCGTCCGATCGCCGCCGCCGCCCTGGAGGAGAAGTCGACGAAGGCCGCCTGGAAGACGATCCCCTCCTGGTCCCTGGTGACCACACAGGACCTCAACATCCCTGTGGCCGCCCAGCGTTACATGTCGGCCCGTGCCGGGGCCCGCACCACGGTCATCGACGCGTCGCACGCGGTGCCGGTGTCCCGCCCCGACGCCGTCGCCCGCATCGTGGAGCGCGCCGCCGGCACGGTCCGCTGAGCGACGCGACCGCCCCCGTCGGCCTCGGAGAACTCCGAGGCCATGCCCAGCGGGGCACTGCACCGCCGAACCCACCCGGTCACTTCACCACCCACCGCATCTCTCATCGACATCTCTCATCGAAAGGCAGCAGAACCATGGCGTTCATCACCGTAGGCCAGGAGAACTCCACCAGCATCGAGCTGTACTACGAGGACCACGGCACCGGGCAGCCGGTCGTGCTGATCCACGGCTACCCGCTCGACGGCCACTCCTGGGAGAAGCAGTCCGCCGCTCTGCTGTCGGCCGGCTATCGCGTGATCACGTACGACCGGCGCGGTTTCGGCCGCTCCAGCCGGCCCACCACCGGCTACGACTACGACACCTTCGCCGCCGACCTGAACACGGTCCTCGAAACCCTCGACCTCGACGACGTCGTCCTGGTCGGCTTCTCCATGGGAACCGGCGAGGTCGGCCGCTACCTGGGCACCTACGGCTCCGCCCGGATAGCCAAGGCCGCCTTCCTCGCCTCCCTCGAACCCTTCCTCCTCAAGACCGACGACAATCCCGGCGGTGTCGACGGCGCTGTCTTCAAGGGCATCGAAGAGGCCGTCACCGCCGATCGCTACGCCTACTTCACCGCGTTCTACGAGGACTTCTACAACCTCGACGAGAACCTCGGCACCCGCATCAGCGAGGAAGCCGTCCGCAACAGTTGGAACGTCGCCGCAGGAGCCTCCGCGTACGCCTCCCTGGCCTGCGTGGCGACCTGGTCCACCGATTTCCGCGCCGATCTGCCCAAGATCGACGTCCCGGCGCTGATCCTGCACGGCACCGCCGACCGCATCCTGCCCATCGAGGCCACCGGCACCCCCTTCCACCAGGCGCTTCCGCAGGCCGACTACGTCGTCATCGACGGCGCGCCGCACGGCCTGCTGTGGACCCACGCCCGGGAAGTCACCGAGGCCCTTCTGGCCTTCCTGGCCAAGTGACCGACGTCCGACGGCCTTCCCGCCCGGAGCAAGCTCGCGCCCTGTCACGCGGGGGAGACGAGGCCGAAACCGCTGCTCCGTGCGCAGGCCGCTCGCCGGCAGGTCCGTGAGCCGTGTGCACCCCGCCGCCGTTCCCACGGCGGCGGGGTGCACGGACGCGTAGGGAGGCCGGTCGGCACACCTACAGCACGGCCTCGTGCACCAGCCGCTTCAACTCGGGGTACACGGAGAACGACGACCGCCGTCGCACCTGCGTCATGAACTGCACGGTCAGGTCCCGCCGCGGGTCCACCCAGAAGATCGTCGTCGCGGCGCCGGTCCAGCCGAACGTCCCCAGGGAGGAGGGGGACTCGGTCACGGTGGGGTCGATGACGACGGACACCCCGAGCCCGAAACCGACGCCCACGTTGCCCGGTTGCCGGTGGAACGGGCTGCCGTACGTGTGGATGTCGACTCCGCCCGGCAGCTGGTTCGTGGCCATCATGTCGACGGACTCGGGGGACAGCAGCCGTACGCCGTCGAGTTCGCCGCGCCGCCGCAGGAACTCGGCGAACCGGTGGTAGTCGCGGGCGGTGGCGACCATCCCGCCGCTGCCGGACAGGAAACGCGGCCGGCCGCGCACCGGCAGACCGGGCACCGGCGCGATCGAGCCGTCCTCCTGCTCCCCGTACAGCTCGGCGAGCCGCTCCGCCTGGTCGGGGGTCACCTGGAAGCCCGCGTCCGTCATGCCGAGCGGGCCGAGGATCCGCTCGGCGAAGAACGCGTCGAGGTCCTGCCCCGACACCACCTCGATGATCCGCCCGAGGACGTTGGTGGAGACGGAGTAGTTCCACTGGGCGCCCGGCTCGAACTGCAGGGGCAGGCGCGCGTACTCCGTGATCGTCTGCGCCAGGGTGGCACCGGGCCGTACGGAGTTCTCCAGGCCGGCGTCGCGGTAGAGCGCGTCCACCGGGTGGTCGTAGTAGAAGCCGAAGGTCAGGCCCGAGGTGTGGGTCATCAGATGGCGGACGAGGAGGGGCCGGCGCGCCGGCCGGGTCCGGACGTCGGTGCCCTCACCGGACTCGTACACGCGGGGCTCGGCGAACTCCGGGAGGTGGCGGGAGACCGGGTCGGAGAGCGACAGCAGTCCCTCCTCGACCAGTATCAGCGCGGCGACGGACGTGACCGGTTTGGTCATGGAGTACACCCGCCACAGCGTGTCCGTCTCGACGGGCAGCCGTGCCGCGCGGTCGCGTGATCCGTACGTCGTGAGGTGGGCGACGCGACCGCCGCGGGCGAGGGAGAGGAGGTAGCCGGGCAGGCGGCCCTCGTCGACCTGAAGGGCGAGGTACTCGTCCAGGCGGGCCAGGGTCTTCGGGTCGAGGCCGGCCTCGCGCGGTTCGACCTCTCGGCGCAGTCGTTCCATGGTGGTTCTCCTCCGGTGGCCCGGGTCACGGCTCGCGATCATGCTTGTCGCCTTCACGCTTCTTGTCTTCATCGTTCCGTACTGATCGCGTTCCATCCCTCGCGGGGCGGGCGGGTCGGGGCATTCGCAGGGCCAGAGGCGCACCGGTCGCGGCCACGGCCGCCAGGAGCAGCAGCGCCGGACCCGTGCCGAGCGGCATGAGCGTGGTCGCGGCCGCCACACCGAGTGTCGGGCCGACGTTCATCGCGGTCTGCTGGAGCCCGCCCGCCACCCCGGCCGCCTCCGGCGGCGCGTGCCGTACGACGACGGCGGTCGCGGTGACCATCAGCGCCCCGAAACCGGCCCCGAGCAGCAGGAACCCGCCTCCGATCAGTACCGTCGGCACCCCGGGGCCGAGCCGGGACAGCGCCAGCACACCGGCGGTGAGCAGCACGGTCCCCGTGAGGGCCGTCGGACGGGTGCCCCACCGGCGCAGCAGGACGGCCGACAGCGGTGCCCCGAGCACCATCGCCACGCCGCCGGGCAGCGCGACGAGGCTGGTGCGCAGCGGATCCATGCCGAGCCCGTCCTGGAGGACGAAGCTGCACACGAACAGGGCCCCCAGCATCGCCGCGGAGGCGGCCACCAGCACCCCCAGCGCCGCGCGCACGGTGGCCGAGCCCAGCACGGCGGGCGGCAGCAACGGGTCCGGGGTCCGCCGTTCACGGCGGACCAGGACAGCCGTCGCGCCTCCGGCGATCGACAGACCGAGCACGTCGGCGGCCGTCCAGCCGTGCTCCGGCACCCCGACCAGGGTGTGCACGAGGGCCGCGAGTGCCACGGCGAGCAGCGTGGCGCCCGGCAGATCGAGGCGTGGCCCGGGTGCCGACCCCGTCCGCCGGGCCTCGGGGGTGCGCACCGCCAGCGTCAGCAGGCCCATGATCAGCGCCGGTACGACGTTGAGGAAGAACACCGCCCGCCAGCCCAGCCGGTCGACGAGCACACCACCGACCAGCGGACCGGCCGCCACCGCCACCCCGATGGCACTGGTTCGCAGCGCGATGGGCATGGCCAGCCGGTCGGGCGGGAACGCGGCCCGCAGCATGCCCAGCGTGGCGGGCTGCAGCAGCGCGCCGAAGACGCCCTGGGCCACCCGCAACCCGATCACCCAGCCCACACCGGGCGCGAACCCGATCCCGGCGGAGGCCGCGCCGAACCCCAGCACACCCCAGGCGAACACCCGTCCATGACCGAACCGGTCACCCAGCCGCCCCGCGAACACCAACAGCCCGGCCACCGCGATCAGATATCCGGTGCTGGTCCACTGCACCTCGGTCAGTGAAGCGTCCAGGTCGCGCCGCAGGGTCGGTTGGGCGATCGTCAGCACCGTTCCGTCGAGGGCGACGAGCGCGGCGCCGAGCACACTGTTGGCGAGGGTGAGGCGGCGGTGCGACACGGAGACGGTCCCGTGCCGATCGACCCCGGCCTGCGCCGTGGGCGCCGTCACCGGTCCTCGCTTCCCAGGTGCGCGTCCAGCGCGGTGCGCAGCAGGGGTACGAAGTCGTCGGCGCCGGTGGTGAGTTGGAGGCTGCCCCAGGTCCACAGCTGGGCGATGCCGTAGAGGTTCGCCAGCAGCGCGCCCGCGACGAGCCGTGCGTCGGCGTCGGGCCGGGCCCGCCCGACGAGATCCACCAGCAGCGCGAAGATCGGGAGACTGGCGTCGCGCAGCCCCAACTCGTTGCTCTCCAGCAAATCGTGACGGAACATCAGTTCGTGCATGCCGCGGTTGGTCAGCGCGAAGTCCAGGTACACGCGCCCCAGCGTCGCGATCTGCTCACGCGGACCCGCCGTGCCGTCCCCGAGCGCCGCGACCCCCCGGCCCGCCAGTTCCTCGAACCCCCGGCGGGCGATGGCCGACAGCAGCTCCAGGTGCGTCGGGAAGTACCGGCGCGGCGCCCCGTGGGACACGCCGGCGCGCCGGGCGATCTCCCGCAGCGACAGGGCCTGCACCCCCTCGGCGGTCACCAACTCGACCCCGACGTCGACCAGTCGGGATCGCAGTCCCGTGTTGCGTTCATCCATAGACACTGTCTACCAAGAGTCAGTAGACACTGTCTACCGCGATATTCGGTTGCCCGTCGGCGGTGACGGCGGCTGCAATGTCCGGCATGATCACAGGCGAGCGAGGCCCGCACCGGTACGCGGACGACACCGGTGGACCGATCCGGATCGGCGCCCTCGCCCCTCTGACCCGGCCCGGCTGGGTCGAGGCCGGCCGGCACCTGCTCGCCGGCCTTGAGGTGGGTGTGGGCGAGGTCAACGACGCCGGCGGTGTCGCCGGGCGGCCCCTCGCACTGGTGGTCAGGGACACCGCCGCCGATCCGCGGCGGGCCGCGGCCGCCGTGGACGAACTGGCACAACTGGGCGTGGCCGCCCTGGTCGGGGAGTACCACAGCGTCGTCGCCCGCGCCGCCGCGGAACGGGCGCACGCCCTCGGCCTGCCGTACCTCTGCTCGTCGGCGGTCCTCGACGCGCTCACCGAACACCCGACGGACCTGATCGCACGCCTCTCCCCGCCGCAGTCCCGGGGCTGGCGGATCTACGCGGACCACCTCCTCGGCACGGGGCACCGCCGTATCGCCGTCGTCACCCAGCCGAGCGTCTACTGGGCGGCCGGGACCCGCGTCCTGCGGGACCATCTCACCGCGTACGGCGGCACCGTCGACGAACTCGACAGCGGTGCGCTCATCCCCGAGGACGTGTGCGACGCGCTCGTCGACCGGCGCGCGACAGCCCTTCTCCTGCTGGTCGGGCATCCGCAGTCGGCCGTGTCGATCGTCCGGGCCGTCCGCCGTGACCGTCGCCTCGCCGAGGTGCTGATCGGTGCTCCGGCCGGGCAGCCGGAGTTCGCCGACTGGGTGACGTCGCTGGGGGACGACGGCGCCGGAGTGCCGTTCCTGAGCTATCTGCCCGACCGGCTCGGTCCCCTCGGCTCACGTGTCGGGAGGGTCCTCGGCGATCGGTTGGGCGAAGCGCCCTCCTTCGTCGCCTTCGAGGGGTACGACACGGTGGCGGTGCTCGCCGAGGTCATGCGCTCGCACGGCACGGACCGCGCGGGCATCGCCGCGGCCTGGCCGCGCGTCACGGTCGAGGGGACGCGCGGCCGGATCCGCTTCTCCCGGGTGCCGGGCGTCGGCGTGTGGCAGTGGGCCGAGGCGCCGGTCCAGGTCGTCGACCAGGATCCGGCGGCACCGCTACGCCTGCGGGTCCTGCACAGAGACTGATCGCCCCGCCGACCGGCGTCGCTCGGTGCGCCGGGCACCTCAGCTCGACGTCTCGGCGCGTTCGAGGACGCACAGCTTCCCGCTGTCGGGGTCGCCGATGTACGTCCACAGGACGGGGGCGCGCGACGTGCCCCGGGCCTCGTACCGGGCCCGCGTCCCGTCCGGCGTGAACGTGAGGTGGACCGTGGAGACCGAGTCGTCCGTGTCGACGTCCGTGCCGGTGGTGTGTTCCCAGGTGCCCGCGCCGGGGGCCGGGGAGGCGACGTCGTCGAAGGGGTCGTCGTCGTTGTCGTCGAAGTCGCCGCAGACCTTGTCCGAGGTGAACGTCCCGTCCTCCTCGAACGTCAGCCGCCCGCCCTGCCCGTCGGCCCACGTCCCCGTGATCTCGGCCGCGCTCATGGCCAGGGGCTCCCCGTCAGGGATGGGGACCGACAGGCGGCTCACGATCAACAGCACGGCGAACGCGCCGACGCCGAGCAGGAAGAGCACACCGCACCCCGCCGCGCCGACGAGCGGGACGAGCAGGGCGATCCGCCAGCGCCGTCGGCTCGTCCCGGCCGAAGGCCACCCCTGCCACGGGGGCGGGGTGGCTCGGTAAGGGTCCTCGCCGCGCTTCACGTCGTCCCCCTGCGGTGCGGTGCCGCGTGGCCGCGGCGGTGCGATCATCATCCCGCCGAGCCGCGCGCGCCTACGCAGGGGGGTCGCACGCGCGGCACCGGCGCGCCACACGGGAGGCCCCGGGCCCCTCGTGGGGTGCCCGGGGACTCGGGGCGGGATACCGGGCCGTGGCTCAGGCCGCGACGCGCTCCCGGTCGTTCTTCTCGCCCGGGGCGCGCGTGCCGAGGAGTTCGGTCGGGATCCTGTGGGTCTCGCGGGCGGTGAGGGCGGCGAGGACCGGCGGGACGCAGAGGGCGGTGGTGAAGAGGGCCACGGCGAACCAGTCGTCGCCGTCGGGACCGGCGATCTGCGCGGCGAAGGTGACGGCGAAACCGGCGATGGCGAAGCCGATCTGGGTGCCGATGGCCATGCCGGACAGCCGGACCCGGGTGGAGAACATCTCACCGTAGAAGGAGGGCCAGATGCCGTTCGCGGCGCTGTAGACGACACCGAAGGTGACGATGCCGAGGACCAGGACGAGCGGGTAGGCGCCGGTCGAGATCGCCCACAGGTAGACGAACATCATCACCGCGCTGCCGGCCGCGCCGATCAGGAACACCGGGCGGCGGCCGATGCGGTCGGAGAGCGTGGCCCACAGGGGGATCGCGCCGAGCGCGACCAGGTTGGCGAGCGCGCCCACCCACAGCATCGAGGAACGGGACAGGCCGACCGACTCGCTCGTGCCGTACGCCAGCGCCCACACGGTGAAGATCGTGGAGACCGAGGCGACCAGCGCGCCCGCGATCACCCGGAGCACGTCCGCCCAGTGCTCGCGCATCAGGATGGCCAGCGGCAGCTTGGCGACGCCCTCGGACTCGGTCTGCTGGGTGAAGGCCGGGGTCTCGTCCAGGGTGCGGCGGATGACGTAGCCGACGACGGCGACCGCGATGCTCATCCAGAACGGGACGCGCCAGCCCCAGGAGAGCAGCTGGTCCTCGGGGAGCGCGGCGATGGGGATGAAGACCAGGGTGGCGAGCAACTGACCGCCCTGCGTGCCGCTCAGGGTGAAGCTGGTGAAGAAGCCGCGCCGGTCCGACGGCGCGTGTTCCAGCGTCATCGAGTTCGCGCTGGCCTGCTCACCGGCCGCCGATATGCCCTGCAGGACACGGCAGATCACCAGGAGGACCGGGGCGAGGGTGCCCACCTGGTCGCGGGTGGGCAGACAGCCGATCAGGAACGTCGACAGACCCATCAGGATCAGCGTGAAGACCATGATCTTCTTGCGGCCCAGCCGGTCGCCGTAGTGCCCGAGGAACAGCGCGCCGATCGGCCGCGCCGCGTACGCGACACCGAACGTGGCCAACGAGAGCAGGGTCGCCGTGGCCGGGTCGGACTCGTCGAAGAAGACCGTCGGGAAGATCAGGGCGGCGGCACTGCCGTAGATGAAGAAGTCGTAGTACTCCAGGGCGCTGCCGATCCAGGCGGCCGTGGCGGCCTTCTTGGGCTGGCCGGGAGGTGCGGCGGGGACGGACACGGCGTGCTCCTTCGAAGGATCTCCCCCATGAGAGGGGAGTGAAGCGGAGGAAGGCAAGGCGGGGCAGGGTGGATCACATGGGGGGGAGGGACCGGGCCCCTGGGGTGACGGGGCGGCCGTGCCGGGTGCTACCCGGGCTGATTAACGCACTGGATAGTTAATAGCGGTTGGCTACGGATGTTGCGCCGACGTTTCCCGGGTGTCAAGAGGTCATGCCGGAGGATCCTGTGGCCGATATCCGACCGAGACCGTGTGCCTTCCGAGGCCGGGTGCCTGCCGAGCCCCCGCGCCTCGCGCCGCGGACTCAGTCCGCCGCGCGGTCCGCCGTCAGGTAGGCGATCACCATGTCGCCGAGCATCTGGCGGTAGTGGTCGCGGCGTCCGGCGTCGATCAGGTCGCGGCCGAACAGGGCGCCGAAGGTGTGCCGGTTGGACACCCGGAAGAAGCAGAACGCGCTGATCATCGCGTGCAGGTCGACGGCGTCGACGTCGGCGGTGAACAGGCCCGACTCCCGGCCCGACTCCAGGATCCGGCGAATCACGTCCAGCGCGGGCGAGCCGATCTTGGCGAGCATCTCCGAGGAGGCGATGTGCTCGGCCTCGTGGATGTTCTCGATGCTGACCAGACGGATGAAGTCGGGGTGCGCCTCGTGGTGGTCGAACGTCACCTCGGCGAGCCGGCGAATGGCCGCCACCGGGTCCAGATGCTCGACGTCCAGCTCCTGCTCGGTCTGCCGGATCACGGAGTACGCCCGCTCCAGCACGGCGGTGAACAGCTGCTCCTTGCCGCCGAAGTAGTAGTAGATCATCCGCTTCGTGGTGCGGGTCCGGGCCGCGATCTCGTCGACCCGGGCCCCGGCGAACCCGGAACGGGCGAACTCCTTGGTCGCGACGTCGAGGATCTCGGCCTTGGTGCGGGCGGCGTCACGGATGCGCCCGTTCGGTCGTGCCGGTTCTTCGACGCTGGTCATCGGGTTCCTTCGGGCGAGTGCGGCCGGTGCCCGTGATTCTAGGAGCTGCCGGGCCGGTCTTCCCTTGGGCGGGGTCGGCTGCTATTACTAACGTACTGGTTCGTACATTAAATCTCGCGGGAGGGCCGCTGTGGCCAAGGACTCGTATCTCGTCGGCCTCATCGGCTCCGGCATCGGCCCGTCCCTCAGCCCCGCCCTGCACGAGCGGGAGGCCGACCGGCAGGGTCTGCGCTACCTGTACCGGCTGATCGACATCGACGGTCTCGGTGTCGGGCCGGAGGCCGTGGGCGACCTGGTGCGTGCCGCGCGTGACCTGGGCTTCGACGGGCTGAACATCACGCACCCCTGCAAGCAGCTGGTCATCGACCACCTCGACGGGCTCGCCCCGCAGGCCGCCGCGCTCGGCGCGGTCAACACGGTCGTCTTCGAGGACGGCCGCGCCGTCGGTCACAACACGGACGTCACCGGCTTCGCCGCGTCCTTCGCGCGCGGGCTGCCCGACGCGCCGCTGGAGAAGGTGGTGCAGCTGGGCGCCGGGGGCGCGGGCGCGGCCGTCGCCCACGCCACGCTCACCCTCGGCGCCGAGCACGTCACCGTCGTCGACGCGATGCCCGACCGGGCGGCGGACCTCGCCGCCTCCCTCAACCGGCACTTCGGTCCGGGACGGGCCGCCGCGGCGACGCCGGACGCGCTGCCGGCGCTGCTGGGGGCCGCGGACGGGGTCGTCCACGCGACGCCGACGGGGATGGCGGCCCACCCCGGGCTGCCGTTCGCCGCGGAGCTGCTGCGTCCCGGGCTGTGGGTGGCGGAGGTGGTGTACCGGCCGTTGGAGACCGAGTTGCTGCGGGTCGCGCGGGGGCTCGGCTGCGCCACGCTCGACGGGGGTGGGATGGCGGTGTTCCAGGCGGCCGACGCGTTTCGGTTGTTCACCGGGCGTGAGCCTGACGCTTCGCGGATGTTGGCGGACATCGGTGAGTTGGCCGGGGTCGCTCGAGCGCGTAACTAAGCGCCGCGACGGCCGGTCCAGTGCGTCGGCCGCGGGTCCGTCGTGGCTGGTCGCGCAGTTCCCCGCGCCCCTTACAGGGGCGTGACCTTGTCGCAAGGAGTTCCCCATGCGTACATCCATCGCCACCGTCTCCCTCAGCGGGTCCCTCACCGAGAAGCTCGCCGCCGCCGCGCGCGCCGGTTTCGACGGGGTGGAGATCTTCGAGAACGATCTGCTGGCCAGTCCGCTCGCGCCGGAGGAGGTGCGGGCGCGCTGCGCGGATCTGGGGCTGAGCATCGATCTCTACCAGCCGATGCGGGACATCGAGGCCGTGCCGGCCGAGGTGTTCGAAGGGAACCTGCGGCGGGCCCGGCACAAGTTCGAGCTGATGCGGCGGCTCGGCTGCGACACGGTGCTCGTCTGCTCCAGCGTCCATCCGCTCGCCGCGGACGACGACGCGCTCGCCGCGTACCAGCTGCGCGAACTGGCCACCCTCGCTGAGGAGTTCGGGATCCGGGTCGCCTACGAGGCACTGGCCTGGGGGCGGCACGTCAGTACGTACGACCACGCGTGGCGCATCGTGCGGGAAGCCGACCACCCGGCGCTCGGGACGTGCCTGGACAGCTTCCACATCCTGGCCCGGGGCTCCGATCCCAAGGGCATCGAGGACATCCCGGGCGAGAAGATCTTCTTCCTCCAGCTCGCCGACGCCCCGCTGATGGCGATGGACGTGCTGCAGTGGAGTCGGCACTACCGCTGTTTCCCCGGGCAGGGCGGCCTCGACGTCACCGGGCTGGTCAGGCATGTGAGGGCGGCCGGATACGACGGGCCGCTGTCGCTTGAGGTCTTCAACGACGTCTTCCGGCAGGCCGAGGCGGGTCCCACCGCCGTGGACGCCCACCGATCGCTGCTGATGCTCCAGGAGGCGGCCGGTATCGCCGCGCTGCCGCGGCGGGTGGTGCCCACCGGCGTCGCCTTCGCCGAACTCGTCACCCCCGACGCCGAGCCCGTGGCCGCCCTGCTCGGTGCGCTCGGCTTCGCCCGCACCGCACGCCATCGCAGCAAGCCGGTGGACCTCTGGCAGCAGGGCGAGGCACGGGTGCTGGTCAACACCGGCCCAGCCGCCCGGCGCGACGGCACCCAGCTCGCCGCGATCGGACTCGAATCACCGGACCCGGCCGGCGCCGCCCGCCGCGCCGAGGCGCTGCTCGCGCCGGTGCTGCCGCGCCGCCGGGCCACGGAGGACGCGCCGCTCGACGCGGTCGCCGCGCCCGACGGCACCGAACTCTTCTTCTGCGCGACGGACCGCCCCGGACTCCCCAGCTGGACCGGGGACTTCCGACCCGTCGCACACCCGGAGGCCGCCGGCCACGTCCACCGCGTGGACCACCTGGCCCTCACCCAGCCCTGGCACCAGTTCGACGAGGCCGCGCTCTTCCACCGAACGGTGCTCGGGCTCCACGCCAGCGACAGTGTCGACGTCGCCGACCCCTACGGCCTGTTCCGCAGCCGTCCGGTCACCAACGACGACGGCAGCGTCCGGATCGCCCTCAGCGTCGGCCCGGCCCCGACCGACGACACCGCCCGCGCCCAGCACATCGCCCTCGCCACGGACGACGTCGTCGCCGCGGCCCGCGCCTTCCGCGCGGCCGGGGGCCGCCTGCTGGCCGTCCCCGCGAACTACCACGACGACCTGGCCGCACGGTTCGAGTTCACCGACGGAGAGCTGGAGACGTACCGGGAACTCGGCATCCTCTACGACCGTGACGCGGGCGGCGGGTTCCGCCACTGCTACACCGAGACCGTCGGCCGCGTCTTCTTCGAACTCGTCCAGCGCGACACCGGATACCAGGGCTACGGTGCGCAGAACGCGCCCGTACGGCTCGCCGCGCAGCACGTTCAACGGACTGTCCGCTGAAGGGCGTCACTGTCGGCTGACGGTGCGGGTCACGCCCGTGACGACCGTCGTCGCCAGGATCCAGCCGGTGATGACGAGGACGTACGACAGCCACTGCGACCAGCCCTCGGGGGCGTAGGCCCGTTCCTGCCCGAAGTCGATGATCGGGAGGAGCAGGTCGAGGGTGTAGACGACCGGGTTGAACACCGGGGCCTCGTCCGCCTTGAGCGGGCTGGGCGCTCGCACCGTGTACGCCACCGAGCCCACCGCCATCAGCGACAGCATCCAGATCGCCGCGCGCAGCGGACGGAAGCCGTAGCCGACGGTGGCGTCCTGGGCGTACCCCCAGAGCCGCCCGTGCCAGCGGAGCGTGGCGCGATGCCGGCGCTGCTTGGCGAGCTGGACGCGCCGGGCGGCGTCGTCGTCACCGATCCTGCGGTAGGCGGCGGTCAACTGCTCGTAGGAGTACGGCAGATAGCCCTCGCCGTCCCGCTCCAGCATCGGCAGTCGCCGCTCGGCGGGCACGTGCGGGATCAGGGAGGTGTAGGCGAGGCTGTTCACCAGGACCTGGTCCGGCAGCTTGTCCGGCTCCACGAACAGCACCTCTATCTGGGCGCGGCGCAGATTCAGGACCCCTTCGACCGGCGGGCCCTCGCGCAGCCAGAGTTCGCTGATGACACTGCTGCTGACCCGCAGCGCCGTACCGCCGGGGTTCGACAACCGCGCGTAGGACAGCTCCAGCCAGCCGCCCACGCGTGCCCCGCGCAGCTCGACCCGCCCGCGTACGTCCGCGTGCCGCAGGACGACATCGGACTCGGTGGCGAGGGTCTCGGCGCCGAGGGCGATGCCACCGGGCCGGTGCAGCCGGGCGCGTCGCAGGTCGACCTTGCCGGCGACATGGGCGCCGCCGAGCCGGACCTCACCGTCCGCGCGCAGCCCGGGAGCGCACAACTCCTCCCCGATCTCCGCCTGGTTGAGCCGCAGCGCGGCCGCCCCGTCCGACGCGGTGAACTCGGCGCGTTCCATGAACAGCGTCCCGGAGATCTGCGCACCGGTGAGCCGCACCGGCCCCCGGAACCGGCACTCCGTCAGCCGCAGGCCGCCGTCGACGCGCGCTCGCGCCGAACGCAGGCCCGGCAGCACCGACTTGGACAGGTTGAGGTAGTTGAAGTGCGCGCCCGAGAAGTCGGGAACCTCGTCGAAGTGACAGCCGCTCAGCCGGACGACGCTCTCGACCGTCGCGTACTTCAGTTCCAGTCGTCCCGTGATCCGGGCGCCCTCGATCTTGAGGGCGGCGACCTCGCCCTCCTCCTGGGGGGCGGTCAGCAGCAGCGCCCGCAGCACCCGGGCACGGACGGTCCGTTCGGGACCCCACGCGGCGCCGTCCGCGGCGGCGCCGCCCTCGACGGTTCCGGGATCCGCGGCCCCGAAGTCCACCGCCGCGCCGAGCGGGAAGGCGTCCCACACCCGCCGCTCGGCCGCCGTCAGATCGTTGATCATCATCAACGGGAATCTCACCCGCAACGCTTGTACCTGTCAACCACCGCTATCCGGCCTGGCGTTGCCGCCTGACGTTCCGGCCGGATGCGGCCGGCATCCCCTGCCGCCGGGGCCCTCAGTGCCCCCACGCCCCGGCATGCGCCCGGTGCGCGTCCGTGAGGCCGTTGGTGAAGAACCGCTCGTAGTACTCGTTCTCCACGTGGTGGACCTGGAGCCACACGCCCGGGACATGGATCGCGTCGGTGTGGGCCGGGAAGCGGCCGTGCGTGCGGAGGATGTACTCGCAGATGTCCCGCGCGCAGTCGACCACCCGCTCCTCGTACTCGCTGGCCTCGGTGAGATAGCGCTGCCCGTAGTCCTCCCGGTAGATCCGGGCGAAGACGTCCCGGTCGGTGTAGACGCCGCCGCGGCCGAACTTCTCCCGGATGATCGTGTCCACCGCCTCCGACATGCTGCCGAACACGGGCGGGCACGCGGCGGCGATCAGCGGCGCGCCGCCGTCGGGGGAGGGGAGCCGGACCGGGTGCGAGCGCACCTTCGCGTACTTCGGCAGGGGGATGTGCCAGCGCCAGATGTCGGCCGGCCGCCAGCGCGGGGTGACGAAGTCGAAGCCGAGCATCCTGCCGTACGCCCGGGAGAACTTCGGGTCCCCGAGGGCGATCTGCGGATTGATGGTGGCGTGGATCCAGGCGCCCAGGCCCATCGCCTCGGCCGTGAGCATCAGGTTCTGCAGCAGCAGGTCCGCCTCGATCTGCGTGCGCATGGGGCCGAGGGCGCCGAGCGGCAGCTTCAGGTCCCTGTTGAGGAACCCGTTCCGCACCCATTTCCGCACCCCGGCGGCACGGTAGAAGTTGCGGTCGTCCACGAGGGTCGGGCGGGCCCCGTCCGGCTGGGTGAGCAGATACATCAGCGCGTTCACATACTGATGGGAGAGGTCGACCACCGGGAACAGCAGCGTCGTTCCGGGCAGGTTGGACAGGAAACGGTTGGAGTCCAGGTACGCCGGGAAGTCCCGCTTGTCCGGTGCCACGTCGAGGCGGTGGTCCAGGACCTTCACCTTGGCCGCGCGCGCCCGCGCCACCAGCGTCTCGGCGTCGAACGGCTCCTGCGGTGCCGGTTCCAGCCTGCGCAGGAAGTAGGTGCCCGAGTCGTTGACGAGGAAGAAGTGGGTGCCCTGTGCGTTGTCCGGGCTGCCCGCGGTACGGCCCGCCATCGTCAGGTTGGGCTTGGACATGATGGGGGTGCCGTTGTCCGGGTCCTCGAAGGGCCGGTCGGGCATGGTGAGGCCGGTGGTACCGGTGATCGCGATCAGCACCGCCTCCTCCAGCTCGCTCAGGGGCTGCGGCGCGTTGCGGGAGGTGTAGGTCATGGTCCCGGCGGACACCTTCGCCCCCCGGCTCACGCGGTGGGTGCGGCGGCGCCACACGGTCCGCAGCAGCGGACGGTCGAAGAGGTCGGCGAGCCCCGGGTGGGTGGTGCCCGCGCTCGTCCGGGGCTGCTCCTGGACAGCGAGCTGTTCGCCCGCCCCGGGTATCGCGGACAGCTCCGGGTTTCCGGGCAGCTCGGAGTGGTTGTCGGTGAACGTCATGCGTGTTTCCCCCGTTGTGGTTCGGACCCGGGCGCCTCGCGACCCCCGGGTCGTGTGTCACGGCATCATGGTGAACCGCCGTCGCTCGTACCGCCGTCGCTCGTACCGCCGTCGCTCGTACCGGCGTTGCCCGTACCGGCGTTGCCCGTACCGGCGTTGCCCGTGGGCACCGTCCGCCACGGCGCGAAGGCGCTCGCGTCGCGGGGCAGGAGGGGCGCCAGCTCAGGACAGTGGTGCTGGAGCACCGTGTTCATGCCGCCCTTCTCGACCCAGTCGATGCCGAGCGGTGTGTAGACCTCCGGCCGGTAGTCGACCGTCAGGAACCGGTCGCTCTGCAGCCGTCGGCTGGCCATCAGGACGAAGATCCGGAAGGCGGTGTCGCTGAAGCCGAAGCCCTCCGGAGGGTTCTCCGCGAACAGCCCGACCACGGTGTCGATCTCGTCGACGTCCCGGTAGACGTCCTTGAGGCGGGCCAGCGTCCCGGGGTTCTCGGTCAGCTCCTCGAAGGAACGGATCCGCCCCCGGTGCAGCCCGGCCCTGAAGTCGTTGTAGCGCGGCACCCCACGCCTGCGCGTGCGGACCAGGTCGACGACCGACAGATCGATGATCTCCCCGTCCCGCTCGAAGCGCTGGAGCGAGCGCGGGAAGTTGTGCAGGGTGATCGCGCCGGGGTGGGCGATGCCGAACGAGTACAGCGCGTTCGCGAGGCCCGTCTTGCGGATCTGCGCCTCGGCCGCCCCGCCCTGGATGTCGAGGAAGCCCACCCTCTCCAACAGCCGCCCGAACTGGTGCTCCCGGAGCTCGTAGTCGTCCGGGATCAGCGGATGCATGCGGTAGACGGTGGTGAAGTCCTCCGTCAGCGAGTACGGCGCCGTGTGGTGGTCCGGCAGCGTCTTCGGGATGCCGGTCAGCGAGTGCGCCTCGAACAGCCACAGGCCCAGCTGGTTGAGCCAGTTCCTCGGCGGGCCCGACCAGTTGGTGCGCAGCGCGACATCGATCGCCTCGGTGGCCAGGATCGCCGGCGTCCACTCCACGGTGTGGATCTTCGCGATCAGCGCGGACACCACCAGCCGGGCCGTCTGGTAGATCTTCTCCTCGCTCATCGACGGGTACTCCGCGCGCAGCGCGTCGCAGACCGCGTTGTGCTCGCGCGCGAACAGGGTGTGCATCGCGCTGAGCCCCATCCACCAGCTCTCGTTGAAGCCGGTGAGTGGAATGCCGTTCGTCCCGCCCGGCAGATGGCCGTCCTCCAGGCGGAGTCGGGCACCCCCGTCCGGCTCCCGCAGGGACCGCGCGGTCCGCTCGTTCTCGCCGTACACCTCGGAGCCGTCCCACCAGTGCGAGGCGGAGTTGGCGAACAGGATCGGCGGGCGGCCGGGCACCTCCACGCCCTCGTTCTCGGCGAACCGCATCACTCGCTCGGTCGGCCCGCCCGGCACGTTCTGCCAGGTCCCGTCGGAACCGGGCGGCAGCGGCACCTCCACACTGCGGTCACCGGTCTTGTACCGCCGGTGGTTCACCCAGTCATGCACCTGGAACTGGATCCACGCCGCCGCCAGCACGTTGAGCGAGGTCGCCGGCACGAAGCTCTCCCGGTGCAGCAACTGCCTGCTGACCGTCACCGGGTTCGGTGTGTCGAAGGTGTCCGGCCGGTAGTCCGGCCGCAGATTCCGCCCGAAGGCGGCACCCACCGCTCCCATCGTCGGCTCCGACAGATCGTTGTACGTCCCGTCGTACGACCGCTCCGTGCGCAGCCGTTCCGGGACCGGCTCCGGCACGGGCTGGGCCTGGGGCGGGGCCTCGCGGACCTCGGCGTCGATCAGGTTCAGCCGGCGCAGCACCTTCCTCAGGAACGCCAGGTTCAGCAGGCTCAGGGACAACGGCAGCCGGTGCCACGGCACGGCTCGGTTCAGCAGGCCGAGGGCGGGGCCCACGAGACGGCCGAGCAGCCTGTTGCGCAAGGGTTCCGCGGTGACGAAGCGCTCTCCGAGACGGTGAGCGCCACTCGCCCGGTAGGCGGCCTTCCGCGCGCGGTTGATATTGCCCAATGGCCGGAAATCATCGGTCGTGTACCAGGGGTTGAAGGTCAGGTCCTCGACCCGTCGCGCCGCCGCCCGCGCCTCGGCCCCGTCCAACTCCTGTGCGGGGATGGTGAGCCGGGCGATCGGCACCGCCGGCGCCACCGCGTCCGTCCACTCCACCGCCGCGTCCTCGACCGGTGTGCGCCGCTCGTCCACGTACCGCTGCACACACAGATCGAACGCCACGTCCGCCTGCCCGAGCCGCCACGCCAGCTCCCGGTGCAGAAAGTCCGGGTCCCGGCGGTCGGGCGCCGTTGCCGCCGGTGTACCGGGCGCGGGCCGCAACAGGTACCGCACCGGCCCGGCCTCGCCCCACAGGATGGCCCCACGGCTCCAATAGGTCTCGGTGGCAAGGGAGTCGACCTGCCGTCGGGTGGCCGTCGTCACATTGCGCCGCATCCGCGCGGCCGTCTTCAGGCCCACCGCCGACGGCAGCTTCACGAACAGCGCCCACGCCTTCCGCAGCGGACCGCGGGCCCCCGCCATGGCCTTGGCGAACGCCACGAACTCCCGGGCGTCGCTCGCGTGCGACACCGGGAAGCTGGTCGCCAGCAGGTCATGGCTCACGCCCTCCGCCACCCGCACCCGCACCGCCGCGCCCCGCAGGTCCGGCGACCCGTCCCCCTGCCGTATCCCGCTCGCGTTGGACAGCCGGACGACCGCCGGGTAGTCGGCGCCCGGCTGCGCGAAACCGGTCCGCAACGCCACCGGCAGATCGTCGTGGAACCGCAGCCGCGCGTTCTCCACCCCCAGGGGCGCCTTCGCGTGGAACGCCCGCGCGATCCCGCCGCCCCCGGCCCGCCGGTTCCGGACCTGCACCTCCATCAGCTCCCGGGCCAACCGCTCGAACACGAGCCGCTCGGCCTCGGGGCTGCCCCCGTCGTAGCGCTCGTACCGCTGATCGTGCTGCCCGGTCTCGGCCATCGGCGTCTCCTTCGTGCGGACACGTACGGATGCGTACGGAGGCGTACGGATGCGTGGGAGGACGTAGGCAATGCGAGCGCAGTGCATACGGACAGGGGCCGCACGCTACCGGCGGCGGGGTTCCGGCCACAGCGACAGTTCACGCCATGTACACATCTGACAATAATGCGGGTGAACGCCGCATTCCGCCCGGCGAGGGCGGGGCACCGGGCCTACGGAGGCCCCGGGAGCAGCGGGTAGCGTGATCCGCATGACGCACGACCGTGGGGCGCCGGGCTCACCGGACGGCGGCGACGTGCTGCTCGGCGGCACGGTGAACGCGGGCGCGGTCGTCCGGCGGGGCTCCCTCGTGGACCGTCCGGCGCCGCACACCGCGCCCGCCCTCCACGCGCACCTGCGCGCCCTGCGCCGACGCGGATTCACGGGGGCGCCGCTGCCCGTCGGCCGCACACCGGACGGCCGCGAGCAGCTGACCTTCGTCCCGGGCGACGTGGCACTGCCGCCGTTCCCGGCCTGGGCGCTGACGGAGACGGCCCTGACATCGGTGGGGAGTCTGCTCCGCGACCTGCACGCGACGAGCGCGGACATCCCGGTCGACACCGGCGCCGGGTGGCCCCGCGAGCTGTCCGACCCCGAGGGCGGGCCGATCCTCTGCCACAACGACGTCTGTCCCGACAACGTCGTCTTCCGTGACGGCCGTGCCACCGCCCTGATCGACTTCGACCTGGCCGCACCGGGCAGACCCGTCTGGGACGTGGCCATGGCGGCCCGCTACTGGGTCCCCCTGCTCGACCCCGAATCGGCGGCCGCCCTCTACCCGGGCGGCCCCCTGGACGCGCCCCGGCGCCTACGCGTCCTCGCCGACGGCTACGGCCTCTCCGCACCCGACCGCGCCGTGCTGCCCGATGTCGTCGAACAGGCCACGGAGGCCTGCCGGGCCTTCGTGGCCGCGCGCGTGGCCGAGCGCGACCCCGTCTACCGCCGGGTCCTCGCGGAGCGCGGCGGCTGGGCCCGCTGGGACCGCGTCCGGACCTGGCTGAGGGCCCACAAGCAGGCCTTCAGCACCGCCCTGCTGCCCTGAGGAGCCCGCGCCCCCGAAGAGGCGCGGGGGAAACCGCGCGACCGGCCACGACGCTCCTCGCGCGCCCGCTCACCGAAGCCGGACCGGTTACTGCTTCGCCTCGACCGCGTGGCCGCCGAACTGGTTGCGCAGCGCGGCGATCATCTTCATCTGGGGCGAGTCGTCCTGCCGTGAGGCGAACCGGGTGAACAGCGACGCGGTGATCGCCGGCAGCGGCACCGCGTGGTCGATGGCCGCCTCGACGGTCCACCGGCCCTCACCGGAGTCCTCGGCGTAGCCGCGCAGCTTCTCCAGGTGTTCGTCCTCGTCGAGCGCGCTGACGGCGAGGTCCAGCAGCCAGGAGCGGATCACGGTCCCCTCCTGCCAGGAGCGGAAGACCTCACGCACGCTCGTCACCGAGTCGACCTTCTCCAGCAGCTCCCAACCCTCCGCGTACGCCTGCATCATGGCGTACTCGATGCCGTTGTGGACCATCTTGGAGAAGTGGCCGGCGCCCACCTTGCCGGCGTGGACGTAGCCGTACGGCCCCTCCGGCTTGAGGGCCTCGAAGATCGGCTGGAGCCGCCGCACGTGCTCCTCGTCGCCGCCGACCATGAGGGCGTAGCCGTTCTGGAGCCCCCACACGCCGCCGGAGACACCCGCGTCGACGAACCCGATCCCCTTGGCGCCCAGTTCGGCGGCGTGCTTCTCGTCGTCCGTCCAACGGGAGTTGCCGCCGTCGACGACGGTGTCGCCCGGCGACAGCAGCTCCGCCAGCTCGTCGACGACGGACTGGGTGGCGGCGCCGGCCGGGACCATCACCCACACCGTGCGCGGGCCGTCGAGGCGCTCGACCAGTTCGGCGAGGCTGCCCACGTCGGAGACCTCGGGGTTGCGGTCGTAGCCGATGACGGTGTGGCCGGCGCGGCGGATCCGCTCGCGCATGTTGCCGCCCATCTTGCCGAGGCCGATGAGACCCAGCTGCATCGTTGCCATGTCAGTTCACCTGTTCCATGAGGGAGTCGAGCGGAGGCGTGTCAGTCGTCGGCGGCGGCGGTCTGCCCGTCGCCCCCTCCGCCGCGCAGGGCGACGGCGTACATCTCGTCGGCGTCGAGGCGGCGCAGCTCCTCGGCGATCAGCTCGGAGGTGGCGCGCACCTTCAGGGCGAGGGTGCGGGACGGCTGGCCGGGCAGGGTGAGCGTGGCGAGCGGGCCCTCGGGGCGGTCGATGACGACCTCGCCCTTCGCGGTGCCGAGCCGCACACCGGTGACCACCGGTCCGGCGGTCAGGACGCGCTCGACGGACACGCCCAGACGGGCCTCCAGCCAGCGGGCCAGCAGCTCGGCGCTGGGGTTGTCCGCCTCGCTCTCCACGGCGGCCGAGGTGATGGTCTCCTTGGCCTGGTCGAGGGCGGCGGCGAGCATGGAGCGCCACGGCGTGAGCCGCGTCCAGGCGAGGTCGGTGTCGCCGGGGGTGTACGACGTGACCCGCTGTTCGAGCGCGGCGAGCGGGGTCTCCACGGCGTACATGTCGGTGATCCGGCGCTGGGCGAGCGCGCCCAGCGGGTCCTTCGCCGGGTTCCGCGGCGCGTCCACCGGCCACCAGACCACCACCGGCGCGTCCGGCAGCAGCAGCGGCAGGACCACGGAGTCGGCGTGGTCGGACACCTCGCCGTAGGTCCGCAGCACGACCGTCTCGCCGGTGCCGGCGTCGGCGCCGACCCGTACCTCGGCGTCCAGGTGCGACTTGGTGCGGTCCTTCGGGGTGCGGGCGTGCCGCTTGATGACGACCAGGGTGCGCGAGGGGTGCTCGTGCGAGGCCTCCTCGGCGGCCTTGATCGAGTCGTACGCGTTCTCCTCGTCCGTCACGATCACCATCGTGAGGACCATGCCCACGGCGGGCGTGCCGATGGCCCGGCGGCCCTGCACCAGGGCCTTGTTGATCTTGCTTGCCGTGGTGTCAGTCAGGTCGATCTTCATGGCCTGCGCCAGCTCCGTCCGTCTTGTGCGAGCATCTCGTCCGCTTCCGCGGGCCCCCAACCGCCCGAGGCGTACTGCGCGGGCCTGCCGTGCTTGGCCCAGTACTCCTCGATCGGGTCGAGGATCTTCCAGGACTCCTCCACCTCCTGGTGGCGGGGGAAGAGGTTGGCGTCGCCGAGCAGCACATCAAGGATCAGCCGTTCGTACGCCTCCGGGCTGGACTCCGTGAACGACTCGCCGTACGCGAAGTCCATCGTGACGTCCCGGATCTCCATCGAGGTACCCGGCACCTTCGACCCGAAGCGCACGGTCATCCCCTCGTCCGGCTGGACGCGGATGACGATCGCGTTCTGCCCGAGCTCCTCGGTGGCCGTGGAGTCGAACGGGGAGTGCGGGGCGCGCTGGAAGACGACCGCGATCTCGGTGACCCGGCGGCCGAGCCGCTTGCCGGTGCGCAGATAGAAGGGGACCCCGGCCCAACGGCGGTTGTCGATGCCCAGCTTGACCGCCGCGTAGGTGTCCGTGGTGGAGGACGGGTCGATGCCCTCCTCCTCCAGATAGCCGAGCACCTGCTCACCGCCCTGCCAGCCGCCCGCGTACTGGCCGCGCACGGTGTGCCGGCCCAGGTCGTCCGGCAGCCGCACGGCCTTGAGCGCCTTCAGCTTCTCGGTCAGCAGCGACTCGGCGTCGAAGGCCGCCGGTTCCTCCATGGCGGTCAGGGCCAGCAACTGCAGCAGATGGTTCTGGATGACGTCACGGGCCGAGCCGATGCCGTCGTAGTACCCGGCGCGACCGCCGATGCCGATGTCCTCGGCCATGGTGATCTGTACGTGGTCGACATAACTCCGGTTCCAGATGGGCTCGTACATCTGGTTGGCGAAGCGGAGCGCCAGGATGTTCTGGACGGTCTCCTTGCCGAGGTAGTGGTCGATGCGGAAGACCTGCTCGGGGTCGAACACCTCGTGCAGCACCGCGTTCAGCTCGCGGGCGCTGGCCAGGTCGTGGCCGAACGGCTTCTCGATGACGGCGCGCCGCCAGGAACCCTCGGGCGGACTGGCCAGACCGTGCTTCTTGAGCTGCTTGACGACCTTCGGGAACATGCTCGGCGGCACGGAGAGGTAGAAGGCGAAGTTGCCGCCCGTGCCCCGGGAGCCGTCCAGCTCCTCGACGGCCTCGCGGAGCCGTTTGAACGCCTCGTCGTCACCGAAGTCGCCCGGGATGAAGCGCATCCCCTCGGCGAGCTGCTGCCAGACCTCCTCGCGGAACTCGGTGCGGGCGTGTTCACGGACCGCGTCGTGCACGATCTGCGCGAAGTCCTCGTCCTCCCAGTCCCGGCGGGCGAACCCCACCAGCGAGAAGCCCGGCGGCAGCAGACCCCGGTTGGCCAGGTCGTACACGGCCGGCATCAGCTTCTTGCGGGACAGGTCACCGGTCACCCCGAAGATGACGAGCCCGGACGGGCCCGCGATCTTCGGGAGCCGACGATCGCCCGCGTCCCGGAGCGGGTTGAGCCACTCGGCGGTCATTGCCCATCAACTCCCTTGCTGTTCAAGGACTTGCGTGTTCGAGGACGTGCTCACCGCGGTGTTCGGGCGGCCGTCGGTGGCCCCCACGGGCGCTTCGGTGGTCACAGTGATCATCTTCCTTCAGGGGCGCCCGTCAGCCGCGCATGGCGTCGGGTCCAGTTGTGCCGGCGAGCACGGCCTTCGCCGCCGCGACGACGTTCTCGGCGGTGAAGCCGTACTCGGCGAACAGGGTCTTCGCGTCGGCGGAGGCGCCGAAGTGTTCGAGGGAGACGATGCGGCCGTGGTCACCGACGTACCGGTACCAGGTCAGACCGATCCCCGCCTCGACCGCCACGCGGGCCCGCACGGACGGCGGCAGCACGCTCTCGCGGTATTCGCGCGGCTGTTCCTCGAACCACTCCACCGACGGCATCGACACCACCCGGGTGCCGACCCCCTCGGCCTCCAGCCGCTCCCGGGCGGCGACGGCCAGCTGCACCTCGGAGCCGGTGGCGATCAGGATCAGCTCCGGGATCGCGGTCGAAGCCTCCACCCGTACGTAACCGCCCTTCGCCGTACCGGAGTCGGGGGCGTACGTCGGCACGCCCTGGCGGGTGAGCGCCAGTCCGTGCGGGGCCGGGTTCGTGGTGTGCCGCTTCAGGATCTCGGCCCAGGCGATCGCCGTCTCGTTGGCGTCGGCCGGGCGGACCACGTTCAGGCCGGGGATCGCGCGCAGCGAGGCGAGGTGCTCGACCGGCTGGTGGGTGGGGCCGTCCTCGCCCAGACCGATCGAGTCGTGCGTCCACACGTACGTCACCGGCAGCTGCATCAGGGCCGACAGCCGCACGGCGTTGCGCATGTAGTCGGAGAACACCAGGAACGTGCCCCCGTAGACACGGGTGTTGCCGTGCAGCGCGATGCCGTTCATCTCGGCGGCCATGGAGTGCTCACGGATGCCGAAGTGGATCGTACGGCCGTAGGGGTCGGCCTCCGGGAGCGGGTTGCCCGCCGGGAGGAAGGAGGACGTCTTGTCGATGGTGGTGTTGTTCGACCCGGCGAGGTCGGCGGAGCCGCCCCACAGCTCGGGGATCACCGCGCCCAGCCCCTGGAGCACCTTGCCGGACGCGGCCCGGGTCGCCACGGACGTGCCCTCCTCGAAGGCGGGCAGCGCCCGCTCCCAGCCCTCGGGCAGCCGGCCCGCGACCACCCGGTCGAAGAGCCGGGCCCGTTCGGGGGAGCCGGCACGCCACTCGGCGATCCGCTTGTCCCAGGCGGCGTGCGCCTCCGCGCCCCGGTCGAGGGCGCGGCGGGTGTGGGCGAGCACGTCGTCGGCGACGTCGAAACTCTTGGCCGCGTCGAAGCCGAGGACCCGCTTGGTGGCCGCGACCTCGTCCGCGCCGAGCGCCGAGCCGTGCGAGGCCTCGGTGTTCTGGGCGCCCGGGGCCGGCCAGGCGATGATCGTGCGCATCGCGATGATCGAGGGCCGGCCGGTCTCGTCCCGCGCGGCCAACAGCGCGTCGTACAGGGCGTGCACGTCGACGTTGCCGTTGAACGCCGGCTCGATCCGCTGGACGTGCCAGCCGTACGCCTCGTACCGCTTCAGCACGTCCTCGGAGAACGCCGTGGCCGTGTCGCCCTCGATGGAGATGTGGTTGTCGTCGTACAGGAGGACCAGGTTGCCCAGCTTCTGATGGCCCGCCAGCGAGGAGGCCTCGGCGGAGATGCCCTCCTCCAGGTCGCCGTCGGAGGCGATCGTCCAGACGGTGTGGTCGAAAGGGGAGGCCCCCTCCGGAGCGTCCGGGTCGAACAGACCGCGCTCGTAACGGGCGGCCATCGCCATGCCCACGGCGTTGGCGACCCCCTGGCCCAGCGGACCCGTGGTGGTCTCGACCCCGGCGGTGTGCCCGTACTCCGGATGACCCGGCGTCTTCGAGCCGTGCGTCCGGAACGCCTTGAGATCGTCCAGCTCCAGCTCGTACCCGGCCAGGTACAGCTGGGTGTAGAGGGTCAGTGAGGTGTGGCCGGGGGAGAGGACGAAGCGGTCACGGCCGGTCCACTCGGGGTCGGCGGGATCGTGACGCATCACCTTCTGAAAGAGCGTGTACGCGGCGGGCGCGAGGCTCATCGCCGTACCAGGGTGCCCGTTGCCGACTTTCTGCACGGCGTCGGCGGCCAGCAGGCGGGCGGTGTCGACGGCGCGCCGGTCGAGTTCTGTCCAGTTCATCTTCAAGAAGTCCTCGATGAGACGGCGGAATTTGTCTGGCGTCTTCAAAAGTAAAAGTCTGACTTTTGTGGGGCGAGGTGGCGGTGTGCCAGCCTTCGGTGAAACTGGGACACCGACGACGCGACGGCGAGGACATGACGGACAGAGACTTCCCCGACGGTGACCGGATCAAGACCTTCCCGTTCCCCGTCGACCGCAGCCTCTCCGGCGTCGGCATGCGGATCGGCCCGATGGACGGCCGGCGCCCCTGGCGCGCGGACATACCCCTGGAAGGGGTCCACCGCATCGACTTCCACGTGGTGATGCTGTTCGACGGCGGCCCGGTGCGCCACATGGTCGACTTCACCGAGTACGAGGCGGGCGCGGGCGAACTGCTGTGGATACGGCCGGGGCAGGTGCATCGCTTCTCACACGCCACCGAGTACCGCGGGACCGTCCTCACCATGCAACCGGGCTTCCTGCCCCGCGCCACCGTCGAGTCGACCGGCCTCTACCGCTACGACCTGCCGCCGCTGCTCCGCCCGGACGCGGCCCAACTCGCGGGACTACGGGCCTCGTCGGCCCAGCTCGAACGCGAGTACGTCGACACCGACACCCTGCCGCCCGGCCTCCACACCGCCGTCCTGCGGCACTCCCTGACGGCCTTCCTCCTGCGCCTCGCCCATCTCGCCGCCGGCTCGACGGAGGAGGAGCACAGGCTCGACGACACCACCTTCACCCGCTTCCGGGACGCCGTCGAACGGGACTTCGCCGCCAACCACAGCGTCAGCGCCTACGCGGACGCCCTCGGCTACTCCCGCCGCACCCTCGTCCGCGCGGTCCGCGCGGCGACCGGCGAGACCCCGAAGGGCTTCATCGACAAGCGGGTCGTCCTGGAGGCGAAGCGGCTGCTGGCCCACACGGACCTGCCGATCGGCCGCGTGGGCGTCGCCGTCGGCTTCCCCGACGCGGCGAACTTCTCCAAGTTCTTCCAACTGCACGCCGGGACCACGCCGGTGGCGTTCCGGGCGGAGCTGCGGTGACGCACCGCGACGCACGGCGACGGGCGGGACTCCACCGCCGTGGAGTCCCGCCCGTCGCCCAAGTCGGCCGTCAGCGGCCGAAGTTGAACCAGTTCACGTTCACGAAGTCCTGTGCCTGACCGCTGCTGAAGGTCAGATACACGTCATGGGTGCCGGTCACCCGGGCCATGTTCGCGGGCACCGTCCGCCACGACTGCCAGCCGCCGGTGTTGGCGATCGAGAAACTGCCGACCGGTGCGTTCGAGCGGCTGTCGAGCCTGACCTCGACCAGTCCGCTCACCCCCGCGCCCGCGCCGGAGGCCACCCGGGCGACGAACTGCGTCGCGGCCGTGGAACCGAAGTTCACATTCTGGAAGAGCGCCCAGTCGCCGTTGGCCAGGGCACCGATGTTCTGGCCGCCCCCGCTGTCGGTCGTGGTCTCGGTGAGGGTGCCGCTCTGAGCGTTGTACGACTCGGCCTGGATGGCGCTGTACGCGTCACGGGTGCCCGTCGGCGGTGGGGTGGTGGTGCCCCCGGCGGCCGACAGTACCTGCACGTAGTCGACGACCATCGGCACACCGGAGCGGGTGTCACCGTCGAGCCCGCCGCCGAACGCGTCGGGGAAGGCGCCGCCCATGGCCACGTTCAGGATGACGAAGAACCCGTGGTTGGTGGCGTTGGTCCAGGTGGTCGCGTCGACCTGGTTGGCGTTGACCGAGTGGAACTGGGTGCCGTCGACGAGGAACCGGATCGTCTCGGGGGTCCCCGAGCGGTCCCACTCCATGGTGTACGTGTGGAACCCGGACTGGCAGGTCGTGTTGGGGCACGCGGTGGAGTTGCCGATGCCGGTCGTCTCGTTGCACGGGCCGCCGGGGTTGGTGCCGCAGTGCATGGTGGCCCAGACCTGGTTGCGCCCGTGCACGTTCTCCATGATGTCCAGCTCGCCGACGCTCGGCCAGTTCTGGTAGTTGCCTCGGTAGGGCGCGCCCAGCATCCAGAACGCCGGCCAGTAGCCCTCGGCGGCCGTCCCGGTGACGTTCGGCATCTGGAGCCGGGACTCGACCCGCAGCTTGCCGCCCGCCGGGGGCTGGAAGTCGGTGCGGTTGGTCTCGATCCGGCCCGAGGTCCAGCGCCCCGCCGCGTCACGGATCGGGGTGATGCGGAGATTTCCGTTGCCGTCGAGGGCGACGTTGGCGGTGCTGTTCGTCATCGTCTCGACCTCGCCCGTCCCCCAGTTCGCGGGGCCGCCGGGGTACGAAGTGCCGGTAGCGTACTGCCAGTTGGAGGTGTTGACACCGGTGCCGGCGGTGCCGTTGAAGTCGTCGACGAATACCTGCGTCCAGCCCGCGGGCGGGGTGGGGGCGGCGCCCTGCGCGGTCGTCGCCCAGGCCGTGGCCACCGCCAGCGCGGCGGCCACGGCGAGGAACGCGCGCCGGAGCGGGCGGCGACGTCCCACGGGTGTGCCGGTGACGGTTGTGCCGGGGGTTTCACTCATGGCGGCCTCTTCGGGTGTACGGAGTGAATGCGCGGGTGGGGGAGCGCTCCGTGGAGTCCCGTCCTGAGAGCGCTCTCAGAGAAGAGCGTGCGGTCAATGTGCGCTCCGGCGCCGCGGGCGTCAAGAGTTAAAGCGGAGAAAGTCCTTGCGGCAGCGCCGAGTTCACGATGTGAAGACCGGCCTGCCTCGGGAGGCGTCCGCGCCCACACGGCGGTGTGACGACCGGTCAGTCCCCGACGGTGGACACGGACGCCCCGGCCTTCGTCGGCTCGTCCGGGTTTACGGAGAAGGCCATGTTCCCGGCCGTCGCCACGATCGCGTCGTCCACGAGCAGCACCCCGGGCGGGGTGTCGGTCGCGATGTCCCCCGGGTCGTCGAGCGCGTCCGTGCGCCACACCTCGGCGCCCGTCCTGCTGTCCAGGGCCAGCAGCCGGCCGAACCGGTTGGCGAAGTAGATCTCGTCACGGTCCGCCGACACCACCGGCGCGGACAGGTTCTCCATGTCGGTGGTCCGCTCCCACAGCACCTTGCCGCTCTTCGCCGACACGGCGGTGACCGACCCGCTGGTCCGCACGAAGTACACGACCCCGTCCACGAGTGTCGCCGCACCGCGCAGCGCGCGCTTCAGCGGGATCCGGGTGGCCTTCCCGGTGTCCGGATCCACCCGCAGGAACGCGTCGTAGGGTCGCTCGTACCCCGCCTGGTAGACCTCATCGGTGGTCTCCGCCTTCAGGAACAGCGGTCGTCCGTCGACGGCGCCCAGGGCGAGCGACTTCTTCGGCAGCGGGGTGCGTGCCCGCGGAGTGCCGTCGTCCGGATCGAGGCGTACCAGCGTGAACGGTTGGGTGTCGAGGAAGTCGTCGCCCTCCCAGCACAGTTCGTACGGGTCGCCGCCGAGCGCCGAGGGGATGCAGTTGACCCCGGCCGGCTCGGACGTCAGCCACAGCTCCTTGCCCGCCGTGTCGTAGGCGATCACCTCGGAGTGGTCGGGCGTGAGGGTGAGCACGCCGCGGTCGAAGAGGGGCGCCGTCTCGCTCGCGCTGATGGGCCGGGCCCACCGCTCCTTCCCGGTCCGGGTGTCCAGGGCCACCAGGCGCCGCTGGGTGCTGTCGGGTTCCGTGTAGACGAAGACCAGGCCGTCCCGTACGCCGATGGGCCGGGCGGTCTGCGGAAGTTGCCCGTACCGCCATCCCGTGCTCCCGGTGGCGGCGTCCACCTTCGCGACGAGGAAACCCGTACCGCCGCAGTACAGGTCCGTCCCGTCCGTCACGCAGCCCGTCTCGTCGTAGTTGACCGGGATGTGATCGGCGGGAAGACCGCTGTCGGCCCGCAGCCGTGTCTGCCACGGCCGCCAGCCGTCGGGGAGCGACGCGGAACGGTAGCCCACGGCGCTGCCGCTGTCGCCGCCGGACGCCGTCGTGTCGTCCTCGGCCCCCGCGTACAGGAGCAGCGCGGCGCTCAGCGCCGAGACGGTCAGGGCGGCGCCGAGGCCGACGAGGAGCAACTGCCGTCTGCCACGGAGACTGGTGCGGCGCCTGCCCGCGGGTCGGCCGTCCAGCGGGTCGCTGTCGAGGCGTCCGCCGTCCGCCGGCCGGTGGTCGGGCCGCCGGTCGTTCGCGGTCGTGTCGTCCGCCCGGCCGGCATCCGTTCGTTCCGTGTCCGTTCGGTCCGTGTCCGTTCGGTCCGCGTCCGGTCGCTCCGCGTCGGCCTGTCCGGTGGTCCTCCGGTCGGTCCTGGGCCGTCCAGTGGTCCTTCGGTGGGGGTCGGTCCGGTCGGTCTCCGTTCGCGCGGAGTCCGCCCGGTCGGTCTCCGTTCGCCCGGAGTCCGCCCGCCCGGAGCCCGTCGGAGTTCCCGGCCCTGATCCCGATCCCGATCCCGACCCCGTCCCAGGCACCGGCGTCGGGGTCGGCGAGGCGCCCCCGGTGCCGCCGCCGGGCGACGTCGCCAACTCCAGGAACAACCCGTGCAGTTCGGCGAGACCCGGGCGGCGCACAGGGTCCTTGTCCAGGCAGCGTTCGGCGATGGCCCGCAGCGGCTCGGGCACCGCGTCCAGCTTCGGGGCCTCGAACATGACCTGATAGCCCGCCAGATAGGGGCTCTCGGCCTTGAACGGGCTGTCCCCGCTGGCCGCGTACACCAGCAGCGACCCCAGCGAGAACACGTCCGACGCGGCGGTGACGTCCCTCGCCGAGCGCAGCTGCTCCGGTGACATGAACGGCGGGGTGCCGATCACGCGTCCGGTCACGGTGAGCGGCAGGTTGTCCCCGGCGCGCGAGATGCCGAAGTCGATGACGCGCGGGCCGTCCTCGGCCATCAGGACGTTCGCCGGCTTCAGGTCCCGGTGCACGACCCCGGCCCGATGGATGTCGCGCAGCGCCTCGACCAGCCCCAGCGCGAGGCCCCGGATCCGGACACCGTCCAACGGACCCTCCTCGCGCACCAGATCGGAGAGCGTCGGAGCCGGAACGTACTGCGTCGCCATCCAGGGCCTGGCGGCCTCCGGATCGGCGTCCACCACGGCAGCCGTGAACGCTCCGCTCACCCGGCGCGCCGCCGCGACCTCCTGACGGAACCGGGAGCGGAACTCCTCGTCGTCGCGGTACTGCGCGTGCACCAGCTTGATCGCGACCAGGCGCCCCGAGGCGGACCGCGCGCGATAGACGACCCCCATGCCACCCGCGCCGAGCCGGTCCTCCAGGGCGTACCCGCCTATGACGGCGGGATCGTCGTCCCTCAGCGGCATTTCCCCTCGCGCTCTTGTCCGTACGACAGCCCCGTACGGATCAGCCTAGGCGATCCGTACGGGGCCGCCCGACGTGGGGCGCCGGAGAGCCGGAGGGGACCGGTGAGCGGTTCCTCGTCGGATCCCGGCTTATTCGATGGCTCCGCCCGATGCGGCCCGTTACCTTCCCCGCATGGCGAACACTCAGGGCACGTGCACGGACCGGTTCACCGCGGTGCGCGAGGCGTTGGCGGCCTCGTTGGACGACAAGGACGTGGGCGCCTCGGTCGCCGTGTACGTGGACGGCGAGCCCGAGGTCGACCTCTGGGGCGGGTACACCGACCTCGACCGCACGGTTCCGTGGGAGCGCGACACCCTCACCCACGTGTGGTCCACCACCAAGACGATGACGGCCCTGTGCGTGCTGATGCTCGCCGACCGGGGCGCCCTGGACCTGCACGCCCCGGTGGCGACGTACTGGCCGGAGTTCGCGGCGGCGGGCAAGGAGGACGTGCGCGTCAGCCATGTGCTCTCGCACACGGCCGGGCTGCCCCGTTTCGAGGAGCCCACGACGCTGGAGGACCTGTACGACTGGCCGACCGTCACCGCGCGCCTGGCCGCGCAGGCGCCGGCCTGGAAACCCGGTACCGAGGCCGGCTACCACGCGATGACCCAGGGGTATCTGCTCGGGGAGATCGTGCGTCGGGTCACCGGCCGCAGCCTGGGCACCTTCCTCGCCGACGAGGTCACGGGACCGCTGGGCGCCGACTTCCACGTCGGGCTCTCCGCCGAGCACGACCACCGGGTCGCGCCGATCATCATGCCGCCCTCCTCCCCGCCCGGGGACGGCCCGCCGCCCAACCCCGTCATCCCGGACGGCACCCCCAACACGACCGCCTGGCGCCGGGCCGAGATCCCGGCCGCGAACGGTCACGGCAACGCCCGCTCGGTCGCCGCCGTCCAGTCGCTGCTGGCCTGCGGCGGCGCGGCGCGGGGCGTGCGGCTGTTGTCGGAGGAGGGGTGCGAGCGGGTCCTGGAGGAGCAGTTCGACGGCACCGACAGCGTCCTGCGTGTCCCGATGCGCTACGGCATGGGCTACGGCCTGAACGGCGGGCAACTGCCCAACCCCCGTACCTGTTTCTGGGGTGGCTGGGGCGGCTCGCTCGTCCTGGTCGACCTCGACGCCCGGATGACCGTGGCGTACGTGATGAACCAGATGATCGACGGAGGTCTCGGCGACGAACGGGGCTTCATGATCCTCGCGGCCGCCTACGAGGGCCTGTCGGCCTGAACGACCCCACGGCACAACCGCATCGGCGGTATCACCTCTCACCGCCCCCGGGACACCTTCGGGGGCGGTGAGAGGCATGTCACGGGCGTCTGGCAAGATCACCCGCAGCCGATGGAACCAGAACCCCGCATTCCCCCTCTCCAGGGGCGGGGGCGCGCGGTCGGTCGTCGCGGTCTCCGCCGACCTGTCGCAACAAGCTGTTCATGCCCTGTGCATGGTTCTGCTCCGAGCACCTCGTCCACCATCGGACCACGACCGCCCGTCGATCCCCCAGGAGTTCGCATGCCCAGCCGCCGCCGTTTCCTCGCCGGGACCGCCGCCGTCGGCGCGACCGGGGCGGCGGCCGGCTGTGTCGCGCACGAGGGACGCGAGGTCGGGGCCCGCGAAGCCGCCGCTCCCGGGACGAGTCGGCCGTCCGCGCCGGTCGTGCCCGCGGCCCGGACCCCGTCGCAGCGCCTCAACTTCGTGGTCGTCCTCGCCGACGACCTCGGCTACGGCGAACTCGGCTCCTACGGACAGAAACTGATCGACACGCCGCGCCTGGACGCCCTGGCCGCCGAGGGGCTGCGCTTCACCGACGCCTATGCCGCCGCCCCGGTGTGCGCCCCGTCGCGCTGCTCCCTGCTGACCGGGCTGCACAGCGGCCACGCCACCGTCCGGGAGAACCCCTGGGGGCCGGGCGGCCAGGGCGCCCTGACCGAGCGGGACTTCACGTTCGCCGAGGCGCTGCGCGCCCTCGGCTACCGCACCGCGCTCATCGGCAAGTGGGGCTTCGGCCCGGAGCGCCCGAACCAGCCCAGCCACCCCAACTCCCGTGGCTTCGACCAGTTCTACGGCTATCTCACGCACAGGCACGCGCACGAGTACTACCCGACGTACCTGTGGGACAACGGTGAGAAGCAGGAGATCCCCGAGAACCGGGACGGCGCACGCGAGGTCTACGCCCCCGACCTCATCGAGGAGCGGGCCCTCGGCTTCGTCGACACCCACAAGGACCAGCCGTTCCTGCTGTTCCTCGCCCCCACCCTCCCGCACGCCCCGAGCCTCGCCCCGAAGCCCGGCGCGTACGCCGACGAGCCCTGGTCCCGCCCCGACAAGGCCCACGCCGCCCAGGTCAGCGGGCTCGACGGCCTGGTCGGCTCCCTCGTGGACCGACTCCGGGCACACGGCATCGACCGGCGCACCGTCGTCCTCGTCACCAGCGACAACGGCCCGCACGAGGAGGGTGGCACCGACCCCGACCTCTTCGACGGCAACGGCCCGCTGCGCGGCTACAAGCGCAATCTGTACGAGGGCGGCATCCGCGTCCCCCTCATCGCCTGGTCCCCGCAGCGCGTCCCCGTCGGCACCACCGACCGCCCGACCCCGCTGATCGACCTGCTGCCGACCCTCGCCGAACTCGCGGGCGCGCCCGCCCCGTCGGACATCGACGGGCTCTCCGCGGCTCCGCTGCTGCGTGCCGGCGGCAAAGAGGCCGCCCGCCACGACCACCTGTACTTCTACCGCAACCACAGCGGGGTCACCCCGCGCGCCGACCGGGTCGACGGGGGCCGGACGCGGCGGCTGGCCGAGGCGGTGCGGCGCGGGGACCACAAGGCCGTGCGGTTCGCCCCGGGACAGGACCGTGAGGCGCCCGACGACCGCTGGGAGGTCGAGCTGTACGACCTCGCGCGGGATCCCGGGGAGCGGAACGACCTCGCGGCGGCGCGGCCCGCCGAGGCCGACGCGTTGGTGCGGCTCATGCGGTCCTCGTGGGTGGACGACTACCGGCGTGCGCCCTACGGCGTCACCCTCGAGGTCGCCCGCGCGAGCGGTGGGTTCCGCGTCACCGCGACCTTCGCCAACGGGTCGGCCCGTCCCTGGACCGCCGCCCGGCTCGCGCTCGCCGCGCCGAGCAGCTGGCGGGTGCGTGCGCTCGGCACGGTGACTGCGGACCGCATCCGCCCTGGTGGGCGGTTCGTCGTCCGCTGGGAGGTCACGCCGGCTGCCGATGCCGGGCAGGGGTGGCTCACGGCCCGGGGTACCGCCACTCACGCGGGGGTCGCGGTGATGTACGCGGCGCAGGCGTCGGCCACGAGATAGGCGCCCTTCGGGGCTGCTGTCCCGCGGCACCGCCGGTCAGGTGGGCGAGGAGCCCCGGCCCGGGATCAGTGAACCTCGGCGGGGTTCGTCCGGCTGCCAGCCCAGGGCGCGGGAGATACCGCGCGCCGCCACGCGCACGGCGGGCGTCAGCACGGGTACCTGGGCGCCCATGTGGGGCACCACGACGGAGACGGCGGCGACCACGGCCCCGCCGGGCCCGCGCACGGGGGCGGCTACCGACAGCGCGTCCTCGGTGACCTGACGGGCACTCACCGCAACGCCCGTGCGCCGCACTTCGGCGAGCACCCGGCGCAACTGGGGCGCCGCCCCGATGGTGTACGGGGTGAAGGTGGCCAACGGCCCCTGGCAGTAGGCCTCTTGGGAGGCCGGGTCGCTGTGCGCGAGGAGCGCCAGGCCCACGCCCGTGGCGTGCAGGGGCCAGCGGGCGCCGACCCGTATGTGGACGCCGACGGCGGAGCGTCCGGAGAGCCACTCGATGTAGACGACGTCGTCGCCGTCGCGGACCGCGAGCTGCACGTTCTCGTGCGTCGCCTCGTACAGGTCCTCCAGGTACGGCAGCGCGATCTGGCGCAGTGCGAGCCCGCGCGGGGCGAGCGCCGCCAGTTCCCAGAGCCTGAGCCCGACGTGGTAGATCCCGTCCGCGTCCCGCTCCAGGGCGCCCCACTCGGTGAGCGCGCCGACCAGGCGGTGGGCCGTGGTGAGGGTCAGCCCGGCCCGGCGGCTGATGTCGGTCAGCGAGAGCGCCGGGTGGCCGTGGTCGAAGGCGGCCAGCACCGCGAGCAGCCGGTCGGGCGCGGAGCGGACGGCCCCGGGCGGTGTGCCGCCCGGCGCGGTCTGCTGGGGCACGGGCCCCGGCGTCGGCAGCGCGTCGGTGGTCATCGGCATCGTGTCACCCCAGTCCGGCCTCGGCGATCTTCTGCAGCAGCACATGGAGCGTCTCGCGCTCGGCGGCGTCGAGGGGCTCCACCAGTTCGTCGGAGACGCGCTGTCCGGCCTCGTCGGTGTCACGGAGGAAGGACCGGCCGTCCTCGGTGAGCACGATGATCCGGCTGCGGCGGTCGTCGGGGGAGGGGCGCCGCTCGGCGAAGCCCAGCTTCTCCAGGTCGTCCACCAGTCCGACGATCGCGCTCGGGTCGTAGCCGAGCGACGCGCTCAGCTCGCGCTGGAGTGCCCCCGGGGACGTGGCCAGGAAGCGCAGCAGGGCGTAGTGCCGCAGCCTGAGGCCCGACTCCTGGAGGGAGGCGTTGAACAGCTGTCCGGACCGCAGCCCCAGCCGGTACAGCAGGTAGCCGGTGTCCGCGTGCAGCCCGCGCATCCACGGCTCGTGCGCGTCGATCGAAGCGGCGTCCTGTGTCTGCTGGCGGGTGATGGCGGGCTCCCTGGTCCAGGGCCTGTCGTGCGGATCAGGCCTGCGCCCCTGGGTGGGGCGGCGCGTGCGTACCGTCCCAGCATGACGCAACGCCCGGGGAACAACAACTATTGACGTCAACAACTATTGCTCTTAACTTCGATTTCGAAGCCGCACTTCGACCTCGAAGCCGCTCCGCCACTCGAAGGGACCCCACTCGTGCCCAGCATCGATCTCACCGGCAAGGTCGCCGTCGTCACGGGCAGTGGCCGTGGCCTCGGCCTGGCCTACGCACAGGCCCTCGCCGCCGCCGGGGCCTCCGTCGTCGTGAACGACATCGACGAGGCCGTGGCCGAGGCGGCCGTGAAGTCCATCACCGAGGCGGGCGGCAAGGCCGTCGCCGAGGTGGTCCCGGTCGGTACGACCGAGGCCGCCGAACGTCTGGTGGCCCGCGCGGTGGAGGAGTTCGGGCGGCTCGACATCCTGGTCACCAACGCGGGCATCCTCCGCGACAAGGTGCTGTGGAAGATGTCCGACGACGACTTCGACGCGGTGATCACCACCCACCTCAAGGGCACCTTCACCTGTGCCCGTGCCGCCGCGATCCGCATGCGCGAACAGGGCGAGGGCGGCTCCCTCATCCTCGTCGGCTCCCCGGCCGGCCAGCGCGGCAACTTCGGCCAGACCAACTACGCCGCCGCCAAGGCCGGCATCGCCGCCTTCGCCCGCACCTGGGCGATGGAGCTGGGCCGCGCGAACATCACCGTCAACGCGATCGTGCCGGTCGCCGCCACCGCGATGACCGAGACCATCCCGGTCTTCGCCCCGTACGTGGAGGCCCTGCGCGAGGGCAAGCCGTTCCCCGACTTCCTGCGCAAGGGCGAGGGCTTCGGCACCCCCGAGGACTGCGCGGCCCTGATCCCGTTCCTCGCCTCCGAGGCGGCGCGCGGAGTCACCGGCCAGGCCATCGGCATCGGCGGCGACAAGGTGGCACTCTGGTCGCATCCGCAGGAGATCAAGACGGCGTACGCGAACGGCGGCTGGACCCCCGAGGCCCTCGCCGACGTCTGGCCGACCTCGCTGGGTGCCGAGCCGCAGACCGTGGGCATCCCCGCCCCGAAGATCCCGGAGGCGTGATGAGTGCCGCAGACCCCGTCATGAACGTGGACGAGCTGGTCGCGATCGACGTCCACACCCACGCGGAGGTGTCCTCGAAGAAGGGCACGTCGTCGCTGGACGACGAACTGCACGACGCCTCCTCCGCCTACTTCAAGGTCGAGGGCAAGCGGAAGCCGACCCTGGAGGAGACGGCCGCCTACTACCGCGAACGGAAGATGGCCGCCGTGATCTTCACGGTCGACGCCGAGTCCGCGACCGGCACCGAGCCCGTCCCCAACGAGGAGGTCGCCGAGGCGGCCGCCGCCAACGCGGACGTGCTGATCCCCTTCGCCTCCATCGACCCCTTCCGCGGCAGGGCGGGCGTGAAGCAGGCCCGGCGGCTGGTCGAGGAGTACGGGGTCAAGGGCTTCAAGTTCCACCCCAGCGTCCAGGGCTTCTTCCCCAACGACCGCGCGGTGGCGTACGCCCTCTACGAGGTCATCGAGGAGACGGGCACGATCGCCCTCTTCCACACCGGCCAGACGGGCATCGGCGCCGGCGTGCCGGGGGGCGGCGGCATCCGCCTGAAGTACTCCAACCCGCTGCACGTGGACGACGTCGCCGCCGACTTCCCGCACCTGAAGATCATCCTGGCGCACCCGTCGTTCCCCTGGCAGGACGAGGCCCTGGCGGTCGCCACGCACAAGCCGGGCGTGCACATCGACCTGTCCGGCTGGTCGCCGAAGTACTTCCCGCCGCAGCTTGTGCAGTACGCGAACACCCTGCTCAAGGACAAGGTGCTCTTCGGCTCCGACTACCCCGTCCTCACCCCCGACCGCTGGCTCGCCGACTTCGAGAAGCTGTCGATCAAGGACGAGGTCAAGCCGAAGATCCTCAAGGAGAACGCCGCCCGCCTGCTCGGCCTGACGAAACCGTAGAGGACGCAGATGGACCTCCCCATGTGCAATGACGGACAGGGGCACAGACATGCGCAATGAGGGACTGGGGTCGTGGCCCGCCCGCCGGGCCCGCAAGACCCCGCACCGCACCGCGCTGATCCACGGCGAGACGAGCCTCACCTACGGGGAGCTGTACGAGCGCACCACGCGCCTCGCCCACGCCCTGCGCGCCTCCGGCGTACGCCGCGGCGACCGCATCGCCTACCTGGGGCCCAACCACCCCTCGTACCTGGAGACACTGTTCGCCGCCGGCACGCTCGGCGCGGTCTTCGTCCCGCTCAACACCCGCCTCGCGGGCCCCGAGATCGCCTACCAGCTGGCGGACTCCGGGGCCAAGGCGCTGGTGTACGGCGCCGGGTTCACCGCACTCGTCGCCGGACTGCCGGGCGACGAGACCGACGTGCGCACGTTCGTGGAGATCGGCACCGAGTACGAGGCGCTGCTCGCGAGGGCCGGGGCCGAGCCGATCGACCAGCCGGTCACGGCCGACGACACCTGCATCATCATGTACACCTCGGGGACCACGGGCCGCCCCAAGGGCGCGATGCTCACCCACGGCAACATCATCTGGAACGCCGTCAACGTACTCGTCGACCAGGACGTCATCACCGACGAACGCGCCCTGGTCTCCGCCCCGTTGTTCCACACGGCCGGGCTGAACATGCTCACCCTGCCGGTGCTGCTCAAGGGCGGCACCTGCGTCCTGGTCGAGGCCTTCGTGCCGGAGGCCACCTTCGACCTGATCGAACGGCACCGGATCACCTTCATGTTCGGCGTGCCGACCATGTTCGACCAGATCGCCCGGCACCCGCGCTGGGCCGACGCCGACCTGTCGTCGCTCAGGATGCTCTCCTGCGGCGGCTCCCCGGTGCCGACCCCGCTCATCGCCACGTTCCAGGAGCGCGGGCTCACCTTCCTCCAGGGTTACGGCATGACGGAGGCGGCCCCCGGCACGCTCTTCCTCGACGCCGAGCACGCCGTGAGCAAGGCCGGGTCGGCGGGCGTGCCGCACTTCTTCAGCGACGTACGGGTCGTCCGCCCGGACATGACCCCGGTCGACGTCGACGAGCCCGGCGAGGTCGTCGTCCGCGGTCCCCATGTCATGCCCGGCTACTGGGGGCTGCCCGAGGAGACGGCCGCGGTCTTCGCCGACGGCTGGTTCCGCAGCGGGGACGCGGCCCGGATCGACGAGGACGGTTACGTCTTCATCGTCGACCGCATCAAGGACATGATCATCTCCGGGGGCGAGAACATCTACCCCGCCGAGATCGAGGACCAGCTCCTCGCCCACCCCGACATCGTCGAGTGCGCGGTCATCGGCGTCCCCGACGACAAGTGGGGCGAGGTGCCGCGAGCCGTGGTCGTGCCCCGGGAGGGCTGTGCCCTGGACGCCGACGAGGTGCTGGCCTCGCTGGCCGGACGACTCGCCAAGTACAAGATCCCGAAGTCGGTGGTGATCGCGGACGAGCTGCCCCGCACCGCCTCCGGAAAGCTCCTCAAGGCCCGGGTGCGCAAGCGCTACGGCACCAACTCTTAGCTAAGGAACGTCCTATGAGCATCACCGTGAACGGCATCGACGAGCTCAAGAAGCTCGCCGGCAGCGACCTCGGCACCAGCGAGTGGATCGAGGTCACCCAGGAGCGCATCGACACGTTCGCCGACGCGACCGGGGACCACCAGTGGATCCACGTCGACCCCGAGAAGGCGGCGCAGGGCCCCTTCGGCGCGCCGATCGCCCACGGGTACCTGACCCTGTCGCTGTTCATCCCGCTCTTCACCGAGCTCCTGGACGTCGAGGGCGTCTCGACGAAGGTCAACTACGGCCTGAACAAGGTGCGTTTCCCGTCGCCGGTGAAGGTCGGGTCGAAGATCCGGCTCGTCGGGAAGCTGGCGTCGGTGGAGGACGTGCCGGGAGGCGTGCAGATCACCGTCGACGGCACGATCGAGATCGAGGGCGCGCCCAAGCCGGCGGCCGTGCTGCAGAGCCTTTCTCGCTTCTACGCGTGAGGGTTCGTGGGGAACCGCGCGTCCGTCGTGGCCGGTCGCGCGGTTCCCCACGCCCCTGCGGGGGCGCTCCCGTTCAGCCTCCCACCACGTCCACGAAGACCGGGTTCGAGTAGAACCACGTGTCCTCCCACGGATCGCCGTCGCCCGGCTCGTGGGGGATCGGGCCGTGCGGGTCCACGGCGGCGCCCAGATACCCGGCGCCGTTCCGCTTGCCGTCGCTGCCGCGCAGACGGACGTAGAACGACTCGTCGCCTGCCGTGAGCGGGACGCGCAGCGTGTACGTGCCCTCGCGACCGCTCACGTCCTTGGTGTGGACCACCCTCGTGTCCGGGGCCTGCCAGGCGTCGCGGTCGCTCACCGGGCCGCGCACCGCTCCCCGGATGACGTCGACATGGGCCAACTCCGGCAGGATCCCGTGCGGGTTGGCGCGGGACGCGGTCGTCACGGCCACCGTCAGCGTGAGCTTCTCGCCCTTGCGGACCCGCAGCCGGCCACCCAGGGTGACGCCCCGGCCGTGGTCACGGTCGCGCTTCACCCGGACATCGAGGCCGTCGAGCAGATGGCCGTGGTCGACCCAGACGCGGCCCGCGCGCAGACCCGCCATCACCGAGCGGTACCCCCAGCGGGTGACGCCGACATGGGTGCGGCTGAACTGGCCGGGCCAGAAGTCGCTGCCGGGCTGCGGAGTGTCGGTGTTCACCGGGTCGGGCAGCTTGCCGGTGTTGTCGAAGTTCCGCCCGGCCGGCCAGTCGCCGTTCTTCCAGGTGTCGAGGACGATCCGGTGCGCGTCGGAGTTGGTGGTGATCGAGAACGGCCTGCCCTCGGCCAGCATCGCGTCCCACAGTCCGCCCACGGTCGCGGTCGACCAGTCGAAGCCGCCGTACGTGAGGTACGCCTCCGCCGGGTAGCCGGGCCAGGACTGGGCGGAGGGCTTGTTCTCGTACTCGCCCCGGATCGAGTTCGCTCCCCGCCGGCCGGGGAGGGCCGCGCCCTGGGCGCCGGGCGCGCCCTCCATGCCGATCATGATCTCGGGGGCCGCGTCCCGCCAGCCGCGCAGTTCGTGCGGGGAGTCGATGCCGAGGCGCAAGGGGTGGTTGGCGAGGACCAGCACGTCGTCGACGTAGCCCGAACGACGTTGCTCGGCAAGCCACTTGAGGGCCCGCACGGCGTGGGCCTCGTTGCGGGCGGTGTCCGCGCCGCCCACGGAGCCGTCCGTGTAGCCCAGCAGCTTGCCGTCGTACGCGCTCTCGAAGCGGGTGAGCAGGTCGACCTCGTGCCGGCCGGGGGCGGTGAAGACCGTGCAGTGCTCGGCGGCCGGGATGTACCACTCCAGGCCCTGGAAGATCAGCTGGCGGGGGTTCTCGGCGCGGGCGCGCAGTATCTCCTCGTGCTCCAGCGCGGCCCCGAAGTCGGCGTGCCCGAAGTTGGAGTGCTCGGTGAACACCATCCAGTCGAGACCGTACTCGGCGCCCGCCGCGGCCAGTTGGGAGAACGTGTACTTGGCGTCGTGGCTGTAGACGGTGTGGATGTGGTGGTCGCCGACGAGATAGGCGAGCCGCGGGTCCTCACCCCCGTACGGGCGGGAACCAGCCGCGGCCGGTGTGGTCAGGGCGCCCGTCGCGCCCATCGCGAACGCGGCACCGAACAGGCCCGCGCCCCGCAGCAGTCCACGGCGCGACACCCCCTGCGCGTCGAGGTCGGCGGCGGAGACGGACGGATCGGCCCAGGCGGGCACCTGCTGCTCGGGGGTGCCGGACAGGTCGAACATGGTGGCGGTTCCTTCGCGTCTCAGTGGTTCATGAACGACTTGACGGGCAGCGCCCGTTCGACGACGCGGACGTCACCGAGGCGTCCGTGCAGGATCTGGTCGATCTTCCCGGCGTACTCGTAGCCGCCGAGGATCCAGGGCAGTCCGACGGAGGTGAGCCCGACGGCGGTGGCCCTCGGGTTGCGCACGACCGGGCAGCCCTGCACATAGAGCGTGGTGTGCCGCCCGTCGTTGACGACCGCGAGGTGCCACCACGTCTCCAACGGCGTCTCCTGACCCCAGTTGGTCGCGATGCCCTGCTGGTCGAGCGGGCGCACCGCCCACTGCGGTTCGCGGTCGTTCGACAGCGACAGCGTGGCGAGCGGCTCGTCCGGGTCGTCGGCGGTCTTGCCGGCCGCGCCGCCCGTGCCGGTCCGGCCGAGGAGGCCCGCCCAGGCGTGGCGCGAGGGATTCCAGTCGGCGGGCAGCCGGTAGAACGCCTCGACGGTGTAACCGTCCCTGAACGTGGCCGCGTTGAGGGGCGCCCCGTCGACCGTGCGCAGATACGCGCCCGTCAGCGGGGGCTTGCCGCCGTGGAACTCCAGGCTGCCGTGGCCCGGCTGGTCCGGGTGGTGGTCGGCGGACCAGGTGAGGATGCCGTTGCCGACGGTCACCACGGTGAGGTCGTTGCCGTGTCCGGAGCGGTCCGGGACGGTGCCGGCGACCTTCGCCCCGTCCTCCTGGCCGTCGAACCGCCAGTAGGCGACCGTGCCGGGTATCAGCATCGTCGACACCGGCCGCGACGCCCGCGCGGGCACCGGCGCGAAACCGGCGAACCGCTTCTCGAAGTCGATCTCGACCGTGAACCGGTCGGCGTCGCCGGAGAGTTCGATCTCCTGCCGCTCCAGTTCGTTGAGTCCCTTCGCGGCCCGGCCGAGGATCCACGGGGAGATCGTCTCCACGTCGATGGTGTTCCGGTCGAGGTCGAAGCGGTAGAGACGGATCATCGCCGCGCCACCGAAATACCGGTTCTGGTAGTTCGTCAGGTGCAGGTGGACATCGTTGTCGGCGGCGTTCCTCCGGGTCGCGCGCGCCGCCGGCCAGTAGTGCCCGTTGAGGGTGAGGAAGATCTGGTCGTGGTCCTCGATCAGCTGGTCCCACAGCTTCTGCCCGTACGACGAGAGGGAGCCGTCGCCGTCGACGATCTCGTGCGCGGTGAGCACGACCGGTGTCCTCGGGTGCCGGGCCAGGACGTCCTTCGCCCAGGCGAAGCCCTTCGCGGAGAGCCGCCAGTCCAGGGCGAGCACCATCCACTGCCGGCCGGCCGCCTCGAAGAGGTGGAAGGAGTTGTAGCCGTCCGGGGAGGCGCCCCCGAAGGTCGGCCGCCCCTCGAAGCGGTCGGGTCCGAACACGTCCAGGTACGGCGTCGGCCCCCGCTGGTCGTCGGTGGAGGAGCGCACGTCGTGGTTGCCGGCGAGGACGCTGTAGCCGACGCCCCGGCGGTCCAGGAGCCGGAAGGCCTCGCCGATCGCCTCGGTCTCCCGCGCGGTGCCGTTCTGGGTGAGGTCCCCGAGATGGGACAGGAACACGATGTTCTCCTCCTCACCGTGCTCCAGCAGGTACCGCAGGGACGCCTCGACGGGCGCCTTGTCGATGCTCGGCCCGTCGAACAGGTACTGCGTGTCGGGCATGACGGCGAGCGTGAAGCGGCGGCTCGTGCGATCGGGCTTCCAGCGCGCGGGCGCCGCCTGCGCCACGACGGGCAGCGAGGCGGTGGCCGCCGCGCCCAGCAGGGCCGTGGCACGCAGGAAGGTGCGTCTGCCCGAGCGGGTCCGGGCAGACTCCTGCCCCGGTTCGTGCGAGGTGCACACAAGTGACTCCGTAGAAAGGGGTTCGTGGTTCAGAGCGCCCGCAGCGTCCACGACCAGCGGTGGACACCCGGGGGGACGAGATACGACGGCGAGGTGTCGGGGCCGCAGGAGGCGGTGCCCAGTCCCCGGTGCGCCGCGTCGATGTGGATCACGCAGCCGGGCCGTGGCACCAGCTCGTCGTGGTGGGTGACGGCCGCCAGGTCCGCCGCGCGATGCCGCGTGACCGAGACCTGCCGGGGGCGGTCCAGCCGTACCGCGAGGACGTGGTCGCCCCCGGAGAGGGTGAAGTGCCGTACCCCGTGCCGGCCCCCGCTCTCCTGCGGCCGCAGATAAGGAGTGAACAACTCGTCCACGGGGAGCGCGTGGTGGCCGACGGGGGCCCCGGCGGCACGGTCCGGGTAGCTCTCCCAGGGGCCCTGCCCGTACCAGGCCAGGCTGTCGAAACCGTCGACGGTCTCGAACACCGTGCCCACCCGGGCCACGTCCGTCAGCGCTTCGGGGAGGACGGCCGTCTCCTCGACGAGCACCCGGCCGTCCACCAGCGCGGTGAACACCTGCTCGTGCTCGACGAACCCGGCACCCGTCGACCATCGGGACCGGACCCGCACGCCGGCCCCCTTGCGCTCCACCGCGACCGGCTCGCGCGCCATGCGGTCCAGGCCCAGCTCGCGCCAGCGCTCGGCCATGCCGCCGAGGACGTCGTTGTCGGTCGGGGCCCGCCACAGGCTCAGGGTGGGCGGGGAGGCGAGCAGCGGGTGCAGCAGCAGCCCGTCCGGGTCCGTCTCCGGCGGCGGGATGTGCCCGGGGTCCTCCTCGGTGCCCACCACCGGCTCACCCTCGTCCGCCGCGTACCACTGGACCTGCGGGCTGCACACCTCGGTGCCGCGCGGTGCCCAGGGCTCGTCGGCGGCCGTCGTCACCCGCAGGGTCAGCCAGATCTCGCCGGCCCCGCCCGCCACCTCGGGCCGGTCGACGACGGCCGACCCGCCGGGCGGTACGTCCGGCAACTGGGCCGGAAGCGTCCAGGTTCCGCCGTCGGCCGCCGTGAACTCCCACTCGGCGGCCAGCCACGAAAGGTCGCGGAAGTGCTGCCGGTTGTGCACCCGCAGCACCCGCCAGGTGCCCTCGCCCTCCACCGACAGCCGCACCGGGGCGGCGATCTCCCGGTGCTCGAACATCACCGGCTTGGGCGTGCGGTCGGGGAAGACCACCCCGTCGGCGATGAAGGCGCCGTCGTGGATCCGCTCGCCGAAGTCGCCGCCGTAGGCCCAGCGCAGGCCGGGTCCGGCGACCCCGTTCTCGTACAGCCCGGCGCCCCCACGCCCGGCCGGTCGTCCGTCGTTCACACGCTGGAGGATGCCGTGGTCCCAGAACTCCCAGATGAACCCGCCCTGAAGACCTGGGGTGGCCTCGATGGCGGCCCACATGTCGGCGAGGGTGCCGTTGCTGTTGCCCATGGCGTGCGAGTACTCGCACTGGATCAGTGGCCTCGTCTGCTCGCCCGACAGCGCGTGCGCCACACAGTCCTCGATGGGCGCGTACATCGGGCAGGCGATGTCGGAGGCGTCGTCCGTGGCCCCCCAGTCCAGCTTCGCCGCGCCCTCGTACTGCACCGGACGCGTCGGATCGTGGCGCCGCAGCCAGCCCGCCGCCGCGTCGTGGTTCGCCCCGTAGTCGGACTCGTTGCCCAGCGACCAGACGATCACCGACGGATGGTTCTTGTCCCGCAGGACCATGCGGGAGACCCGGTCCACGAAGGCGTTCAGATAGCGGGGATCGTCGGCGATCTCGTGCGCGTGGTCGTGCGACTCGATGTCCGCCTCGTCCACCACGTAGAAGCCCAGCTCGTCGGTGAGGTCGTAGAGGGCGGGGTCGCCCGGATAGTGGGAGGTGCGGATCGCGTTGAAGCCGAAACGCTTCAGCGTCAGCAGGTCCGCGCGCATGTCCTCGTACGACACCGTCCGCCCCGTCAGCGGATGGAAGTCGTGCCGGTTCACGCCCCGGAGGTAGACGCGCTCCCCGTTGACCAGCAGGTCCCGGCCACGGACCTCGACGTCGCGGAAGCCGACCCGGTGGCGCGAGACGTCGGCCACCGTGCCGTCGGCGCGGTGCAGCCGGACGGTGAGGTCGTACAGCTCGGGGGTCTCGGCGTTCCAGGTCCGTACGCCGGGGACGACCGTGCCCATGCGGGCCTCGCCGAGGAAGTCGGAGACCCGCTCGTCCTCGGCGTTGAGCCGGTCGAAGTCGCGGTCCTGGAACAGCTCCAGGCCGTCCAGGTCCCCGCTGACGTACCACCCGGCGGGCAGTGCGCCCGTCGCCGGTCCCGCCGCCGAGCGCACCCGGCAGTCCACCCGCAGCTCCCCGTCGTGGCAGGCCCGCACGGTCACGTCCGCGAGATGGAGCGGATCGGTGGCGTACAGCAGCACCGGGCGGGTGATGCCGCCCAGCCACCACTGGTCCTGGTCCTCGATGTGCGAGGCGTCCGACCACTTCACCACCGTCAGCCGCACGGTGGCCTTCGTCCCGGCCCGGACCACGCCGGACAGGTCGAACTCGGCGGCCAGGTGGGAGTCCTTGGAGACGCCGACGGGCCGCCCGTCGACATGGACGAGCAGCACGCTCTCGGCGGCGCCGACCTGGAGGACGATCCGGCGTCCGGCCCACTCGGCCGGTATCTCGACGTCCCGCTCGTACACGCCGGTCGGGTTCTCGGGCGGTGAGTCCGGCGGGAACCGGGCCCACGGCATGCGGACGTTGGTGTACTGCGGCGGGTCCTCCGCCGCGTCGAAGGTCCAGGAACCGGGGAGTTCGGCCCCGGACCAGGCGGGCCCGGGCTCCCGCTCGGGCGTCGGCAGCAGTTGGAACCGCCACCGGCCGTCGAGTGACACCGCCCCCTCGCGCCGGTCCACGGCGTTCATGGGCAGCCGCCCCCAGGAGGTCACCTCGGGTGACTGCCAGGGGCGCGGGGCGAAGAGTGCGTCGGTCATGACCGTTCCGAAGTCGGGGGTGACGGGAGGGAGGGGACCGGCCGGGGCAGCACGCGGCCCGGCAGGCCCCAGGTGGGGTCGACGGGGATGCCGAGCCGGTCCAGGACGGTGGGGGCGATGTCGACGAGTCGGGGTGTGTCCAGCCGGGTGCCGACGTGCGGGCCGGGGGCTGCCCGGCCGCCGGACGCTCCCGGCTCGGCGAGGACGACGAAGACCTCGCGCTCGGCGCGGGTGTCGCCGCCGTGGCCGCCGATGTCGAGATGCCCGTGGTCGGTGGTGACCACGACCGTCCAGCGCTCGTCCGCGCGGGCCGGGTCGGAGCACCGGACGGCGATCGCGTCCAGCAGCCGTCCGAGGTGGGCGTCCTGGGCGAGGAGGGCCCGGTCGTAGGCCGGGCTGAGCGGCCCCGTGGCGTGGCCGGCCTCGTCGGTGGCGCCGAAGTACACGAACAGCGCGTCCGGGTCGTCCTCGGCGATCCGGCGCCGGGCGGTGTCGGCGACACGCCGGTCCGCGTCCTCGTAGCCGTCGGACTCCCCGTCGTACCGCACGCGCTCGCCGATCGCGGGCCCCAGGGTGCCGCGGTCGACCAGCTCCGGCCAGGACACCGCGGCCACCGTACGCAGACCGGGTCGCGCGGCGGCGGCACGGCTGAGGAAGTCGGGGTGACGGGCGTAGTCGGCGCCCTCGAAGTCGTTGCCGGTCACGCCGTGCCGGTCGGGCCAGACCCCGGTCAGCACGCTCGACCAGCCGGGCCCCGAGTCGGTGTAGGCCATGCTGGTGGACGGTCCGCCCTCGGCCCCGCCGTCCACCTCGCCGTAGGGCAGCAGACTGCTGCCGTGGGCGCCCGCGGCCATCAGGCCGTGCAGCACCGGTGCCGTCGAGGGCGAGCGAGAAGGGACCCGGCTCCCGTCATCCGGAGGCCGGGGGAGGGGCAGCCGGTCGAAGCGCAGCCCGTCCATCCCCACCACGAGCACCTTGCCGCGCCCCGGCCGCCCCGCGCCGTAGGCGTCCGCCATCGTGCACCCCTCTCTCGGGAGCGGTCCGGATCAGCTGCCCTGTACCGCGCCCTCGGTGGCCCCCGCGATGAAGCCGCGCGCGAAGACGGCGAAGACGATCACCAGTGGGAGGGAGGCCATCAGCACACCGGCCATCACCATGCTGTAGTCGGTGTTGTGGCCGACGTTGAGCTGGGCCAGCTCGACCTGGAGCGTGACGTGCTCGGGGTTGGTGAGCACGATGAGCGGCCAGACGTAGTCGTTCCAGGCGCCGACGAAGGCGTAGATGGCGAGGAAGGACAGCGCGGGCTTGATCATCGGCAGTGCGACGTTCCAGTACTGCCGGAAGAAGCCGGCGCCGTCGATGCGCGCCGCGTCCAGCAGTTCGTCGGGCACGCCGTTCTCGATGTACTGGCGCAGCCAGAAGATGCCGAAGGCGTTGGAGAGCGCGGGCCAGACCAGCGCCTTGAGCATGCCCACCCAGCCGATCTCCGACATCAGGATGAACTGCGGCAGGACGGCCAGCTGGAGCGGCAGCATCATGAACACCAGGAGCGTACCGAAGAGGATCTTGCGCCCGGGGAACTCGAACTTGGCGAAGGCGAAGGCCGCCAGGGAGTCGACGAACAGCACCAGGACCGTGGTGACACTCGCGATGACGACCGTGTTGAGCATCGACCCGAAGAAGTCGACCGTGTCGAGCACGCCCCGGACGTTCTCCAGCAGATGCGAGCCGAAGGTCAGCTTCGGCGGGCTCTTGTAGATGTCCCGGGTGGTGTTGGTCGCCATCACGATCGTCCACACGAACGGGAAGACCGAGATCACGACGGCCAGGACGAGGAAGAGGTGCGGCGACAGGCCCTTGCGGCGGCGCGGCCGCTTCGCGCCCGTGTCCGGCCGTGGCGTGACGGCTGTCGTCATGACTTCCTCCCTCGTTGCACGATGCGCCAGTTGATGACGACGAGCACGATGATCAGTACGAAGAAGGCCCACACGATGGCCGCGCCGTAGCCGTAGTCGTTGTCGAGGAAGGCCGATTGGTAGAAGTACAGCAGTGTGGTCAGTCCGGCCTGGCCCGGTCCGCCGAGGTTCTGGTTGGCGGCGTTGCTGGCGAAGAGCACCTGGGGTTCGCTGAAGCTCTGCAGACCGTTGATGGTCGAGATGACGACGGTGAACAGGATGATCGGCCGCATGATCGGAATGGTGATCTGGAAGAAGGTGCGGACGGGCCCGGCGCCGTCCATCTTGGCCGCCTCGTAGACCGACTGCGGGATGGCCTGGAGGCCGGCCAGGTAGATGATCATGTTGTAGCCGGTCCACATCCACGTCATCAGCAGGGCGATGACCACCTTGATCAGCCACGGGTCGCTCAGCCACGGCACGGGTGAGATGCCGACCGTGCCCAGGATGGCGTTGACCAGGCCGAAGTCGTTGCTGAACACCGCGCCGAAGAAGATCGCCACGGCGACGATCGACGTCACGTTCGGCACGTAGAGGGCGATGCGGTAGAAGCCCTTGAAGCGGCGCACCGAATGCAGCAGCGTCGCCAGCACGAGCGCGCCGAAGAGCGTGGGAACCGTGGACAGGACCCAGATGATCAGGGTGTTGCGGATGGACAGCCAGAAGACCGGGTCGCTCCAGAGGAACTCGAACTGCTGCAGACCCACGAACTGCTTGGTGCCCAGCCCGTCGTAGCGCTGGAAGGACAGGTACAGCGAATAGAAGACGGGGACGAAGGAGAAGCCGAGGAAGATCAGATAGAAGGGCGAGATCGCCAGGTACTGCCGCCAGTACGACAGCACACCTCGACGAGTGGGCCGAGCGACGCCCGCGGGCGGGGTGCGTCGCGGGCGGAAGCGGGCCGGGCCCGGCCCGCCACGGTGCTCGGGCACCGTGGCGGGACCGGTCACCGGAGGTGACGTCACCTCAGTTCACCCCCTGTCGCCTGGCGATCTGCTTGGCCTGGGAGACCGCGTCCTTCCAGGCGTCGTCGGGCTTCTTGCCCTTGGCCTCGATACTGGTCAGCTCGGCCATGAAGGGAGCCATGACCGCGGAGTCGGCGGGCGCCTCGTAGCTGACGGGGATGGCCTCGGCGGCCGGGCCGAAGACCTCGATGATCTTCTGTCCGCCGAAGAAGGCGTCGGGGCCGGTCATGGCCGGCATCGCGTACGTCTCCGGGGAGGCGGGGAAGATGGAGGCGTCGGTGAAGCTCTTGGCGTTGTTGTCCGGGCTGAGGATCCAGCTGATGATCTTGAATGCCTCTTCGGGGTTCCGGCACTGCTTGGGCAGGGTCAGATAGGAGCCGCCCTGGTTGGCCGGTCCGCCCGGCGTCGCGCAGACCCGCCACTTGCCCTTGGTGTTCGGGGCGGCCGACTCGATGTCCAGCGCGTGCCAGGCGGCGCCGACCTCGGTGGTCAGGCTCTTGCCGACGGCGGCGTTCCAGCTCTGGTCGTTGATCTTGGCGTCGAGGCCCAGGGTGTAGGCGCGGACCGCGGTGTCCCAGGCGGCGCGGATGTGGTCCTGGTCGCCTATGAAGTGGTTGTCCTGGTCGATGAAGCGCTTGGTGCCCTGTCCGACCGCGATGCTGAACACCGAGCCCATGTTGTTGATGAGGAAGGTGCCGGGCAGCGCCTTCTTCAGCTCGGTGCCGAGTGCGAAGTAGTCGTCCCAGGTCTTGGCCTCGGCGGCGACCTTCGCCGGGTCGGAGGGCAGCCCCGCCTTGTCGAACTGGTCGGCGCGGTAGAAGAGCGCGGTGGGTCCGATGTCGATCGGGAAGCCGATCTGCTTGCCGTCCTCGGTCTGGGCGAGCTTGGTCTTCCACTCCAGGTACTGCGAGGAGATCTTCTTGAAGCCCAGGTCGTTCAGGTCGAGGAAGCGGTCCGCGTTGGGCAGGAAGGAGGCGATGTCCTCGCCCTTGATGCCGGTGATGTCCGGCACGGAGGAGCCGCCCGCCGCGAGCGTGGTGGTGAGCTTCTGCTTGAAGTCGCCGCCGATGGAGGAACTGGTCAGCTTGATCTGGCTCTTGAAGTGCGTCTTGGCCTCGGCGACCACCTTGTCGCTGAGGGCTCCGCCCCAGTACCACATGGTGAGGTTCTTGCCGTTCTTGGTGCCGCCGGAATCCGAGCCGCCGCCACAGGCGACGGTCAGGCCGGAGGCGGCCGCGGTGAACACGGCAGCCTGGAGGAAGCCTCTACGAGAAAGGTCCACGGGTCACTCCTGTTTGTTCCTGTTCGTGGTACTTCAGGGCTTTGGTGCGTGGGGTCTTTGGGGCCGCGCGGGCGGGGTGACCGGGGCATGCGGCACCGGTGGGCCGACGTCGGCCGGGATGCGGTCCGCGAGGAAGCCGTAGGCCTTCTTCAGGGCGGGGTCGGTCAGCGAGCGCCACCAGTGCGCGAGGCCGTACCAGCCGGGTGCGGCGAGGCCTCCGCCGTGGTGGCCCACGGAGAGTCCGGCGGACAGGACGGCGAACCGCAGCCGTTCCGTCAGGGGCCAGCCGCCGAGGGAGGCGGCGACGAAGCTCGCGCCGAAGACGTCGCCGGCGCCCGTCGCGTCGAGCACGTCGACGTCCAGCGCCGGGACCTCCGCGTACTCCCCGGTCGTCTGGTCCACCGCGACCGCGCCCTCGCCGCCGCGGGTGACCACGGCCACCGGCACCAGCTCGCTCAGGGTGCCGAGCGCGGCGACCGCGCTGTCGGTGCGGGTGTAGGCCATCGCCTCGGTCTCGTTGGGGAGGAAGGCGTGGCACAGGGCGAGTTGGTCGAGCAGGTCGCGCGACCACTGCTGCGTGGGGTCCCAGCCGACGTCCGCGTAGATGAGCGTGCCGTTCGCGGCGGCCTTGGCGAGCCACTCGCGCGGCTCGGCCTCGATGTGCACGAGCGCCGTGCGCGACTCGGGCGGGTCGCCCATCAGGACGTCCTGGGAGTACGGCGGTTCCTGGCCGTGGGTGACCAGGGCACGGTCGTGACCGTGCGCGAGGGAGACGGTGACGGGGGTGTGCCAGCCGTCGGCGGTGCGGGAGAGGGAGAGGTCGACGCCCTCCTGCCCGGCGAGGACGTCACGGCAGTACGCGCCGTAGTAGTCGTCGCCGAAGACCGTGGCCAGCGAGGTCCGCAGGCCGAAACGGGCGGTGGCCACCGCCAGGTTGGCGATGCCGCCCGGACCGCAGCCCATGCCGTCGGTCCAGATCTCCTCGCCGGGCGTGGGCGGCTTTCCCAGTCCCGTGAGCACGAGGTCGTAGAAGAGCAGCCCGGTCAGCAGCACATCGGGCCGGTCGTCGTCCACGCGTGCACCCTCTCGTCGAGACTTCTGAGGATCACTCTTCAAAAGTCTTCAATTTCGGTGCACAGATCGTGCGCGCCTCCGAGAGGTTTGGCAAGAGTCGAGCAGAAGTGAGCATGGATTTGATTGGGAATGACGAGTACTGTTCAGCGCGTGCTGGCAGAGAGACGACACCAACTCATCCTGCGGGCCCTGCGATCTGGCGGGCCGGCGGCGGTCACCGACCTGTCCGAACAGCTCGGTGTGAGCCCCGCCACCATCAGGCGTGACCTCGTCCGGCTGGAGGAGGAGGGGCTGCTCACGCGGGTGCACGGCGGCGCGGTCGTGGACGAGGGCGACCAGCCCTTCGCCGAGGTCGCCGAGGTACGGGTGGCCGAGAAGGACGCGATAGCGGCGAAGGCCGCGTCGATGGTCCACGACGGCCAGTCGGTGCTCCTCGACATCGGGACCACCGCCTACCGCCTGGCCCGGCAGTTGCACGGCCGCCGCCTCACCGTGATAACCAGCAACCTGGTCGTCTACGAGGAGCTGGCCGACGACGAGGGCATCGAACTGGTCCTGCTCGGCGGCATGGTCCGCCGTGAGTACCGTTCCCTCGTCGGCTTCCTCACCGAGGACAACCTCCGTCAACTCCACGCCGACTGGCTCTTCCTCGGAACGAGTGGTGTGCGCCCCGGCGGACAGGTGATGGACACGACCGTCGTCGAGGTCCCCGTCAAACGCGCGATGATCAGGGCGAGCGACAGGGTCGTCCTGCTCGCCGACTCCGCGAAGTTCCCCGGGACGGGAATGGCGAAGGTCTGCGGCCCCAGGGAACTCGACGTGGTCGTCACCAACGGCCCGGTGGAGCAGGCCACCCGAGCGTCGCTGGAGGAGGCGGGGGTCGAAGTGGTCACGCCATGAACGCCCCTCGGGGCGGGGCGGCTGACACGTGTCGGACGGTTCGGGGGGCTGGGCTCGGAAGGGTTGGCGCGCATGGGCCTGGATGGGTCGGCGGGGCCGGGCCTGGGAGGTTTCAGGTGTCCGAGCCTGGTGGGGGCGGCGGGTCCGGGCCTGGAAGGGTTTGGGTGCGCGGGCCTGGGTGGGGCGGCGCGTTCGGTCCCGGCTGTCCCGGCGGTGTCGGCCTGTTCGGGCCTGGAAGCGTTTGGGTGGCCGAGCCTGGTCGGGGCGGCGGGTCCTGTCCTGGAAGGGTTTGGGTGCGCGGGCTCGGATGGGTCGGCGGGTCCGGTCCTGGAGGGGTCCGGGTGCCCGGGGCCGGAGGTGTCGGTGTGTCTGGTTCTGGAGGAGTTTTCCGGTCCGGTTTCGAAGGGGTCCGGGTGCCGGGTCCTGGGAGGGGCGGCGCCTTCGGTCGTGGAGGGGGCGGGGTGTTCGGTCCCGGAAGGGTCTGGGTGCCCGGCCCCAGATGGGGCGGCGCGTCCGGTCCGGGCGGAGTCGGCGTGTCCGGCCCCGGTCGTGACCGGGTGCCCGGGGCCGGAAGACCACGCCCAGTTGGTCCCGGGCGCGCTCGGGCAGACGGTCCCGGAAGGGTCCGCCCAGCCGGTCCCGAAGGGGCCCGCGCGGACGGACATGGCAGCGTCCGCGCAGACGGTGCGGGGACAGCCCGCACCCATGCACGATCGGCAAAGGTGGTAGTTGCGTGAAGCTGACGATTCTGGGCGGCGGAGGATTCCGGGTGCCCCTCGTGTACGGGGCGCTCCTCGGGGACCGCGCCGAGGGCCGGGTCACCCATGTCGTCCTGCACGACCTGGACGCCGAGCGGCTCTCCGCCGTCACCCGCGTCCTCGCCGAGCAGGCGGCGGACGTCCCCGACGCCCCCGAGGTGACCGCCACCACCGACCTCGACGAGGCCCTGCGCGGCGCCGACTTCATCTTCTCCGCGATCCGCGTCGGCGGCCTGGAGGGCCGTGCGAACGACGAACGCGTGGCCCTGGCCGAGGGAGTCCTGGGTCAGGAGACCGTCGGCGCGGGCGGCATCGCCTACGGCCTGCGCACGGTCCCGGTCGCCGTGGACATCGCCCGGCGCGTGGCCCGCCTCGCCCCCGACGCCTGGGTCATCAACTTCACCAACCCGGCGGGCCTGGTCACCGAGGCCATGTCCCGCCACCTCGGCGACCGTGTCATCGGCATCTGCGACTCACCCGTGGGCCTCGGCCGCCGCATCGCCCGCGTCCTCGGGGCGGCGAACCCGGCCGAGGCCTGGATCGACTACGTCGGCCTCAACCACCTCGGCTGGGTCCGCGGCCTCCACATCGCGGGCCGCGACGAACTCCCGCGCCTCCTCGCCGACCGCGACCTCCTCGGCTCCTTCGAGGAGGGCAAGCTCTTCGGCGTCGACTGGCTCCAGTCCCTCGGCGCGATCCCCAACGAGTATCTGCACTACTACTACTTCAACCGCGAGGCCGTCCGCGCCTACCAGGCGGTCGAGAAGACCCGCGGCGCCTTCCTCAAGGACCAGCAGGCCCATTTCTACGAGGAGATGCGCCGCCCCGACGCCCACGCCCTCAAGGCCTGGGACCGCACCCGCGCCGAGCGCGAGGCCACCTACATGTCGGAGAACCGGGAGACGGCCGGCGCCGGCGAACGCGACGCCGACGACCTCTCCGGCGGCTACGAGAAGGTCGCCCTCGCCCTGATGCGGGCCATCGCCCGCGACGAGCGCACCACGCTCATCCTCAACGTCCGCAACCAGGGCACCCTCGCGACCCTCGACACCGAGGCCGTCATCGAGGTGCCCTGCCTGGTCGACGCCAACGGCGCCCACCCGGTCTCCGTCGCCCCCCTGCCGGACCACGCCACCGGCCTGGTCTGCGCGGTCAAGGCCGTGGAGCGCGAGGTCCTGGCGGCGGCGGAGGCGGGGTCCCGTACGACCGCGGTGAAGGCCTTCGCCCTGCATCCCCTGGTGGACTCGGTCAACGTCGCACGCCGTCTGGTCGAGGGCTACACGGCCGTGCACCCTGGCCTGGGCTACCTGAAGTAGGCTCCCGCCCGGAAAGCGCTTTCTTAACCTGTCCCCTCTCTCCCCGCCCGCCCCTGCTCCGCCCGCTCCTGCTC